>JAPYNQ010000058.1:7500-24167 GCA_028289815.1 Gammaproteobacteria bacterium | reverse complement strand
GGCTTCGTTCCCGTGGTTCCGCCGAAAAAAGACCGCACCGACCCGTGGGAATACGACAAGGAACTGTACAAGCGGCGCAACGAGGTCGAGCGGCTCTTCTGGCGGTTCAAGGGCTTGCGCAGGATCTTTTCCCGATTCGAGAAACTCGATGCCATCTTCCTCGGGTTCATCGTCTTTGTGCTCATAGTCGAGGTGCTGCGGTAGTACTAATATGCCCTAGTTGTTACGCTTATCAGACCAAGATATTTTAATGGCGAAGGCAGCTACTAAACCGGTAGTAGTGACAACAGGAAAAATCACGATACTGCTCATAACGTAGCTGCTGTCACTTCGGCAATCAAAAATCTGCCTCGGTTCAGCGCCCGCAAGGTAAAACCGGAGCAGACCAAACATACCACGGATATTTATGATATAGTTATAAAACTATGACCGCCAACGCTATTGCCATTTCCCGCAACCTCGTGGTCGCCGGGCTGGATAAAAAAGCCGCCGATGCCATCGCCGAAGCAGTTGTAGTCCATGCGGATGAAACCCATGCCACCAAGGCTGATATTGCCGAACTAAGGGCTGAGACCAAAGCCGACATTGCCGAACTAAGGGCTGAGACCAAAGCCGACATTGCCGAACTAAGGGCTGAGACCAAAGCCGACATTGCCGAATTAAAAGGTGAAATAAAGGCATTGGTTACACAGGTCAGGCTATTGATTGGATTGGTAGCTGGTCTGTATGTCGGCATCGCATTGCTTTTCTTGGGCAGATTACCGGGATAAATCGCCTGCCGATAGCAAGAACGGTTCGGGGAAATTTTTACACAAATCCGGATTTAATCAGGGCTTCCAGCGATAATGTATTCGCAGGAAATACAAGGTATGTTGAGCGCATCCTCTGCGTTGTCGTCCATGCGATGGATGAGACCTCCTGTCGCTTTACAGTTTGTGCTCAATCAGGAGGGGTACCGTGCTGCAACGCAAGGCCGACCTGATTGAAACCATGCTGACAACGCCTTTTCATTGAGCAATCGTCAAGCGGCTCTGATTGATGTTAGAGTTTTCCTGAAGGTGCCGGCGCATACCCGGAAATCAAAGCCTGTCTTGATAAGTCGCGATCCCGCCAGGAAACCTGGGCGAGACAGACGAAAATTATTGGGCATCTCCTTTGTAGTAGAATGCTATGCCTTAAAATGACTATTGATCATCGGATTTTGCCTTTATGGGGTGTTTAATGACCGACAAACTGCTGAAGGTATTGCTCACCGGGCGCCAACTGAACAGTATTCCGAAAAAGGCCACCAAGGTTCGTGGACAGAGACATCTATGCCTTGGGAGCGGTCGGCTATCAGGCGTTACTGGGAAAACTACCGGTTGAGGCGATCACCCGGCTGATGCCACCGGATCCGATGATTCCGGCTGTTCAGGCGGACAAGGGCAGGGCAGAGGCTGTATGCAGGTACAGGGGCTGGACCGACCGCAGGAGATGAGCTCTTGGCGGGAGGCCCTGCTGGGAGAAAAGGCAATGCCACAAAAAGCTCGGCTGCCGTCGGACCGAGGGTCAGGGGCATCCGGGTGGTTGACGACGCTGGGAGTCTTGTTGCTGGCGGGCGCGGGCATTTGGTGGGGCTGGCAGCAATACCCGCAGTGGTTTGGGCAGGGCGATGATGTGGCGCGGTTACTGGCCGCGGCGGATGCCAATCTGCAAGCGAGGCGTCCGACAAGCCCTGCCGACAGTAATGTCTGGGACATGTACCGTAGGGTTCTGGAGTTACGGCCGGCGAATCCGCAGGCTATGGCCGGAATGGGACGGGTGATAACAAGCTATATGGAACTATTTGATGAGGCAATGGAACAGGATGCGTTTGACGAGGCTGCCGATTACCTCAGCCGCATAAACGAGCTGCACCCGGACTCGCCGATGCTGGAGAGAGGGCAACAGCGCCTTGCGGTCGCCAAACAGGTACAGGCGGACCGTTTGGCAGAGATGCAGCGACAGGCGGAAGAGGCGGTGAGGCTGGCTGAACAGGAACGGCAGCTACAGGTGGAAGAGGCAGTGAGGTTGGCTGATCAGGAGCGGCGACGTCAGGCAGAACTGGAGAGAAAGCTGGCTGGCTGCAAGTTCACTTCACAAGAATTCTTTAAGCGCACAACGGCGCAGGAGGTCGTAGACTGCGCACGCCATGGGCGGGGAGAGATCAGCGGCCGCGATAAAGAAGACATGACACCGCTGCATCTGGCAGCCCTTTTCAAGCCTTCGAACCAGAAGGTCATTGTCGCTTTGCTGGAGGCCGGAGCAAATGTCAGCAACCTGAACAAATTTGGTCAGACACCGTTACATTATGTGGCTTGGCGTTCCTCTGAACCGAACATCATAGCTGATCTGGCAGAAGCCGGGGCTGATGTCAACATTCCGCAATAGATATGATCGAACGCCTCTGTATTTTGCCGCCAGGTATTCTTCAGAGCCGAGTGTCATGGCAGCCCTGTTAGAAGCCGGTGCCAATCCGAAACTTGCGGACAGAAGTGGTAAAACCCCGTGGGATTACATACAAGAAAATCCGGGTCTCAAAAATACAGGTGTATATCGGGAACTCGAAGCTATGTCTCAGTAGGTCACAGTTCCGCTAAAAAACCGAGGTCAGGCAGACAAAATAACAGGTGTAACCTTTTTGAGTACATAAACGCATGAAAGACGTTAGAATGTTTGCCGGACGGTCAAGAGTGCGCCATAATGATGTTTGCTGAATTTATGTGCTTTAGTCTTGACCTTGTATTGCAATATCAGTAATTTCACAAACTTTCTGGGGAAGTTATTGAAAAGTCCGCACCGCGGGCTTTTTTGTTGGAATTGTTTTAACCTGTCTGTCCTGTAAGGGGCGTTGTGTGGAGAATGCTGGTGGTACTGACCGGTGCGGAAATACTGGTTCGCAGTCTGAAAAAAGAAGGAGTGGAATACCTGTTCGGTTATCCGGGCGGTGCGGTTCTGCACATCTACGACTACCTTTATCAGCAGAAAGACATCAGGCACATCCTGGTGCGTCATGAACAGGGTGCCACACATGCCGCGGATGGCTATGCGCGTGCTACCGGCAAGCCGGGGTGTGTACTTGTCACTTCTGGTCCCGGTGCCACCAATGCCGTGACCGGTATTGCAACGGCGTACATGGACTCGGTACCTATGGTGATTATCACCGGTCAGGTACCCACCGCGCTCATAGGTAATGATGCCTTCCAGGAAGTGGATTCGGTAGGTATTACTCGTCCGTGCGTCAAACATAACTTTCTGGTCAAATCCGTTGATAAACTTGCAGAAACGATCAGGAAGGCCTTTTATCTGGCCTCGTCCGGGCGTCCGGGCCCGGTAGTGGTGGACATTCCCAAGGATGTCACTGCGCATAAAGCCGAATTCAAATACCCGGCAAAGCTCGACATACGATCTTATAAGCCCGTTACCAAAGGTCATCCGGGGCAGATAAAGCGAGCCGTGGAGTTGCTGTTATCCGCCGAGCGGCCCATGATTTACACCGGGGGCGGCGTTATCTGGTCGAATGCTGCCAAACCGCTCACGGAGCTGGCAGGTTCACTGGGTTATCCGGTGACCAATACCCTGATGGGGCTGGGGGGTTATCCGGCTACCGACAAGCAGTTTGTCGGTATGCTCGGTATGCACGGCACCTATGAAGCCAATATGGGAATGCACGAAAGCGACGTACTATTTGCGGTGGGTGCACGCTTTGATGATCGCGTTACGGGTAACATCGAAAAATTTTGTCCTAACGCAAGCATCATCCATATTGATATCGACCCGTCTTCAATTTCCAAAAACGTCAAGGTTGATATCCCGATTGTCGGCAACATCAGCGATGTGCTTAAGCAGATGAATAAGGTACTGAAGGAGGGTCGGCAAAAACCAAAGGCCAACGCGCTTAAAGCTTGGTGGAAGCAGATTGACGAATGGCGTGCTATGGATTGCCTCAAATATGATCGCGAGACAACGCAGGTTATCAAGCCACAGTATGTCGTCGAAGAGCTCTACAACGTCACCGGAGGTGACGCCATAATAACCTCTGATGTAGGACAGCATCAGATGTGGGCGGCTCAGTACTACAAGTTTGACCGACCCTATCAGTGGATTAACTCCGGTGGCTTGGGCACCATGGGATTCGGTTTGCCGGCAGCGATGGGGGCACAATTTGCGTATCCGCAGCAAACTGTGGCATGTATTACCGGCGAGGGCAGCATACAGATGTGTATTCAGGAACTGTCCACCTGCCTGCAGTACGGCCTGCCGGTCAAGATCGTCTGCCTGAACAATGGTTACCTTGGTATGGTGCGTCAGTGGCAGGAATTTTTTTACCAGGGGCGCTATGCCATGTCTTACATGGAATCCCTGCCGGACTTTGTCAAGTTGGCTGAATCATATGGTCACATCGGTATGCGTATTGAAAAAAAGGCCGATGTTATACCGGCGATGCAGGAAGCCGTGCGGCAACGAGACAAGCTGGTTTTTATGGATTTTATGACAGACCCTGAAGAAAATGTCTATCCCATGATCCCGGCCGGTGGCGGCCAGAACGAAATGATACTGGTATAGGGCGTGTGCTAGATGCCGGCGGGCTGGTAAACTGATGAGACACATAATCTCTATCCTGTTGGAAAACGAACCAGGGGCACTATCGCGTGTAGCGGGTTTGTTTTCAGCGCGTGGCTACAATATAGAATCCTTGTCTGTGGCACCGACCGACGATACCACCCTGTCCCGCATGACCCTAGTAACCAGTGGTACAGACGAAATCATTGAACAGATAACCAAGCAGCTGAACAAATTGATAGAAGTGGTCAAGTTGGTAGATCTCACTGAGGGTGCACATATTGAACGGGAAATGATGCTGATCAAGGTAAGTGCCGACACGCACGATATTTGCGATAATGTCAAACGGCTGGTTGACATATTTCGTGGTCGGGTACTTGATGTATCTGAAAAAACATACACCATTGAAATAACCGGTTCTGTGCGTAAGCTGGACGCATTTATTGAAGCGCTAGGCGAAATACAGATTATTGAAGTGGTACGCTCGGGTGTAACAGGCATTGCCCGAGGTGACAAGGCACTGACGATGCAGGCAAACTCCGCTTAAAGCGGATCTGCCACAACAGCTATCGTGTTGCATAATAGAAATTCGACAATGTTAAAAAAGACTGTGACGGATAGCATGGAGCAATACCTGAGCTTCTTTTCGGCCTGAGAAAACGCCTGCCCTTAACCGGGCAGATGCCCAAGCAAACACTTTTCAAGGAAAAACCATGAATATTTACTACGATAAAGACGCCGACCTTTCCATCATTCAGGGCATGAAGGTAACGATAGTCGGTTATGGTTCCCAAGGGCATGCGCATGCCAACAATCTGCAAGACTCAGGTGTTGATGTAACGGTGGCTCTGCGTCCTGACTCCGCTTCTGTGGCCAAAGCGAAAGCTGCTGGTCTTGATGTAAAAAGCACAGCCGAAGCGGTGCGGGATGCCGATATCGTCATGATACTGACGCCGGACGAATTCCAGGCCCGGCTTTATCGTGACGAAATATGCGACAACATAAAGCAGGGTGCAACGCTGGCTTTTGCCCACGGCTTTAGTATTCACTACAACCAGATTGTCCCTCGTGCAGATCTGGATGTCATTATGATTGCCCCGAAAGCTCCGGGGCATACGGTGCGCTCCGAATTTATTCGTGGTGCCGGCGTTCCCGACCTGATCGCGGTATTCCGGGACCCCTCCGGCAGGGCCCGGGATGTCGCGCTTTCCTATGCCTCCGGCATTGGTGGCGGCCGTACCGCGATCATCGAAACAACTTTTAAAGACGAAACCGAGACCGACCTGTTTGGCGAGCAAGCGGTCCTTTGTGGTGGTGTGGTGGAACTGATAAAGGCTGGATTTGAAACTTTGGTGGAGGCAGGCTATGCTCCCGAAATGGCATATTTTGAATGCCTGCACGAACTGAAACTCATCGTGGACCTGATGTTTGAAGGCGGTATCGCCAATATGAACTACTCCATCTCCAATAACGCCGAATATGGTGAGTACATCACTGGCCCAAAGGTGATAAACGACGCAAGTCGTTATGCCATGCGCGAAGCCTTGGCGAATATCCGCAATGGTACATACGCCAAAAAATTTATCCTTGAAGGCCAAGCTAACTACCCGGAAATGACAGCCTGCCGCCGCAACAGCGCAGCCCATCCAATAGAGCAGGTTGGCGCGGAACTACGCAAACTCATGCCTTGGATTGCTGCCAATGCCTTGGTTAACAAGGAAAAAAACTAGCTACCCTAGAGAATAGTAGGCCTTGGCGCCGAACTTGGGGTTCCTACACCACCGTTCGGGCGGGTTGCAGTGACATAAATATGCAGCGATACAGCCTGTTTGCCCGCCGTGGCACCTACCGGATATTGCTTGTCGGGTTACTGGCGCTGATACTACTGCTCTGGAAAGGTATATGGGGTATAGTACCGCTGTTGCCGGTCATTGCGCTGCTGCTGATCTACTACTACGATCCGGACCGTCAGCTTCCATCACACCCGCTTGGCGTCATGAGTCCGGTTGATGGTACCGTGACCGTGGCAGACTTATCCCATGACCCATTTTTGCAAAGACCGGCCCGACGCATCAGAATCCGCCCATGTCTGTTTCGCGTCTATCACAGCCGCAGCCCCACGGAAGGTAAGCTCATGGAATACTGGCCACAGGCACCGACCCGAAGCCGCGGCTATACAGACATCAGGGCCGCTTTCTGGATTCAGACCGACGAACTTGATGATCTGACCGTAATTATATCCGGTACATCCGTTGGTGGTCGGCCTGAATGCGCCATACAGGCAGGCGAACGCATCGGCCAGGGTGCGAGATTTGGAAGATTTCCGGCCTTCAGCCGAGTGGATATACTGATAGATCAGAATGCCTATCTCAATGTACAACCGGGACAAACCGTCAAGGCAGGGATTGACACACTGGCAACCTTCAATCACGATGAGGCTTTGGCGCAAGCCCTTGGTGAGTAGCAGGCGCAGGCAGGGGCGCAAGCCCGAGATGCGGAGACACATGTCCACAGAAGATGAAAAGAAGCAACGTAAAGGTATATACCTGTTACCCAACCTGTTGACCACGGCGGGACTGTTTGTCGGATTCTACAGTATCGTCGCTTCCATGCACGGTCGCTACCAAGCGGCCGCCATAGCTATATTTATAGCCATAGTAATAGATGGACTTGATGGTCGTGTTGCGCGCATGACCAATACCGTCAGCGACTTTGGCGCTGAATATGACAGCCTCTCCGACATGGTCTGCTTCGGTCTGGCACCGGCTCTGGTCATTTACGAATGGTCCTTAAGCCACATGGTACAGCTTGGCTGGGCCAAGCTTGGCTGGCTTGCCGCTTTCTTCTATGCTGCCACGGCTGCACTGCGCCTCGCCCGTTTCAATGCTCAGTGCGACATTGAGGACAAGCGCTTTTTCAAAGGGTTGGCCAGCCCGGCTGCTGCCGCGCTGCTGGTGGGTACTGTATGGGCGGCCGACGACATCGGTCTGCAGGGTGCAAGCCTGATTCTGCCCTCATTTTTCCTCACCCTGACTGCCGGTGCCCTCATGGTCAGCAACATACGCTACTACAGTTTCAAAGACATCAGCGCCAGTCACCGTGTACCGTTTATGGCAATACTAGCCATCGTGCTGGCATTCATGTTCGCCTCCTTGGACCCGCCTAAAGTGTTGTTGGCCGGTTTCATATTTTACGCCCTGTCAGGTCCGGCCCTGTCGCTCAGAGTGCTGAACAAACACAAGCCGCGTATTATCCCCGGCGGCTGAATTCGTTAAACCCCGATGCCGGTGAGTGGGTTTGCCGAACCCCGTCCGGCCTATTTCTCTATTATGGCGAGGTAACTTTCCCGGATTTCAGGTTTTTCCTGTGTTGGGCGCGTTGGTACCCATGAAGCCATGTGAGAGTACATGGTATAGCGGCGCGGGGCAAATCAGGCGGGATATGGCAAAGGCAATAAATGATGTTGCGATAACCGGTAATATGATATCCAAACTCCCGCTGATTTCGATGACGAGGACGGCGGCGGTTACCGGGGTCTGGAAAACAGCGGAAAAGTATGCGGCTATGCCGGTCAGCATGGCCGTTTGTATGGTAAACAGATGCAGCCACTGGCTGAGATCAGCGCCAATACTGGCTCCTATGGCGATAGCCGGGCCGAAAATTCCACCGGGAATACCGCTGATAAAGGCGGCTGCCGTAGCCAGCATTTTGGCAAACGGGAAAAATATATCGGGTGGTTGATGCGTTTGCTGTATAAAATCCATTGTGAGTTGGTAGCTGGTGCCGTAAATTGGGGTTGGACTTATCAAGCCGGTTATGGCGACGATCAGCCCGCAGGTTCCAGCAAATGTGCAGGGGTATTTTCGTGCGCAAGCGGTGGTTTTCCGGGTTAGTGATACGATGCCTTGGCTGAAAATGCCTCCGAGTGTACCACCGATAATTCCGCAGATCAGCGCTGCCAGCCATAACGATGAGTTATCGGGATGCTGGTAGTCAAGCCTGCCCAGATAGGGCTCATAGCCTGCGGTTAATGTAATGACGAGCATGGCCAAAAGCACGGTGACCAGAATCAGTCCGCTGCGACGGAGTTGGAATGAGCGGCTGAACCCTTCCATCGCAAATGCTATGCCGGCTAGTGGGGCACTGAAGATTGTGGCTATCGCGGCCGCGCCGCCTGCCATGATGGCGGTTTGCTTGATATGCCCTAGTGTATAGCGTGCATACATGCTTGATACATACATAATACTTGCGCCGATATGTACCATGGGGCCGCCTATCCCGACGGATGCGCCGCAGGCCAGAGCCGCGAGCAGCATAACGGTTTTACCGCAGAGTATTTTTATAGAAATCAGACGGTTCGGAACCTCATAGGAAAGACTGGTAATTGTTTGCGGCACACCGCCGCCCTCGCTACCGGGGAAATAGCGTTTAATAATCCATACGATGATGGTGAATCCGGCGGGCATTATCAGCAGGGTCAGTAACGGATATTGCCGGGCAAGTCCTGTGAACATTCCGTCCAGATATTTACTGCCCTCTGTCAGCAGTAATGAAAATAGTCCAAGTATTAGCGCACCTGCCCATAGTGTCAGGCGGATACGCCATGCTTTGGGGCTGAGAAGAATGTGCAGAGATCGCCTAGAAAGATATTTCATCACAAACTTCCGAATTTCAGGGTCGGGTGTATGATTATAAGCGATTTGAAAATTTACCGTGGCGACAAGGGTTGTGTCATCGTAGAATGCAGAGTTTTCGGGTTTTGAGTGGTAATTATGATTCAGGTCGGCATTGTTGGCGGCACGGGCTATACCGGTGCTGAATTACTGAGACTGTTGAGCGACCATGAACAAGTAAGAATCAGGGTAATTACATCACGCACAGAAGCCGGTAAACCGCTATCCGGGCTTTACCCTAATCTGCGGAGGCATATTGATATTGCTTTCAGTGAACCGGACATCAAGGTTTTGAGCGAATGTGACACAGTGTTTTTTGCTACACCCAATGGTACTGCGATGACCATGGCCCGTGAGTTGCTGGATGCAGGTACCAAAATTATTGATCTCGCAGCCGATTTTCGTATGAAAGATATTGAGGATTGGCGAAAGTGGTATGATATGGATCATGCTTGTCCCGACCTTGCTGCGTCGGCGGTGTATGGCCTGCCTGAAATAAACAGGGAGGAAATAAAGACGGCGCAACTGGTGGCAAATCCTGGCTGCTATCCAACGGCAGTCCAGCTCGGTTTTATGCCACTTGTCGAAAACGGTCTCGTGGATACGGGCAGTCTGATTGCAGATTGTAAGTCTGGTGTCAGCGGCGCGGGGCGCGCTGTCAATGCTGATATGCTGTTTTGCGAAGTAGTGGACAGCCTGAAGGCTTATGCTGTACAGGGGCACAGGCATTTACCTGAGATTACGCAAGGGCTGACGGAAGCTACCGATGATATTATTGGCCTGACTTTCGTGCCTCATTTGACGCCGATGATCCGAGGGATCCATGCGACTTTGTATGCTAGGGCAAAAGGAGATATTACTGATCTTCAGAGTGTTTATGAAAACCGTTATGCTGATGAGCCTTTTGTGGATGTTTTGTCGTCGGGTTCGCATCCGGATACCCGGTCGGTGCGCTCGTCAAATATGTGCCGAATCGCGGTTCACCAGCCTCCCGGAGGCAATATGATTATCGTACTGTCTGTGATAGATAACCTTGTCAAGGGAGCAGCTGGGCAGGCAATCCAGAATTTTAATTTGATGTCCGGCCTGCCGGAAGCTACAGGCATCGCACAGGCTGCCTTGTTACCATAGTATATTTATGGCGTTTGTAATTAAAGAACATCGTCCGGGCCGGTTGGCTTTACTGACTACTATTCTGGTATTGGTGTGGGCCCTTTCTGTCTGGTCAGCTTACCAATATGGTTTGATCGAAGCGACTGGCTTGTTTGCTTCTGAAGTAGAAAAAAGCAGGCTGCTGAGTACCCGCCTCACGAATGCTACCGCGAAAAACCGTGAGCTTCGGGCGCAAATAGCTGTTCTTGAGCGGACCGCGCAGGTGGATCGTGAGGCCAAGACTGAGTTGGTCCAGGAAATCAGGGATTTGCAAGAACAGGCTGCTGAACTGCGCGAAGAGATTGCCTTTTACAAATCAATAATTTCGCCTGCGGACGGCAAGAATGGCCTAGATGTTTACAACCTAGAAATCATGTCGGCTGCTCAGAATCTGTATCATTTCAAAATGATACTGACCCAGGTGGGGAAAAGTGATAGTCCTGCCGAAGGCGTGGTGAATATGACGATTGAGGGCGTTCTCAACGGACAGGCAAAGAGCCTCGGACTATCTGATGTGCAGGTGTCGAAAGATCCGAAACTGGCCTATGAGTTTCAGTACTTTCAGGAGCTTTCCGGTAGCCTAGAGTTGTCGGAGGAGTTTGTTCCCAGAGAAGTGATCGTTGAATTGACAAGCAACGAGGGCGATAAAATTGAAAATTTAGTCAAGCGATTTGATTGGTTAGATGTGAGGATATGAGATAATGGTGATAGGTGGAAAGAACAAAAAAGCCAAGGTGCATACTCTGATCGGCAGTGATACGGAAGTTCGTGGTGATGTAAGTTTTAATGGTGGATTATTCGTAGATGGGGCGATCATCGGCAATGTGGAAGCAAAATCGGGTAGTAACTCCACGCTCAACTTAAGCGATCAGGGGAGCATTGAAGGCCAAGTTCGAGTGCCCCATATAATGTTGAACGGGACGGTCATTGGCGATGTCTATGCTTCAGAGCGTATAGAGTTGGCCGCTGAGGCCCGGGTTACCGGAAACGTATATTACAATCTGGTCGAAATGGCGATTGGTGCCGAAATTAATGGTCAGATGGTGCATGAAGCCGATATCAGGAACCCCGTGCTGGAAATGCCGCAGTCCGATAAGCCTGCCGGGGTTACTGTCAAAGTGGCAGCGGAAGAGGGCACTTGACGACCAACCCGACTACTGTTAGCTTGGACCGGAAGTACTTTATGGAGCAATGATGGGTGTGACAACAATAACGGCAGGTAGCAGTAGCCCGCTTATTCTGACGGATAGTGCGGTAAGTCAGCTGAAAAAGCTCGTGGAAGCTGAAGGTAATACGGACCTGATGCTGCGTATTTACATAACCGGCGGCGGCTGTTCCGGTTTCCAATACGGCTTTGAGTTTGATGACACTGCTAACGACGATGATTTGAAAATTGAACAAGACGGTGTATCAGTTATCGTCGATACCATGAGTCTGCAATATCTCAGCGGTGCCGAAGTATGCTTTCAGGAAGATCTGACGGGTGCGCAGTTCGTTGTCAATAATCCCAATGTCAGTACGACCTGTGGCTGCGGTGCGTCATTCTCAGTCTGATTGATCTGATATTCTAAATCCCGGTTACCGGATGGATAGCACCCAGAATGGTTTCCCTGTCTGCCCCGGTAGACATCGGGATGTTTCCAGTCATTCTGTTTAATGTCCTCCAGGCCAGCCAAGCGAACAGCCCGCCTTCAATCCAGGTAGGTGAGATGCCATAGCTATCGGATGTGAGGACGGGCGTTGCAGACAGTAGGTTCTGAAGTCGTTCGATTAGCAACGGGTTGTACGCGCCACCTCCGCAGACTATCACCTCCTGATTGTGCGGGGCATAAGTATGTATGGCATCAGCAGCCGTCATGGCTGAGTATTCACAGAGTGTGCGCTGGACATCCTCAGGTCTGACATCGATATCATCAATCAGCCTTTTCAGCCACTTCAGGTTAAAAAGTTCGGGCCCCGTGCTTTTAGGTGGCTTATGCTGTAACCACGGTTCATCAAGCAAACGGGCCAGCAGCCCGGAATGTAGTCGTCCGCTTCGAGCCCAGCCGGCATCCTTGTCGTAGCGTTGCTGCCGGTGTTGCTGAATCCACTGATCCATCAGTGTGTTGGCCGGTCCGGTATCAAAGCCCTCAATATCACCATTGTGGCGCAGAATACTGATATTGGCTATACCGCCAAAGTTGAGTACGATCCTGTTAATGTTTTTCTGAAAGAACAGGTGGTGATGAAATATCGGTGCGAGCGGAGCACCCTGCCCGCCGAAAAACATATCTCTTTGTCGGAAATCGGATACGCAAGTAATACCGGTTTGTCCGGCAAGCCATTCACCGTTACCTAGCTGAAGAGTGTAAGGTGGGTCGCAGGCCGGGCAATGGCGCACAGTTTGCCCATGGCTGCCGATAGCGGTAATTTCATGGGCTTCGAGGTCATTGCGGGACAAAATCCTGCTAACGCAATCAGCATAAAGATTTGCCAGATGGATATCGAGTTTGCAGATGTCATCAATACGGTCCGAGGCACCACAGCACACATCTCGAATATTGAGACGCAGAGTATCTGGAATTTCCGGAGTTATCCCATCCAGAAAACGGATTTGCTCGTCGTTGTCAATTTTCAGCAGGATGGTATCGACAGCATCAAGACTGGTTCCTGTCATCAGGCCTATAAAATAACCTGCTGTCAGACCGGAACTCATGTCTGATCTCCTGCGGACCTGCTGCGTACCGTCATAGTGGCATAGTGTGGTGTCTGTGCTCCGAATACCCTGCTCTGAAGCTGCCTGCTATGATTTTTTGGGATTCCCATATGTGATACGTCTATCCGGGAGTCGGAGGTTTAGCGGGTAAAGACGTCTGTAGTCTGCTCGTCGTCGAGCGCAGTAGCCTGGGGCGGGTTCAATAGTGCCAATTGATTGAATAAAGATGCCGATAGTTTTTGAAAGCCCAGCATATACTTTTGTGCAAGCGCACTTGCCTGAGGTAGCTTGATGGTCAGCGGATTGCGATGAATGCCATTCATGCGCAATTCGTAATGCAGATGCGGGCCGGTAGCCAGTCCGGTTGACCCGACATAGCCTATAACCTGCCCCTGTTGTACTGTTTTACCTTTGCGAATGCCTTTGGCATAACTGCTCAAGTGTCCGTAAACCGTCATGTACTTTTGACCATGCTGGATAAATATGACTTTACCATAACCGCCTTTATTGCCTTTGAAACTGATTTTGCCGTTACTGGTCGCTAGGACGGGCGTACCATGTGCGGCGGCATAGTCAATGCCTTTGTGGGCACGCCATTTTTTCAGGATTGGATGCCAGCGTTTTTTGCTGAAACGCGAGCTGATACGTGAAAACTTTACCGGGGTGCGCAAAAATGCCTTGCGCATGGCGCGACCACCCGGGTCATAGTAATCGCCATTCCCGTCGTTATCGGTGTAGTACGCAGCGCGGTATATCTTTCCTCGGTTGATAAATTCGGCAGCGATGATTCTGCCATTGCCTATCTTTTCGCCATTAACATATTGACCTTCATAAATAACGGAAAAGCGGTCACCCTTGCGGATATCCAGAGCAAAATCAATATCCCAGCCAAATATCTCGGCCATTTGCATAATAGTAGTATCGCTCAGCCCCGCTTTATTGCCCGCGGCGAATAGAGAGTCCCGGATAATACCCTGAGCATACTCGTTTCTGACCTCCACATTTTTCAGCTTTTCGCTGGTTGTCCATCGACCTTTACTAAATGTTGCCGACAATGTGCGGGTTTTGCTGATGGTAAAGCGCAGTTGCGTAAACCTTTCCTGTGAGTAGCCAAACTCGAATATCTGGCCGGGTTCAATATGCTTGAGCTCCTTGCCGAGATTGCCGCTGTGAATGATCTCGTGCAGCGCGGAGAAAGGCAGGCCGACACGCTTAAAGATACGCGCCAGACTGTCGCCCTTGCGTACTTCCTCACGCTTCCAGATAACATTGTTGGTGCTGTCTGGTTCAGGCCATGTCTTAAGGATATCGGGTTCGCCCGGCAGACTGATACTGACGCGTGTTGACAGCACCTCGGCACGGTTGGCAGAAACCTCCATGGGGCGCAGCGTAATGGCCAGTGCAACCAGACAGAAGGTTATTATGATGGTCAACCAGTGCCTGCCAGCACTTAAAGAACTCAGATTTTGATTCACTATTCTCTGTTAAGATACGAAAAAATAGGGCTTTAATCTTCAGGGGTAGATTAGCGGATCAAGGCGTGACGGTCAATCGTTTACAAGATAGAGGGGTCCACGCCGGGGTTCGGGATGACAGTCCCCGTAGAACATCATTGACCATGATCAAAAGGCAGCTTATGGAATGTATAGATTCAGAAACATACTGCACTTTTAAGGAGGCTTAAAGACCAGTGCGATATCCACCACATAGACTATAAGGTAAAAGGCTTTTGCCTGCTTGCAGCAGGCAGACCGCATGAGTCGTTGTGCCATGAAAACCCAAGCCAATTCTGAAGCCACCGAGCCCCGATTGAATGTGCCCAAGCTCTGAGATCGCATGAATGACAGGACGCTATGGATCACAGTGGCACAAGCCGTTGCACCCTGTACACTTGGAAGCAGGCCTATCATGAACAGAGATTGACCGGTCTGATGCTACACTCGGAAGCCCCTAGGACGAAGCAGCCATGCCATTGGTCTGGTGCGGTGGTCAGCCGAATTCGTCCGTCGCGCTGGGACTTTCCCAACCGAGGTAAGAAGCAGATTCATGCCCTGCTCGAACCCTGGCGTCAGGTAAACAACTTGGCTGGCCTGAGCGTATCGACCATTGGTCGACTAATCGCCGATGTGCCAGATCTGCCTGCAGCAGGCAGGACGGTATTCGACCTCACAGAATACTGGGATTCAAGACACCTGTGTTCTACATTATCAACAACAACAAAGTGCAGTGTGTGGTGGACCTATACAAGGCCTTGCGCTGGGGATAATTAATGAGGGCACAATGGGTTACGTATATCTGCGCAGGGTATGGTTGTGCTGATAGCTACTCGTATTACCTAGGCTGGACGTTCCCATCCGGCCATTACTCATTCGGTTCCGGTTCCCCCGGAACCGTTTTTTATTGTGGGACAGGCCTTCAGTAAGCATTAAATCTCCTAAGCGCTTTCTTGTCGTTCCGCTGCGGATTGAGTGATTGACCAGAGGTGAGCTGCTGGGCAAAAACGCACGGACTACCTGATTTTTATATTCTTGAAAAGTCTCACAGGTTTCTGAATGCAGGATATGTACTGATATTGTGTTCGTTTTCATCTTCTGCATAGTGTGACAGGCCTCTGAGCTCATACATCGTCTGCTACCAATGGCATCGAAATATCCAGGTGGTTTGCTAGGCAATCTCGTTATAATGTCGCGCCTGTTATCCAAGCCGAATTTTGAGGAAGTTGATGGCATCAGTCAGCGAACAAATGGAACTTATCAAGCGAGGTGTTGACGAGATTCTGCCTGAAGAAGAGCTTGTTAGAAAACTCGAATCAGGGTGCCCGCTCAAAGTCAAGGCAGGTTTTGATCCGACGGCCCCCGATCTTCATTTGGGGCATACAGTATTGATAAATAAGCTACGGCAGTTTCAGGAGCTTGACCATGAAGTTCTGTTCCTGATCGGCGACTTTACCGGAATGATAGGTGACCCGACCGGAAAAAATACAACCCGACCATCATTGACCAAAGAAGAGGTATTGAAAAATGCCAGGACCTATGAGCAACAGATTTTCAAAATTCTGGATCCAAAAAAAACCACGGTGCTTTTCAATTCATCGTGGATGCAGCAGATGAATGCCGCAGATTTGATTCAGTTAGCGGCCAAGCATACGGTAGCCCGTATGCTGGAACGAGATGATTTTAATAAACGTTACAAAAGCGGTCAGATGATCGCAATTCACGAGCTGCTCTATCCACTCGTGCAGGGTTATGACTCTGTGGTTCTGCAAGCGGATGTCGAGCTGGGTGGAACTGACCAGAAATTTAATCTGCTGGTTGGTCGTCAGTTACAGGAAGCCTATGGTCAGTCGCCGCAGGTGATTTTGACCATGCCGATCCTTGAGGGGCTTAACGGCATGCAGAAGATGTCCAAGTCACTGAACAACTACGTTGGTGTCTCGGATAGCCCGGATCAGATGTTTGGCAAGTTCATGTCCGTTTCGGATGAGCTGATGTGGCGTTATTTTGAATTGCTCAGTTTCCGGCCAATAGCGGAAACCGAGCAGTTTAAGGCAGACGTCGAGGCGGGGA
>JAPYNQ010000058.1:0-2500 GCA_028289815.1 Gammaproteobacteria bacterium | reverse complement strand
ACATTAAAAGCAGATATTAAGTTGGTTTAATTGATATCAGTCTTTTTTATAGTCAGGGTATGTTGCGAATGCAATCAGCAAAAGCCATGTAACCTGTTTTGGTTTTTATGCCGGACTTCGGATATGACTGCTGTGAAGTTTTCATGTTTGAAGATATAAAGACTGCTTGGGGTTATATGGTCAAGTTATTAAGCGCATATGGCGGATGCCTAGGCGGTAGAAGGCGATGAAGGACGTGGTAGGCTGCGATAAGCCTCGGGGAGCAGTCAAGCTTGCTTTGATCCGGGGATTTCCGAATGGGGAAACCCACCTTATTCAAGGTATCTGTATCTGAATACATAGGATACAGAGGCAAACCCGGGGAACTGAAACATCTAAGTACCCGGAGGAAAAGAAATCAACCGAGATTCCCTCAGTAGCGGCGAGCGAACAGGGAACAGCCGAACAGCTATATTTGTAGTGGAACACACCTGGAAAGTGTGGCCATAGAGGGTGATAGCCCCGTACACGAAACAATATGACTGTCATATCAAGTAGGACGGCACACGTGAAACGCTGTCTGAACATGGGGGGACCATCCTCCAAGGCTAAATACTCTCTACCGACCGATAGTGAACCAGTACCGTGAGGGAAAGGCGAAAAGAACCCCGGTGAGGGGAGTGAAACAGAACCTGAAACCGTATGCGTACAAGCAGTCGGAGCTCTATGGAACCAGTGGCAACACAGGGTCCACTCAGAGTGACGGCGTACCTTTTGTATAATGGGTCAGCGACTTACTTCTCAGTGGCAAGCTTAACCGATTAGGGGAGGCGTAGGGAAACCGAGTCTGAATAGGGCGTTTTAGTCGCTGGGAGTAGACCCGAAACCGGGCGATCTATCCATGGCCAGGGTGAAGGTGGAGTAACATTCACTGGAGGCCCGAACCCACCTATGTTGAAAAATGGGGGGATGAGCTGTGGATAGGAGTGAAAGGCTAATCAAGCCCGGAGATAGCTGGTTCTCCTCGAAAGCTATTTAGGTAGCGCCTCGTGTCTCACTCTCGGGGGTAGAGCACTGTTATGGCTAGGGGGCCATCCCGGCTTACCAAACCATTGCAAACTCCGAATACCGAGAAGTGCAATCACGGGAGACAGACGGCGGGTGCTAAGGTCCGTCGTCGAAAGGGAAACAACCCAGACCGCCAGCTAAGGTCCCCAAATCACAACTCAGTGGCAAACGATGTGGGAAGGCACAGACAGCTAGGAGGTTGGCTTAGAAGCAGCCATCCTTTAAAGAAAGCGTAATAGCTCACTAGTCGAGTCGGCCTGCGCGGAAGATTTAACGGGGCTTAAGTTGTGTACCGAAGCTGCGGGTGCCGAAGGTTGAATAAAGTGGATAAATTAATATATCTTGAAACGACTTTAATCATTCAGTCGAGGTGAGATAATGACAAATAAAGTTGATGTGTCTTCAAATGCTGAGGAGTTCGACCAAGCTGTAGTATCCGTCATGCGTGAGTATGACGATAGGCTGGATGCGAATGAGAGCTATCAGGGTCTGTGTTTGGTGCTTCCAAGAATATTGACTGGTATTGTTTCCCATTTAAGGGGGAGGAAGTCAGATGAAGATATCCGGAAAATCTTCACAGAGATTATAGATCGCATATTGGCGGGCGACATGAGTGCAAATCTTTTGCATTGAATTTTTTTTCCACTTTGTTCAACCTTTGGCGCGGTAGAGGAGCGTTCTGTAAGCCTGTGAAGGTGTGTCGTAAGACATGCTGGAGGTATCAGAAGTGCGAATGCTGACATGAGTAACGATAATGGGGGTGAAAGGCCCCCACGCCGAAAGCCCAAGGTTTCCTGCGCCACGCTAATCGACGCAGGGTAAGTCGGCCCCTAAGGTGAGGCAGAAATGCGTAGCCGATGGGAAACAGGTTAATATTCCTGTACCGCTGATAACTGTGATGGGGAGACGGAGAAGGTTAGGCCGGCCGGGTGTTGGATGTCCCGGTTTAAGCATGTAGGCAGAGGACTCAGGCAAATCCGGGTTCTTTTATGTCGAGATGTGATGACGAGCACCTTTTTTAAGGAGCGAAGCGGTTGACACCATGCTTCCAGGAAAATCCTCTAAACTTCAGGTTATCAGGACCGTACCCCAAACCGACACAGGTGGGCGAGATGAGTATTCTAAGGCGCTTGAGAGAACTCTGGTGAAGGAACTAGGCAAAATGGTACCGTAACTTCGGGAGAAGGTACGCCCTTGGTACGTGAGGCCCTGAGCGGGTTAAGCGGAAGGGGGTTGCAATAAAATGGTGGCTGCGACTGTTTACTAAAAACATAGCACTCTGCAAACTCGCAAGAGGACGTATAGGGTGTGACGCCTGCCCGGTGCCGGAAGGTTAATTGATGGGGTTAGCTTCGGCGAAGCTCTTGATCGAAGCCCCGGTAAACGGCGGCCGTAACTATAACGGTCCTAAGGTAGCGAAATTCCTTGTCGGGTAAGTTCCGACCTGCACGAA
>JAPYNQ010000057.1 GCA_028289815.1 Gammaproteobacteria bacterium | reverse complement strand
ATCGCCGCCGTCAACGTGGTCTTGCCATGATCAACATGCCCAATCGTCCCCACGTTAACATGAGGCTTCGTGCGTTCAAATTTCTCTTTAGACACCGTTATTTCCTCAGTCAGTTCTGTATATCAACAACAATTTCAATATGGATGCGCTGGTTCATAAGTTATACCCCGACAAACCTGGAGCTCATATCCGGACTTGAACCGGAGACCTCTTCCTTACCAAGGAAGTGCTCTACCGACTGAGCTATATGAGCCTGAGGTACAAAAGAGGGACCACAGTCATCTGAGAACCTGCCTTCTACATCTGGAGCGGGCGAAGGGAATCGAACCCTCATAGTCAGCTTGGAAGGCTGAGATTCTACCATTGAACTACGCCCGCTTTGCTGATGCCCGGTGGAACAATCCCAACATCCTAAATCCCTATATTACCGGAAAAATGGTGGAGGGGGGTGGATTCGAACCACCGAAGGCGGAGCCAGCAGATTTACAGTCTGCCCCCTTTGGCCACTCGGGAACCCCTCCAGCCACACAGCGCATCCGATCAATTTTGCAGCACCAACCACACGATGTCAATTCCAAATATATGGTTTTTCCAAAATAATATGTTAATGCGCAGCCTTTGGCAGACTTCAAGCATGGCAAAAAACCCCTAACAACGCCCGCCAAGGTCACGAAATTGTCATACTTATATTGTGGAATGTATACTGGTAACATGAGTCGGATATGATGCAAACCAACGTGCTGGTTGTTGATGACGAGCAACCCATAAGAGATATGATCTGCTTTGCTCTAAGACAACCGGACTTTCTCTGTCGACAAGCGGAAAGTGCCGAGCAGGCCTATACCCAGATATGCTCGACACTTCCTGACATCATCCTGCTAGACTGGATGCTGCCGACGGCCAGTGGTATTGATCTCGCCACGATGCTGCGAAAAAAAGAACTGTATCAGGATATCCCCATCATTATGCTCACCGCCAAAACCGAAGAAAATGACAAGCTAAGAGGTTTTGGGGCGGGCTGCGACGACTACATCACAAAACCATTTTCCACCAGAGAATTGATCGCAAGAATCGGTGCTGTACTCAAGCGTGCGAAGGCTCAAAAAACCGGAGAAACACTCACCGTGGAACAGCTCACACTGGAATCAGACAGCCATCGGGTTTTCGCTAGAGATATCGAGCTTCATCTAGGACCTACGGAGTACCATCTCTTGAAATTCCTGATGACACATAAGGAACGTGTTTACAGCAGGCCACAATTACTGGATTATATCTGGGGCGAAACCGCATATATCGAAGAACGAACTGTGGATGTACATATTTTCCGGCTGCGAAAGGCATTAGAACCGTACAAGCTGGACCACCTTGTCCAGACAGTAAGAGGAACTGGCTACCGTCTGTCAATCCGGGAACCACAAACAACCTGACCACCAATCATGCATAACCCATGGTTCAACGAATTCACCAGAACGCTGCTTCTTATCTTTACCTGCTGGCTGGCAGGAATGCTTTTAGGGAGCAGTTCTCTCGGCATAGCCGCCGGCACTCTTGCCGCATTAATAAAACTTTACTACCGTGTATTCACTTTTTATCAGTGGTTCATGCGCGATCACTTGGACAATCCTCCGCAAGATAGCGGCGCTATAGAGAATCTTTCTTATCGTGGGCTTTATCTACAAAACCGCTTTAATAAACAGAAAAAAAACATGGAGCGGATTATCAAACGATTCCAAGAGTCCGCACGCGCCATGCCTGACGCGGTTATTGTGCTTAACCAACGAAACGAGACACAATGGATCAACAAAGCTGCCTGCAGACTCATGGGACTTAAACGCAAAAAGGACTTGAATCAGACTATATCCAATCTGATAAGATACCCTGAATTTGCCCGTTACCTAGCGCGAAATGACTTCAAATACCCGATTCAACTGCCCTCTCCAATCAATAAAAAGACAAGGTTACAGGCACAAATAGTTCCTTATGGTCGTGACTCCCGGCTACTGATTTTTCGTGATATTACTCAGGTTCACAATCTTGAAAAAATGCGGCGCGATTTGATCGCCAATGCATCTCATGAGTTGCGCACACCCTTAACAGTGATTACCGGCTATCTGGAAACACTGCAAGAGATGGTCACAAATGAAACCAAGGATGCCATAAACACTATGCTGAAGCAGGCACGGAGGATGGAATCCATAATCAACGATAGTCTGCTGCTCGCAAGGCTCGAATCCTTACAAAATCATAAAGAGCATGGGCGCAAACCCGTGGTAATTAAAGAACTGGTGGATATGATCTGCGAAGATGCCAAAGCTGTTAGTAACGGGCTACATACTTTCGATGTCAGCATAAACCCGCACATCAACTTACTGGGAAACGAGGGTGAGCTACACAGTGCCTTCACTAATCTAATCCAGAACGCAGTTCGCCACACGCCAGCAGCAAGCAATATCAAGATCGCTTGGACTACGAGGAAAAACAAAGCTGAGCTTACTGTCGAAGATGACGGGCCAGGCATCCCGGCACAACATCTGTCCCGCCTTATCGAAAGGTTTTACCGCGTGGATACCGGTCGCTCCAGAGAGCAGGGTGGTACAGGACTTGGTCTTACCATTGTGGACCAGATTATCAGGCACCACGATGGCCAGCTACATATTGAATCACAGGCCGGCAAAGGTTCGCGGTTTATATGCGAGTTCCCCGCGCACCTGATATTAAACCAAGCAGCTCCGAAATTAAAAATAATAGGCTAAGCCACGAAAGCCACCTAATTCAACGGCATAACCTTTTCCCCATAATATAAGAATTAAGGTAAAGCTCCGCGCTACTCTACCTCCCCGCTACAACATACGTAATCCAGCCTGGGTCTGCCGAACCACGGGTAACTTCCTCAAACTCCCCGTTACCCTCACCGGTTTTCTCATCTGCCTGTTCCCAATAAATGTGTATATCAGAAAATCCGGCCTCTTCAAGCATCTCCCGAATTTCAGGCAGAGTCCACAAGCGCCACTTATAGGAAAACGCCTTTTTTATTCGCGACTTGTCAGGAAATTTGAAGTGGATATTGCACTTCATTTCACTGGTCAGCGGGTCAAAGTCCTCCTGATGCCAGACATAGGTAAAGTTATCAAGCCTACGCCTTTCCTTGATCTCTCTGGGCGCATCATAGCCACCATAACAGTCCAGAAAAAGCAGGCCATCATCAACCAGTACTTTATAAACCCGATTAAAATATGCTTGGACCCTCCTGCGGGTTAACAAAGTCCAGTAGCTGAAGTTCATCGCCAACAGCACATCAACAGCGGGAGTCTCAGCCTCCATTACATTGGCGTGCATAAGAGAAATCCTGCCCTGCTGGACCTTGGTAAGCCTTTTGACATTGTTCTGGCGCCCCCAGTCCAGCACTTCAAGATCAAGATCAACACCGAAGGCACGATTTTTATCGTCACGGCAAACCCACTCACAAGCTGTATAGGCCGTGCCACAAAAGTCCTCCCGGAGGATGTGTGGTTTGCGCCGACGCAATATATGAAATTGTTCGAGTACGAAGTCAATATCGGCCTCAGGACACTGAACCGACTGTTGGTACAGATCATATCGGTCAGCGAGATCTGCCATTGTTGCAGTAGCTTTCTGCCGCCCTCGGCCTGCCATTATAAGGATTCTCCCTTTGTTACCTCGTCCAGCCCCACGAAATTAGTATGGCGCACATCGCGACCTTCGACCATATAGATGATGTACTCACAGATATTCTTTGAATGATCGCCGATGCGTTCCAAGGCGCGCGCCACCCAAATGATATTCATATTCAAAGTGATCGTGCGAGGATCTTCCATCATATAGGTCATCACCTTGCGCAGTATGCTTTCGTACTGACGATCAACTTTTTCATCGCGACGCGCAATCCTGGCCGCGTCTTTGTTATGCAGGCGGGCAAAGGTATCAAGCGTGTCATGCAACAGCTGGCGAACTTCCTGCCCCATATACATAATCTCATCCTGCTGGCTATAAGATGTGGAACCCTTCATTTCAGAGAGCATGGAGGCCATATGACCAATTTTCTCCGCCTCATCGCCGATCCGCTCCAAATCAGTAATCACCTTGATTATTGTGATGAGCAGTCTCAGATCACTCGCTGTAGGTTGCCTTCGGGCGATAATCCACGAGCATTGCTCGTCAATTTTGACCTCCATGGCATTGACTTTGTGATCCGTAAAAACTACATTCTCGCCAAGCTCACCATCCAGATTTTCCAGTGCCTCTAAAGCATCGGAAATCTGTTGTTCAACCAGCCCTCCCATGGCCAGTACCTTATTACGCAAATCCTCTAGTTCGGTATTGTATTGCTCAGATATATGGTGATTTAAGTCGAGTGTATTCATTATGATTGATAATTGATATGGCTTAATGTGATTAACAAAAAACTCCAAGTGCCGACCTTTTCTCTACACAGGATGCAGACCAACAACAAACAGCCATTCTATTTTCTAAATAACCTGCCCACAACGCTTTAAAATTCACATCTTAAAAAATAACTTTGTCAAAATTGAAAATTGCCATCATCTTAATTAAAGGGAATTATACGCATAAATCTGCAGGGCATGCTATAATCCTGTTCACGCTGAATGGTTGAGTTTAACAGATGAGGGTAGAGTGATGAAGCGGATAGC
>JAPYNQ010000056.1 GCA_028289815.1 Gammaproteobacteria bacterium | reverse complement strand
CAATATATCCATCTCTTTCTCCTATAGCGAGTGAGGGAAAAATGGAATCAAGTGATTCATACACTTCACATTCAGTATTTTCTTTGTCTGTTATAAGTACGAAAAAGCAGGCTTCAACTGAAGCATCAAAATATTTTTTTGCATCAATTAAATAAATATGAGAAGAGAATGTATGTTCAGCACTTTGCTTAATTTGTCGCATAACTTTTCTGGCAACAGCATATTTACATAAGAATGCAATTGCCCCCTCTCTTTTTGATAGCCATTTCACATGCTGCAGTAACATCCATTCCGAAATGTCAAAATTTGCTGAACCTGTAATGGCATCAATGCCTTTTCTGTTCTGAAAGTTGGATTTTTGAGGAAGATTCTGGCTATTAAGTAAGCCGAGTTCACTACTTGTTACCCAAGGGGGGTTGCCTATAATCAGGATATAATCGCTGTTTTCAGATATAATTTGATCCCAATCCATACTGAAAAAATCTGCTTTTTGAATTCTTATGCGCTTATCTGTCGGGCTAGTCATGGCTGATGAGTTAGCCTCTGCTACATACTCAGGATTTATTTCAAAGCCAAGGATTCTGGAATACTTAAAACCCTCATAGGCTGCATGAACAAAAGCACCTTTACCACATGTTGGTTCTATAACTACATCAGGATGAATGTTGTGATTCTTTTTTAGAACATCGACAGCCTTTTTTGCTAAAACAAAAGGAGTCTGAAAATCACCGAATTGCCATTTATCAATTGACTTTCTTGCCATACCTTAGCGTACCTTATAAACACCAGAGATTTTTCCAGCTTTTTGAATTACTCTACTGTACTGTAACCGCCATTGGAGAGCGTTTGAAATAGTCAGATAACCAAGATTCGGAGGTGTTTCTAATATTCTATCCGCTAGCTGTTCGGCACCAATTTCAT
The DNA here is from genome assembly GCA_028289815.1 of Gammaproteobacteria bacterium. GTDB lineage: Bacteria > Pseudomonadota > Gammaproteobacteria > JAJDYQ01 > JAJDYQ01 > JAJDYQ01. The sequence continues at coordinate 8,690 of JAPYNQ010000056.1, read as the reverse complement.
CAACAGGTAAACTTCTTTCTATAATAAAAGCGATAACATCATCCCTGTTTCCTGCTCTGTCTAATATATTCAGTAAGCCTTTTGTTGTCTGGAAGTCTGCCGTTCGTTCCTTTTTGACAAAAATTGTGTGCCGCATGCTTAAATGTCCGGTTTTATCCATATCATCATCAGATTTTTCGTATACAAAAATCAGCAAATGGTAGCCTAGACCAAAAATTTTCTGAGACGCAGACTTGAAAGGGCATGAAGATTGAGGTTGTTTAATGCTGGTAACTTTTATATCAACATCAAGTCCTGGCAAGTCTATTCCCGACGCAGAGTTGCCTTGTTCATATGTATATTTGTTTGCAAGATAAGAAGTAAATTTATGTTCAAGATATGTTCCAACAGCTTTACCGTCTGTTACACCGTAGAGAGAAGGTTCATCATGTGATGACTCTGTTTCAGCAAAATTTGCTGCTTCTTTTTGAAGAATTTTGATTGTTAAGTTTTGTTTCATATTTCTCTGTTGTGTATTGCAGCTAACGCCAGCTTTCTACCGAACGGGCATGATAGCGACCGCATAGGCAGAAAGGTATTATTGATTGCTTATTCCATCAATCGAAACCAATCGCGCACAGTCAATTTCAGTCTGACGATTTCATCTTCCGCAAGTGGGCTGCAGTGGGCAATTGGTCCTCTGAGTAAGTTTAGATTGTTCATTACTTTATTGAATCCCTTTTGACTATTGAATAGGTCACCAAATCTATCCCAATTGTTACGAACTATTTCTATTAACTCACCAAAAGTAGTGTAATCCAGTTCGTCATCTGATCGTTGAGTAAAAGCAGAGTCAACTTCCCTTTGGATGTTTTTATTTACGTTTTCTTTAATATTATCAGGGATCTCTGCGTCGTCCCACCAATTCTCACCGATTTCGGAGAGTAACTTCTCTTTAATCATATTGCGAATTGAAACTTCCAGACAATAGAAAAGCTCGTAGTGGAGAGCCATTTCTCGAGCTTCGGTCCGTATAGCGTGCAAAAACTGCGGGTAGTAGGCCTCATCTTTGTCCTTCTCTGGGTCGAAGTCCCGCTCTAGATCTACCTTCAGAGTCTCTTCCACATAGTCCAGAGACCTCTCAGCCATCAAGTTAGACATTGCGAATAGCTTAATTTTGTCTTCCATTATTGTTTATTTTCTAAGTAGGTTTTCCCGTAAACTTCTAAATATGGCATTAAAAACCGCCACATCATCTGTTTTTGGAAGTACTAGGTTTATCGTGTAAGACAGATTAAGCCTTAAGTCATCATAATCACCTTCTCCATCTTCGCTAGAGTCAGGGACAACGGAGTCAGGCTGGGGAGCTTCTTTGGGTGTTTCTGACTTCGCTTCGAAGTTTGCGTAGGCCTTTCTAAGGCTTCGAAGGTTCCACAGATCGCCCTTATTGCGGCATGCTTCTTTGCTAGTCCCGTCATCTCCATGATTAAGCCCTCTAGGTCGCTCCTGTCCAAGCTATGTGCGTATTCATTTTTCGCATAAACATCTTTGTAGGCTTTTTTTATCGCTGCGGCCATCGCTGCTTTAGAAACAGTCTCGTTAGTATTTCTAAACTGTTTGTATAGATCACTTGGCGCACCATCTGAACCCAGAAGACCTAACTTTTTTGCGAGAGGTATAAACGCCTTCGAACCGCCTCCGGGGAAGCCTAGCTCCGTCGCAAGGTAGTCTTGGGTGAACCTTTTGGGTGTCGTCGAAACCTTGATTTTATCGAGTATTTTCGGGATAACTCCCGTGGAGTTCATATGTGCCGGATAGTTCTTAGCCATTGTCCTCTCCTTTAATTTCTTTTCTACAACTAGCTACATAATATAGATTACCCAATCTATTATAAAATGCGAGCAGATGCGGAACTCTTATGATAAAATTATTCGTCTTTCTCTGGTACTAAGCAATATTGATATTCATTTATATCACATTTAATCTTGCCTGAATTATACAAAATAAAAAAATGAAGCCTCCCTTCTTGGACTGGGTACGAGAGCAATTGAATTATGCTATCAAAACCGAAGAAAGCTACTTGGATAAACATTAGTAACTTTTCCAAATTCTTCCCTCGCAACCCATTAGCCACATTTACGGCCAAGTCCTCAATAGCATTATCTAAATCCTCGTTATCATCTGATACTAATTCGTAACCGCTCCTCTCAATCAGTAGTTCCGACAAGAGTACAGCGGTACGTTTGTTGCCATCGGTAAATCCATGATTCCGGCAGATCGACTCAAAGAGAGATGTGGCCTTTTTCAAAATTCGGCGATAATACCCGTTGTAAGGGCGGGCAATTGCAGATTCGATTAAATGGAGATTAATGACACCCGGCGTCCCTTCATGAGTCGATGCAGTATCATGGGCCTTGAACGCATCCTCTGGTTTGATGCGATAATGTTTCCTACCTCTTGGCAAGTTTTTCTAGGACTTTTTGATATTTGACATTTGCGTCGTCAATGACTTTGGCAGATTTCGCGCTCACTTTTCTGGAAGCTTATATAGTCTCGACTTTAGTGGTGCTGGGGCGGTCTCCTGTCTCAGATCTTGACACAAAGCGGCCTGTCTTGGTGTCTCGATAGACTTTATAGGATTTCGAGGTATACGATTTTTCTGTGATTCGGGCCATAGTGCAGTATAATCACTCTGTTCTGGATTTGCACTATCTGTGGGTTGTGTTCTGGTTCCAAGCGAAGTGGCGGTGAAACCGTCCGCTTGTTCTATTTGGTTATGTTTGTCAGTGTGCCGTAGCCATCCTGACCGTATGCAGTAAATAACGAACTTATAAGCATGTGGCGCTGATTGAGCATCCGAACGATGGCCTTGGACAGCCAACGTTATTTGGTCAAAGTCCATTCTGCCATCAGGCTGAACCGCTGCTAAGGCCTCAATCTTTACCAAGGATTCTGCCATTTTTCCGGGAGTGCGAGCTATTCGGTACGTCCCCTCATAATCGGCCTTTATCCTCATACTGACGCTCTCCGAAATTGTATAAAGTCCGTCAGGCTTTAGTCTGAACATGTACCGTAACTGGACCAAGGTCTAGTCCCGTTGGGTCAATATAGGGTGCTGAACCCATTTGCCTGATGGCAGTTACTCGAGACCCCGAATATCGTCTTAAGTTCCTTCGAAAATCGTCACTATTCTGTCATAAAACGCCAGTATCGTGCTGCCCAATGTCAGGATTCGCCTGGCAGTAAACCAATTAATCCACAGGAGTTTTGTCACCATGAAATTGAAAACCTCATTGATGGCGGTTGCCTTTTCGGTTTCCATATTTGGCACCGGGCAGGTCGCCGCCCGCGATTATATTAGTATCGTTGGTTCCTCTACGGTATATCCGTTTGCCACGGTTGTGGCAGAGAAGTTTGGTAAATCAACCCGCTACAATACGCCTAAAATTGAGTCCACGGGTTCCGGTGGCGGTATGAAACTGTTCTGTGCCGGGATTGGTGCTCAGTACCCGGACATTACTAATGCTTCTCGCCGCATGAAAAAATCTGAACAGGAAAAGTGCGCCGGCAACGGTGTCCATGACATTGTCGAGGTCAAGGTTGGTTACGACGGTATTGCTATTGCCAATGCCAAGAAGGGGCCTGCCTTTGATCTGTCGCTTAAAGATGTTTTTCTGGCACTGGCCAAACAGATCCCCGGTCCTGATGGCAAGTTGATGGATAACCCTCACAGGTACTGGAAAGATGTCAATCCGTCTTTGCCTGATGTTGGTATCGAGGTTTTAGGGCCTCCGCCGACATCCGGTACGCGCGATGCGTTCGCTGAGCTGGCCATGGAGGGTGGTGCGAAGAAGTTCGCTGACCTGAAGGCTTTGCGCAAGGCTCAGGGTGAAGGCGAAGTTAAGTCTTTGATGGAAAAGCTGGGTATCCCTATGGGGGCCTACAATGAGAAAGGCAAGAAAATTTTTCAGGCGGTCGCGCACGCGATTCGTGAAGACGGTGCTTACATTGAGGCAGGTGAGAATGATAATTTGATCGTTCAGAAGCTTGATGCCAACCCTGATGCGTTGGGCGTATTTGGTTTCAGCTTCTTGGATCAGAATGCGGACAAGGTTCAGGGGTCGAAAATCGATGGTGTGGACATTACTTTCGAGTCTGTTGCCGACGGTTCTTACCCTGTATCCCGCCCGTTGTATTTTTATGTGAAAAAGGCACATATTGGTACAATACCGGGAATTGAAGGTTATCTGCAGGAATTTGCTTCGGCCAAGGCCTGGGGTGAAGAGGGTTATCTGGCTGACAAAGGCATGATCCCGATGCCTGCTGGTGAGCGCAGGGCTTTTGGCGCGGATGTCCAAGGTTTGAAGTCAATGAGTAAACTGTAAGTCTTCTGTGTTGTTTTTTAGTGTCCTGATGATTCCAGTTATGGAATTGTTCAGGGCGCTTCCTTAGTTGGATGTGGCAGACTCATATAGGCCGGCCACATTTTTGGGAGCTGTTTTACAGATTATGCAACCCGCTACGCTTATTGTTGTTTTGCTGGCCTTGTCTGTGTCCGGATTTTATATGGGACGTCGTAAAGCCTTCCGGGTAGCGGGTAACGATATTCGTGTGCTGCGTTCCCTGCCGTCGCACTACGGCTACTATACCGCGATGTGGTGTGGGATTCCCGCGCTGATGGTTTTTGTGTTCTGGTCAATGCTTGATGACCGGATCATCCTAGTAATGGCGACCTCATCAATCTCGGCCAGCGGCGCTTCAGCACAGGAAATGAACCTGGTATATAGCGAGGTATTACGGTTTGTAGCTGGCTCTACCATCGGCGAGCCGCGCCCGCATATTGCCGATGCGGTTGTAAAGTACAGGGATTTGCAGGATATCAGCAATGCCGCGCTGATGGTTTTCGCGTTGAGTATCGCGATTGCAGGTGCGGCTTTTGCGCTCAGTAAAATTCATAAGGAACAACGTGCCAGAAACTCCGTTGAAATGGTTATTATGGTGTTTTTGATCGCCTGTTCCATGATCGCGATTTTCACAACATTGGGGATTGTTTTATCGGTGTTGTTTGAGTCGATTCGGTTTTTTCAGAAAATCCCACTGTTGGATTTTATCTTTGGGCTGGAATGGAGCCCGCAAACGGCAATTCGATCCGATCAGATTGGTTCTACTGGCGCATTTGGGGCTATCCCATTGTTTGCGGGTACCCTCCTGATATCATTTATAGCGATGGTGGTGGCAGCGCCGATTGGACTGATGTCGGCTATCTATCTGGCGGAGTATGCCTCCGCTCGGGTGCGTTCTTACGCAAAGCCATTGCTTGAGATTCTGGCTGGTATCCCGACTGTGGTTTACGGTTTTTTCGCGGCGCTGGTTGCGGCACCGTTCTTTCGTGATGCTGGTGGCCTGATCGGCCTGGATGTTTCTTCAGAGTCTGCGCTTGCCGCCGGGTTGGTGATGGGTATTATGATTATCCCGTTTATATCTTCGCTGTCTGATGACGTTATCACGGCAGTTCCCCAAGCGCTGCGAGATGGTGCGCTTGGTCTGGGTGCTACGCAATCCGAGACCATTCGCAGAGTGGTAATACCCGCCGCGTTACCCGGTATCGTGGGTGGTTTATTGCTGGCAGTCTCCCGTGCAATCGGCGAGACTATGATTGTAGTCATGGCAGCGGGATTGTCAGCGAATTTTACCGCAAACCCACTGGAAGCGGTGACAACGGTTACGGTGCAGATTGTAACGCTGCTGGTGGGTGACCAAGAGTTTGATTCGGCCAAGACACTGGCCGCATTTGCCCTTGGTTTGATGTTGTTCGTGGCGACACTAACGCTGAATGTTATCGCATTACATGTCGTGCGTAAGTATCGCGAGCAGTATGAGTAGTTGACATGGGTAATGGCACTCATACCCGGCAACGGGCTATCAATAAAGTGCGCGAAGGATTGGTTCGTCGTTATGCGGCGGAACGACGTTTTCGTCGCTACGGTATGTTGGCAGTGTTCAGCGGTCTGGTATTCCTTGTAATCATGTTTACCAGCATTATTTCCAATGGGCACAGTGCCTTCAGGCAGCATTATGTGCGCCTAACCGTTGAATATGATGAATCACGCATTGACATGGATGATCCGGCAGCGAGTGACTTTGAGGGAGTAGTCAAAGAGGCGACGAGGGAGATGTTTCCCTGGATGAGTAGCCGTAGAGATAAACAAAGGCTTTATGGCCTGATCAGTGGTGATGCAACATACACGGTTCGCGACCGCGTTACCGACAATCTGTCTTTGATTGGCAAAAGGGAAGAGCTTTGGGTACTGCTTGATGATGACGCCGATATGTTTTTCAAAGGATATATTACGCCAGTTGAGCGGCGACTTATGTTGTCAAAAGTTGAACTGGTGCTTGATGGAGATCAGGCGACTCTGACAGGTGACGAGACGGCATTTGCGAAAATAGTGGAAGCGGTCAGGGGAAATCTGCGCCTACAGCTTGCTGTTGCGGAAGCAGAACTTGAAAACGCGAGCAGGTTGCTTGTAGGTGCCGAAGCTCGGAAGGAGGGCAGGGATGAAGTCGTCCGAGCCAGATCCAAGCTTGAGTCTTTACAGACGCAGGTTGCTGATTTAAAGACTCGGATTCTATCTGCGAATTTGAATGAAGAAATCGGCGAGGGAATGTCTTCTCATCTGATTAATGTGAATGACATCTATTTCAGGATCAATGCTGTTACCGCTACCAGTATTTCAGGTGTAGTGTTTGTTAAAAGTACACAAAGACTGTCGGGAGTTTCTGGCCAGTGGCAGCTGATAACGCTGGAAACACCCGTGGCTGATCGGCGTTTGTCGGATAAGGAGATTTCCGTACTACTTTCTTTGCAGGATCAGGGGCGGATTGAGGGCCGCTTTAATTCGGTATTTTTCAATGCGGGTGATTCACGTGAACCAGAACAGTCCGGGATATTAGGTGCGTTGAAAGGCTCCATGTATATGCTAATCGTGACCTTGTTACTCTCGTTTCCCATAGGTGTTGCGGCGGCGGTTTATTTGGAAGAGTTCGCGCCCCAGAACCGGTGGACTGATTTTATTGAGGTTAATATCAATAATTTGGCCGCCGTTCCTTCCATCGTGTTCGGTTTATTAGGCTTGGCAGTGTTTATTAATTTTTTTGGCTTACCGCGGTCCGCGCCTCTGGTCGGGGGGTTGGTTTTAACGTTGATGACTTTGCCGACAATTATTATATCAGGGCGGGCGGCACTGAAATCTATTCCGCCCTCGATACGAGAGGCTGCGCTGGGTGTTGGGGCCTCGAAAGTGCAGACTGTTTTTTATCATGTGTTGCCCTTGGCATTGCCTGGTATGCTGACGGGCACTATTATTGGTATGGCACAGGCACTCGGAGAAAGTGCTCCACTGCTTATGATCGGTATGGTGGCATTTATTGTTGATGTGCCGCAGAGCTTTACCGACCCGGCTACCGCCTTGCCAGTACAGATTTATCTTTGGGCTGATAGCCCTGAGCGTGCTTTTGTTGAGCGTACTTCTGCTGCGATTATGGTGTTGTTGGGTTTTCTTATTACTATGAACGCGCTGGCAGTGGTGCTGCGTAAACGTTTTGAGAGACGCTGGTGATATGGCGTGATAATATTTGGGGGAGAGGAATGGTAATGGTTGAAGAACTCGCATATGGTATGGACAAACCTGTGGTCAAGGGACCTTTGGAGGTTTTTGAAGGCGGTGGCCGGGCGATCACTGACCGTGATGATCGTCAAACGGTGGGCGAGCCATTTGTGGATAATCCGCGTGTCAGTGCTCGCAATGTGAATGTCTATTACGATGAAAAGCATGCCATTCATGATGTATCGTTGGACTTGGGTGAGAACGAGGTGTTGGCGATGATAGGCCCCTCCGGCTGCGGTAAATCAACATTTCTGCGCTGTCTTAATCGTATGAACGACACTATAGCCAGCTGTCGTGTAACCGGCGAAATTAATTTTGATGGCGAGAATATCAATAGTCCTAGGATGGATGTTGTGCCATTGCGAGCACAGGTCGGTATGGTATTCCAGAAGCCGAATCCGTTTCCTAAATCCATTTATGAGAATATTGCCTTTGGTGCCCGCATTCATGGTCTTGCTAGGCAGCGCTATGAGTTGGATGAAATTGTTGAGGGGAGTCTCCGGCGTGCCGGGCTGTGGGAAGAGGTTAAAGACAGGTTGACTCAACCGGGTACCGGGCTTTCCGGTGGTCAGCAGCAGCGTTTGTGTATTGCCCGTACCATTGCAGTGAGCCCGGAGGTGATTTTGATGGACGAGCCCTGCTCGGCGCTTGATCCAATCGCCACTGCTAAAATCGAAGAATTAATTGACGAGTTGCGCAAGCAGTTCACGATTGCCATTGTTACACACTCAATGCAGCAGGCTGCACGCGTTTCACAGCGCACCGCCTATTTTCACCTCGGTGACTTAATTGAAGTTGGTGATACCAAAACTGTCTTTACAACTCCTCGTCACCGCCTGACAGAGGACTATATTACCGGTCGATTTGGTTAGAAACGTGTCGTAATCGCAGGAAAGCCAGCTGCAGGTAATATAGACAGAGAGATTTTGGAAGTGACCTTTAATTAGGGAATTATCCGCATTAGCATCGGTTATAAATCTCATGTGGAGTGCGAATAGTCCACCGGTTTTTCACTGGCACCGATCTTCTTGTTCATTGCCATTG
>JAPYNQ010000055.1 GCA_028289815.1 Gammaproteobacteria bacterium | reverse complement strand
GAATTATCTGCTGTTCCTTTCCACTCCTGTCACAAACAAACAGGAGCCTTTTTATATTAACATCCAGCCAGGTACTGGATTTTTGGAGCTTCTGAATGACTTATCTCAAAGAGGTTTGCTGGACTCCTCTGGCTACATGAAATGGTATGCAAAAACGAATAATCTCACGCGCCGAATTCAAGCAGGACAATACTATTTTTCTACCGCACCAACTCCTGTCGAATTACTTGAAAAGCTGGTGAGAGGAGAGGTGATTCAGTATCGACTTACCATACCGGAAGGATGGACCTTCAGACAGATGCTAGCGGCAATACAAAAGCACCCACGAGTATCGGTCACACTGAATAACCTGACTGATAAGGCCATCATGGAATCATTGGGGTATTCTGAAAAACACCCTGAAGGGTTGTTTTATCCTGATACCTATATATTCCCGGACAAGATGGCAGATGTCGATTTCCTGCGTAGGGCCTATAATGCGATGCGCAGGGTAATTGAGGAAGAATGGCAAAGTCGATCAGATAGTATTGAAGTCAAAACTCCCTATGAAGCCTTGATACTTGCATCAATTGTGGAAAAGGAAGCCGGCGTGGCACACGAACGTGCCAAAATATCCGGGGTTTTTAATCGTCGATTAAAAAAAAGGATGAGGCTCCAGACCGACCCAACAGTTATCTATGGTATGGGCTCAGAATTTAAGGGCAATATCCGCTATCGGGATTTGCGAAAAGACACACCATACAATACCTATACTCGTTTTGGGCTTCCTCCTACGCCAATCGCTTTGCCGGGCCGGGCAGCAATACGGGCTGCTCTCCACCCGGAAGAAGACGATACGCTGTATTTTGTCGCAAAAGGCGATGGCTCACATCAGTTCTCCAGAACCCTGGAGGAACATAACCGTGCCGTTTCCAGATACCAGCTGAATAAATGAATAGAGGAGTCTTTATAACGCTTGAGGGCATAGATGGGGCCGGAAAATCCACGCAACTGGGATTTATTGCATCTTATCTGAATAAAGCTGGAGTTGACTTTATCGTCACACGCGAACCTGGAGGAACACCACTCGGTGAGGAAGTGCGTTCAATACTCCTGAAGCCCAGAGAGGGAGGGGTCACAGCTAAGGCCGAGCTTATGCTGATATTGGCGGCAAGGGTAGAACACCTGCAACGAAAAATTATTCCGGCACTGGAATTCGGACAATGGGTATTATGTAACCGTTTTACAGATGCAACCTATGCGTATCAAGGCGGAGGACGTCAGCTGAACCAAAATCTGATAAAAGACCTTGAGGCCGTGATACATAACCAGCTGCATCCTGACGTCACCATTTATCTGGACTTGCCCGTAGAAATTGGACTTGAACGTGCTCGGCAACGCGCAAAACCGGATCGATTTGAGCTTGAAAGAGCAGAATTTTTTAATCGGGTCAGGGCATGCTATCAGGAACGTGCCCGATCATATCCTGATGTATTCAGGATAATAGATGCTTCGCAGAATATTGATGATGTGCAAATGCAGATCAGAGAAATACTGGATAAGCTGACGACAATCTGAAGCCTGATTTTTAAGAGAACTCATTGCCCCTGGCTGGTGCATCGCGACAAGATCTGCGATTTGGCTATAATAATTGAGGAAATACTCATTGGCGCCTTTGTTATTGGCAGGATAAAGGCGTTTGGGAAGTATTATCTGGACAGATAAGGAGCCGGATCGAACCATGAATGATCGCAGGCATGCTCAATATATTTGAAACCATCAATAACGCTAAAGATACTATGAACATGCAGAAAATACTTGCCTTCGACATATACGGTACACTCATTGATACACATGGCATAGTCAGTCAGCTGGAATCGCTGATCGGTGATATTGCCCGGGAATTTTCGGCAAGCTGGCGTAACAAGCAGCTGGAGTATTCATTTCGGCGTGGTCTGATGGGGTATTACCAGGACTTTTCTATTTGTACCCGTGATGCGCTGTTGTATTGCTGTGAGCAGTACAGACTGAATTTGTCTGAGGAGGGTATCCGTGAGCTGCTGGATTTATACAAGATGCTCCCTGCATTCGCGGACGTCAAACCGGCTTTATCGGCGCTCAACGAGAAACAGATAGCCTGTCACGCCTTTTCTAATGGCAGCCGGTCAGCGGTTCAACAGCTGCTGGAATGCGCCGGGCTTGAGCGGTTGATTGCATCAGTGGTCAGCGTTGATGACGTGCAGACATTCAAACCCGACCCCAGGGTATATCAACACTTTCTTAAAAAGACCGGCGCTTGCAGAGAGGGGACCTGGCTGGTCTCCAGTAATCCGTTTGATATTATTGGTGCTATCCATGCCGGTTGGCAGACAGCATGGGTGTATCGCAGCCAAAGCAATATTTTTGATCCGTGGGGAATGGAACCGACGGTTGCCGTACCTGATTTACGGGAACTGGCAATGACTATCATGGGTAATAATGGCCGTAAGCCGACCTGATTTAGCCGATTGAGCAGGCTTTACATGTCCGGGAGCGAAGGGTAGTTCCACAAGAATACGGCAGGTACTATAAACCAGAGACGAATTTGTCTCAAAATGATTTGGGGCGAGCTACTATATGGTGGGCATCAAAAGCAAAAAGCGACCCGGAGGTCGCCTTTGCACTTTTGCGAATTCTCACTTGTTAATCTTAGTGGAACCGCTTATTCCCATGTATTAAACAAGTGTTATTATACCTATTTGAAAGTGTCCCTGTCAACACTTTTTTAAAAAAATAATGCCCGCATGTTTATGGGAATTATTCAGCCAAGCTGAACAACAAAGGAGCTATTGCCATGAAAAACAGATACCGGATTGGGCTCGATGTGGGTACGAACTCGCTGGGTTGGTGTGTACTGGAGCTTGATGGTCAGGGCGATCCGCACCGGATTGAAAACGCCGGGGTGCGCATCTTTTCAGACGGGCGTAAGGAGAAAGATAAGGCTACGCTGGCTGTAACACGGCGCGAGGCACGGTTGGCACGGCGGCGGCGAGACCGTTTCAAGCAAAGGCAGACATACCTGTTATCGGTATTGACCGATGTTGGTCTTTTTCCCAAGCGGAAAACGGAATTAGAGGATTTGCAGAAAGAGAATCCATTGGAACTCCGCGCCAAAGCCTTACAGGAAAAACTCAAGCCGTATCAGGTAGGGCGTGCCCTGTTCCATCTGAATCAACGGCGCGGCTTTAAGAGTAACCGTAAAGACAGCAGTGAGGACGCCACCAGCGGCAGGGTATCTAAATCAGTGCGAATGCTTCTGGAAGAGATGGGTTTGATTGGTTCTCTCCTTCCAAAAGAGAAGTACAAGGAGTTATCCAAAAAAGAAAAAAGGCTGTCCGGCAGAAAGAAGCTGAAGATCGCAAAGAAGCCCTGGCCCGGCTGGGCAGCATGGCCAAGCTGACCTACGGCAGCTTCTTGTGGCAACGACAGCAGGAGGGGAGGCCGACACGTGCTCGTCCTTTACCAGGGCATAGGAAGAGTCCATATGACGTATATCCCACACGGGAACTGTATGAGGACGAATTTAGTAAAATATGGTCTGCTCAGGCGAAATACCATTCGTCCATGACCGATGAAAACAAAGATCGTATCTACAATATTATCTTTAAACAACGTCCATTGAAGTCACAGAAAGTCGGTCGTTGCATGTATATGCCGGACGAAGACAGAACTTTTCGCGCCATGCCCGGTTTTCAGTGTTATCGCATCTATCAGGAGGTGAATAATCTGGAATGGACAGGGGGCAAGTTGCGGGAACATCCTGATGCCAGAGATGCCATAGTCGCCCTGCTGGAAGAATCATCTACCCGGGAAGTTACCTTTAGCAAGATGAAAGGAATCCTGAGAGACAAGGGATTGATTCAAGGCAGAGAGCGTGATTTCAAATTCAATTTTGAGTCTTCTAAACGCAAGGGATTTGATAGCAATTTAACGTCTCACATCATGCAGCATGAGGACTATGTCGGACCGGATTGGCATAAGTGGTCACTGGAGAGGCAGGATAAGTTTATTGAGATTATTCTGGAGGACAAATCGGATTATACTGATATGAAACAGCAGTTGGATGCTGTGAAACGGCAGCTAATGGATGAATTCTCCCACCTTTCCGAAACGGTTGCCGAGAAATGTATGCGTGCGCCACTGACTGATAGGACAGCAAATATCTCCTTAAAGGCGGCCCACTTGATGCTGGAGAAAATGCGCGACGGCATAGCAGATATGGAGACAGGCGAGTTGAAGCTGCCTTTACAGAATGAGGCAGCAGAGCGGGTTGCGGAAGAAAATGAATATTTTGTCAATCCCATGCGCCGGAGAAAGGCTGATGAGGCAGGTTACACTCCTGCTGATCGCTTGCCTTACTATGGAAAGGCATTTGAGGCAGGTTCTCATATTATCCCCGGTAGTAAAGAACCGAAAGAAGAGGGAAACGATCTGCTTTACTACGGTGGAGTCAGTAATCCGACGGTACATATTGCACTCAATCAAATCCGAAAAGTGGTTAATGAGCTGATTGGTCGTTATGGTCATCCTGAGTCTGTCGCTATTGAGCTCGGACGGGATTTGCCGGTAGGGCCAAAAGGCAGGAGAGAAATTGAAGCCGAACAAAAAGATAATCAGGAGAGGAACCGGAAACTGGATGGGGCATTGGAGGAGCTTGGGCTGAGTCGTAATCCTATTAATCGGTTACGTCTGCGGCTATGGGAGGAGCTGAACGACGATCCTGTGGGTCGTTGTTGTCCTTTCTCCGGGAAGAAGATTGGAAAGGCCGATTTATCTAATGAAAGCATTGAAATTGATCATCTGCTGCCGTTTAGCCGGTCACTGGATAACAGTCCAGCGAATAAGGTGATTTGCACCCGGCAGGCCAATAGAGACAAAGGCAAACGAACGCCTTTTGAGGCATTTGGTGATAGTCCGGACGGTTATAGCTGGTCAGATATCCAGGAGCGGGTAAAGCATTTACCCACCGCCAAGCACTGGCGATTTGGCGAAGATGCCATGGAGAGATGGAACAGAGATCACAGTGATTTTTCTGAACGCCATCTCAATGATACACGTTACATCGGCCGTCTGGCACGTGAATATCTGGAGTGTATATGCCATATCGATAAAATTGATGTGGTGACAGGTCGTCTGACCAGCTTGCTGCGAGGGCACTGGAAACTGAACAGTGTCCTCAATGAAAATGACCGTTCCAGGAAGAATCGGGATGATCATCGTCACCATGCGGTAGATGCGATAGTCATCGGCATGACATCCCGCTCTATGTTGCAGAAGGTAGCTACTGCCGCCAACCGTGCCGAGGATTTGGAGATTGAACATTTATTTCCTAAAGGCACTAATGGAGCAAGCCCTATCGATCCGTGGCATGGTTTTCGAGCTGATGTCAGAAAGGTGATCAATGAAATTGTGGTTTCGCACAGGGCAAGGCATAGAAAACAAGGACAGCTTCATAATGACACCGCTTATGGCATTATTTCAGCATCAGACGGAAAAGATATTCGCCACGGAACCAAACAAAAATGTCGAGTTGTTACTCGCAAATTTGTTGCGGACTTAAAAGGCAAGACAGACTCAGCAACCCGAAAAAGCCTGGAATCCATTCGAAACTTGCGGTTACGGCAGGCATTCCTGCATGCCTATAAGGGCGGAGGTTTTGATGCTGTCAAGGAACTGGCAAAAGAAAAAGGAATACGCCGGCTACGTGTAGTAGAAGAGAATAAAACCGTGATCCCAATCGCAGATAAAAGTGATAAGCCTTATAAGGCATATGATGGAAACAGTAACTGGGCAATGGAAATCTATTCATTTCCGAAGGGACATAAAAAAGCAGATAAGTGGGATGGTGTGACTATTTCTACTTTTGATGCCAGTCAACCGAACTTCAAGCCTAGTGAAACTAACAGACCACACCCTGCTGCCAGATTGGTTATGCGCTTGCAGAAAAATGACTGTATTGAAATTGAAGAAGAGAATAAAAAGCGTATTCTGCGGCGAGTACAAAAATTGAGCGATGGGCAAATAACCCTTGCTCCCTTGCATGAAGCCAATGTTGATGCCAGAGATAGAGATAAAGAAGATTCGTTCAAATTTTTAACCAAGTCCCCCAATTCACTCAAACAGCTCAATGCCCGTAAAGTACATATCAGCCCCGCTGGCAGGGTATCTTATGAAAAGCGATAACGGACTTTATCTTTTAAGCTGAGAGGCATAATGGCCGGTCAGATTGTTGAAATTACTCAACCGGGTCACTGGTTGAGTAAAGCACGAGGTTTTCTGGAGGTTCGTAACCAGGGTGAGCAGGTGGGGAAAGTACCTCTGGATGATATTACTACAGTAATCATCTCGGTGCCGGGTTGCTCAATATCAACGGTTTTGTTGGATCAGCTGAGCCAGCGTAATATCCCGTTGGTGATATGCGGCAAAAACTATCTTCCCAGCAGCTGGATATTGCCGGCCGAGGGTAATGGCCGGCAATTTCAGGTTATGCAAGCGCAGGTGAAGCTATCAGAACCACGGCGTAAGCGTGCCTAGCAACGTATTGTCAAGGCCAAAATCAGAAATCAGGCTGAAGTTCTGGGGAGTACCGGGCATAGTGGTAAACACCTTTTGCGACTGGTGGGCAAAGTGCGCTCCGGAGATCCCGATAACTGTGAAGCCCAGGCAGCCAGGGCTTATTGGCAGCGCTTGTTCGGTAGAGACTTTCGTCGTGACCGGTCTGCCGCCGGTATCAATATTGCCTTGAATTATTGTTATGCCATCGTTCGTGCTTGTGTCGCCCGCGGGATCAGTGGTGCCGGACTGCATCCAAGTTTTAGCCTGCACCATAAAAATCCGCAAAACGCCTTGAATCTTGTGGATGATCTTATGGAGCCTTTTCGACCGATTGCGGATTATATGCTATGGCATGGCAGGCAAAAGGATTCAGATAGCAGCTATAATGAGATGACACCACAGGCCAAGATCGCCCTGGCAGCCGTTACCAACTTGGTAGTGCCAGTGGAAAGAGAGGCTTCGCCTTTATCATTAGCAGCAGTCAAGGTATGTCGTTCTTTCGCCGCTTACTGCCAGGGACAAAGCGATGACTTTCTTACCCCCGGCGTACCTTCACCTTTGGATATGGCGGCATTATGAGGTACCGTAAATATCTCAGTCCTTATCGTATCATGTGGCTTTTTGTAATGTTTGACTTACCTGTCGGCACGAAAAAAGAGCGGAAGGAGGCAACCGCTTTTCGGAACCACTTGCTTGATCTGGGTTTTGAAATGTCACAATTCTCGGTTTATCTGAAATACTCGGCTTCAACCGAGCAGGCAGAGGCGGCAGGCAATAAGGTTAAACAATACCTGCCACCGGGCGGTAAAGTCGATATTTTGATCATTACTGATAAGCAGTTTGCAAATATGCAACGCTTTTATGCAAAAACTACTATCAAAAATGAGAAAAAGCCGAATCAGCTACACTTGTTCTAGGGCTTTTCCCGCCAACTGGCAGGAAAAAGCCCTTTAATATCAGAATCTTGCACCACAACGAGTTTAACACATGGGAATAAGCGGTGCTAAGACAACGAACCCGATGCGGTGGGCAACCTGGGACGGAGTTTAACACATGGGAATAAGCGGTGCTAAGACAACAGCCGGCAACCCTGCTAACAATAGCCTTTTGAGTTTAACACATGGGAATAAGCGGTGCTAAGACAACCACCTCCAACGGCTGGGTGGGATGAATAAAAGTTTAACACATGGGAATAAGCGGTGCTAAGACAACCCGCGCTCCGTGATGGTGGCGGTCTCAATGAAGTTTAACACATGGGAATAAGCGGTGCTAAGACAACAACTTTGGGTAATGGCTTTACTTAGGTTTCAGTTTAACATATGGGAATAAGCGGTGCTAAGACAACCATTTGTTGTTATTGATGCGATTTCGCTTTGTACAAAAAATTGAGTTTAAATAGCATAAAATTTTACTCATCAGATATCAGGAGTAAGTCAGCATTTTTGTAATTCCCATCTCTTCATGAAATAAAATTACAGCAAGCATTAAGAAGATAAGAAAAGCGAAAAACCAAAGAGCCGTTTTGGCATCTGTATTTTTGGAGGGTATGGTAACTACTTGCCTTTTCTCAAGCATGTAGTCAGAATACAGATCAAAAAGGAATAAGATATAAAGAGGCCTGACAAATATTTTGAGCAAACCAACGGCAATAAAAATAGGAATACCCAGCAAAAGTAATATGCCGTACATACTGCTATAAATTTCCTCTCGAATAATGCCTGAATTCGCCAAAATAAAGCAAGAGCTAACATAGGTCAGTATGCCGACTACCCAGTTAATAACAGAGTAACCCACTCTGATTTTAAGTATGTCGGATGCTTTTGATTTTAAAAAACCAAGAGAACTTTTACTCGCTTGCAAGGTATTATTGGTTGTCAATATGGCAGGAATAACACCTGCTGTTCCCACTTTCCAGGCATAGTACATGGCTTCAGCAAAGGCTTG
The DNA here is from genome assembly GCA_028289815.1 of Gammaproteobacteria bacterium. Classification (GTDB taxonomy): domain Bacteria; phylum Pseudomonadota; class Gammaproteobacteria; order JAJDYQ01; family JAJDYQ01; genus JAJDYQ01. The sequence goes on along the minus strand of JAPYNQ010000055.1, from coordinate 32,137 downwards.
CTCAATTGCTGAACTTTGGTCTTTATTCGGCAGTCTCTCTATAATTCGACTCACTGTAATCCAAGCATCCAGCCAACTGAAAATCCAAAGCGGCCAGATTTTCGGGAAGACAAATTTATAACATCTTGAAATTGTCGATTCTTTCCCCTGCTGATTTAACAGATGGACGGCTCCTATACAGGCTGTAAAAAAACCTATAGGTAAAGCGGCAAACCCGACACAGATGACTCCCCATGCCGTTAAAATATAGTCTGCTGCAGATGCACTATCCGAGTTTGCTGAGCTCTCCCAGACCTCCGGAGGTATCCAATTTAGTATCTGAATCCAGAGTAAATAGGCGATACAGATAGCCAGAAACTGAAAAAAGCTGAATAGAATAATTTCAGGCTCTTTGAAGATAAGAGCAGAGGCCTTGTTAATCCTGGAAAAAAAATCCGCTACAGATTCGGCTTTATCCGGCTTTTCCATCGTGTTTGTAAATTCATAAACTTCACTGTTCAGGTCTTTTAGTCGCTTGCTGAACAACCGTGTCGAAAAGTCATTGTACTGGACTGTTCTCAGATTATTTTCATTCAATGTGGATTTTAGTCTGACCGCGTTCTCATCCATTTGTGTTTTGGCTTGCAGGTATTCTTTATCATCGAATAAAAAAGATTTACAAAAAGAGCAGTGTTCCACTTCCATTTCAGTCATAGGTAATGTGCCTTGCTCTAGGAAGATATCCGGAGAGCGGCATTTAGGGCATAGGTATCTGCTGTTTCTTTTACGCAGGAGGCCCTGTTTTTGAAATTGCTTCTTTGCCGTCTTGTTTTTCAGCACGCTCCAGAATTCTTCTTTATCAAACCATATTGCGCGGCAAAGCTGGCAGACATCAATGATGACGCCCGCATCTTTCAGTTCGAATTCCTTGAATTTTCCCCGGCATTTGGGGCAGACAGCTCCTGACATTTTCGACTATCCAGCTTCGCGATCAAGCTACTATACAGACTAACAATCACTGGAATTGCTGTAAAGGTAATCTTGGCAAATTATCTCATGATTAGAGATAGTAATGCTTACTTCATCAGCAGATAGCCGGGTCAATTTGACTGGATAATCCGATAAAAGTATACCGAAAGCCGGGTTAGGGATACTCTGCAGAAATGTTTTAATGTGTCAGACTCCGATATTTTATATCTCCATTACGACAGTCATTTTTGCCCTTTTGGCGCTATCTGCACGCTTGTAAAAAGTTCGGCCTGCGGATATTGCTTCGCTATAATACGGGGACGCCGAGCATTGGTTCCAGTACTTGCCAGACGTTTTCCATGATCTGTGGTTGCGCGGCCGCTGTTGGGTGCAGACCATCGGCTTGGTACATATCAAGACCGATGCCCAGTTTATCCATTAGAAAAGGTAAAAAAACCAGACTGTTTTTTTCTGCCAGTTTGACGAATTGGTTGTGGAACAGTTTGGTATAGGCCTGACCATAGTTTATCGGCAGATGCATACCAACCAGCAGGACTTTAGCCTGATTTTGCAGGATGAGATCGATCATCTGTTGTAGATTTTGCTGCATGGCCCTGATCGACAATCCGCGCAACCCATCATTGGCGCCCAGCTCCAGGATAACAATGTCGGGTTGGCTGAGCCGCAGGGATTGTGCCAAGCGTGCCAGGCCACCGCTGGTGGTTTCGCCGGAAATACTGTGATTATGCACTTGAATTGTCTGCTGTCTGTCATTAAATCGTTGCTGCAGCAAGGCAGGCCATTCCTGACCTTGCTCCAAGCCGTGGCCTGCGCTAAGGCTGTCGCCAAATACCAAGATGGACCGGACACCGGCAGCATGTGCCGGTGAAGAGGCGATAAACATAAGGCTGATCGATAACAAGAAACGGATCAATAGCATGGAAAGTATTTTACGGGCCAGCGGACTGAGTAAAGAGATTGCCACTACCGGGGGTAAATTTCAAATTCTGTCTGACTTTGATTTGCGGTTACAGGTCGCCGAATCCCTGTCTGTCGTTGGTGCCTCGGGTTCCGGAAAATCGACATTACTGGGACTGTTGGCCGGTCTTGATCTGCCGACGAGTGGTTCGGTCAAGCTGCTGGGCCACAATCTGTCTGACCTTGATGAGGATGGTCGTGCCCGGTTACGGTCAGGGCAGGTCGGCTTTATTTTCCAGTCGTTTCACTTGCTATCGACATTAAATGCCTTTGATAATGTCCTCATGCCGATGGAGCTACTGTCAATTACCGATGCCCGTAGCAAGGCGCGACAGGCCTTGGCAGAAGTTGGCCTGGATAAGCGTTTGCGTCATTATCCTTCGCAATTATCCGGCGGAGAGCAGCAGCGCGTGGCAATTGCACGGGCCTTTGTCATACAACCAAGAATTTTGTTTGCCGATGAACCAACCGGTAACCTGGACCACGACACCGGCGAAAAAATATCGGATTTGCTATTTGGCTTACGGGAGCAGCATCAAACAGCTATTGTGCTGGCAACCCATGATATGAGTTTGAGTGAGCGTTGTGACCAGGTGGTCCGGTTATGACGAGCATACTGCGGCATGGTTTGCTTTTTCTCCGGCGTGAAAGCCTGCAAGCCGAAATGCGCCTGGTCTTTCTGGCGCTGGTGCTGACAATAACAGCTATGGCCACGGTCGGTTTGCTGACTAACCGTATTGCCCAAACCCTGGTTCAGCAGAGCAATGAGCTGCTTGGTGCCGACTTGGTGGTCGCCTCATCCCGGTCCATACCCCGGAGCTGGATTGAAGAGGCCCGTAGCCGTGATATCCAAACCAGCATATTCCAAGAATTTCCAAGCGTATTGATTAGTGGGGATGATACAACACTGGTTGAAATCAAGGCGATAACGGAGGGTTATCCATTGCGTGGCAAGTTGCAGCTGAACAGAGGGCAAGGCACCTTTGTCAGTCGCCAGATACCTGCCGAGGGCAGGGTCTGGGTCGAAAAAGATCTGCTGCGTAAGTTGGCACTGAAGCCCGGTGATTTGGTAACTCTCGGGAAGATGGACTTCACTATAGACGCACTGATTGAGCAGGAACCAGACCGAGGCGGAAGCCTGTTTTCTCTGGCACCGCGCGTTATGGCAAATCTGTCTGATATTGCGGCCACCGGCCTTATTGGTGAGGGTTCTCGGGTCAGATTTCAGCTGCTGCTTGCCGGTTCGGAGCGATCCATTGAGGCCTATCGTTCCTGGTTGCAACCGCTATTAGGTAATCATTATCAGATACAGTCAGTGCGTGATTCCCGACCGGAGGTGAGAGCTTCGCTGGAGCGAGCGGAACGCTTCTTTGCCTTGAGCCTGATGGTGACCATTATGCTGGCTTGCCTGGCGATATGGGTGTCCATGCAGAATTGGATACAAAAACGCCTGATCCATACTGCCGTATTGCGAACCATTGGCTTGACCCGACTGCAGATATCGTCACTGTATCTGTCGCAACTGGTTATGCTCGGTATGCTGGCTTGTTTCTTTGCTTTGCTGATTGCCTATGGCCTGCAGAATTTTATTGTCGGTATTTTGCAGCAATATATGTCATCAGCCTTACCTCCTGCGGAGATTGCTCCGGCCCTCTGGGCGTGTCTGCTCGGCTTTTTACTGGTGTTGGCTTTTTCGTTACCCGCCTACTGGCGCCTGATTTCGGTATCGCCGATGTGGGTGTTACGCAGTATGCCCGATAACTTGCAGCAGACCAGATGGTCGTTGCTATTTGGCCTGTCCGTGTTATGTCTCATATTGTATGCCGTTACGCAAGATATGCAGCTTATGTTTCTGGCGCTGGCAGCCCTGATTGGCGCATTATTATTGTTGCTGTTATTGGCGATGGGCCTGTTATTTATATTGAATCGGCTCTCCCGTCGATTGCCGGTAACCATCAAGTTCGGTATACAGGCGCTGATACGTCATCGACGCGAGACTCTGATGGCAATCAGTGTATTTGGTTTATCGTTTATCTTTATCACGATTCTGACGCTGGTACGTACAGATCTGATAGATCAGTGGCATGACCGCTTACCGGCAGATACACCTAATATTTTCCTGATTAATATTCAGCCCGATGAGATCCAGAATGTGCAGCAATGGCTGACTGACAAGGATCTGACAAACATACAGTTTTTTCCTATGATTCGCGGGCGATTGGTAAAAATTAATGGCCAGCGTGTTACCGGTGATGATTATGATACAGCGCGAGCTAAACGGATGTTACGCCGGGAATTTAATCTGTCTTGGGATGATGTATTGCCAGGACATAATAATTTATATTCCGGACAATGGTGGAAGGTATCCGATACCATACCACAATGGTCGGTTGAATCCGGTATAGCCGACGTTTTGAATATACAAATGGGTGATACTATTACTTACGATGTTGCAGGTAGCGAGATATCAGGACGCATTACCAGCCTGCGTGAAGTAAGTTGGGATTCCTTTAAGGTTAATTTTTTTGTGATAGGTACTCGCCACATGCTGGCCGATATGCCAACACAATATATCAGCAGCTTTTACCTGCCATCCGAAATGAATCACTTGATGGATAAACTGGTATTACAATACCCGTCGCTCACGGTACTGGATGTCAATGCGCTAATGTCGCGTGTACGCACGGTTGTCGATAGGGTCAGTTATGCTGCAGAAGCAGCTTTTCTGTTTACTTTGGCGGCATCAATATTACTAGTGACTGCCATGGTGATGTCAACACGGCGGCTACGCCAACACGAGAACGCGCTGATGCGTGCCATGGGTGCGACTCGCAGCCTAATCAGCCGGGCGCAGACAATTGAGTTTTTACTGATAGGCGCATGCTCCGGTTTAGTCGCTGTCATACTGGCAAATATTATTGCATGGTGGGTTTCGGTCGAATTACTCGGTATTGGTTTTCGACTCAATATTATCCTGGCACTGATTGTAGTCTTAGCGGGTATGACACTCGTTATGCTGACAGGTTGGTTATTACTGCGTGAGCAACAACTTCAGACACCGGTACTGCTACTGCGAACTTCTGAATAATTATAAGCAATTAGCCGCTATATAGTCGCTTGCGCATAAATGATCTGAGCGTTTACATCTCTGCTTATTTCATCCATCAGATATAGATAGCTGCACATAATATCTTCAGGTTTGGTCATTATATTCGGATCAAGTCCAGGATAAGTTTTAACACGCATACCAGTTTTGACAGCTCCGGGGTCAATAGCATTGACCCGTATTGATGGCTGGTTTTCGAGTTCATCAGCAAGGGTTTTCATCAGTCCATCTACGGCGTGTTTGGAGATGCCATAGGCCCCCCAGTAAGCATGATGCTCGCGTGCCTGGTGATCGGTGGTAAATATAATGGAAGCAGATACCGAGGCCCTCAGCAGTTCCATGCAGGCACATGTCAGCATGAATGGGGCATTTAAATTGACCTGTAATACTTCAAACCAATCTTCAATATTGACGCGCCAGAGTGGAGTTAAAGCATCGCGTCTTGCAGCATTATGCAGCAGACCATCAAGCCTGCCGAATTCCTTTTCCATAGTCCGGGTCAGATCCATGTAGTCTTTGTCTGTCGCACCTTCGAGATTCATTGGATAGAGCGCAGGCAGGGGATAACCGGCATCTTCAATCTCGTCATACAGGGACTCTAGGCCTTTTGTATCCCTGCCCAGTAAAATAACAGTGGCGCCATAGCCAGCAAAAGTTCTGCTGACTATCGAACCGATACCTCCGGCGGCACCGGTGATCAGAATAATTTTACCCTGCAGGCAGCTTTCCTGCGGTATGTAATTATCAGGGATAGTCGTATTCATGGCACTGTCCGTATACTATTGTGGCAACGCAGAATCTTATTTGCAGCTTGTTTGCCGCTGATTACCGCGCCTTCCAGAGTTGCCGGATATCCGGTTTGCGTGTAATCACCGGCAAGCATGAGGCCCTTAACAGCCGTCATATTGGCCGGACGCAGATTTTCCATTTCCGGGGTCGCCGAGAATGTTGCCCGTTTCTCCCGGATTACCAAGCTGTCTATTGGTTCATCCGATAGCTTGCTGACAGTCCTGATGTCGTTGATAACGGTTCGCACCAGTTCGTCTTTACTCATATTTGAGTGTTCGCCTTCTGCACTGATAACTGCCGCAATAATTTCAGGATGATCTGTTATTTTGCGATCAAATACCCATTGGGTAAGTCTGCCTGCATAGCCTTGCATGGTTGGTTTCAGCATAACGGCCCTGGTATATTTAAGGAAAACTGTGGTGATCGGTTCATATTTAAATTGCTGTAGGTTTTCATGTAGTTTTTTCAAATCAGGAATATCCGTAATCAGCCGTGCTGTGCTCCAAGCATTGGTGGCCACAATAACCTGATCGGCCGGTAGTGTTTGATGGCTGGTTATGACACCGCAAATTTTATTTCGGATAAATTGCAGGCCAGTGACACGCTGCTGTGTTATAACGCTCACATTGTGTTGTGAAAGCCAGGTCAGGGCGGGCTGTGGTAGTACATGTCCCATGTTATGGCGAGGCAGCAGCAGATCGGAGTCTGTGCGTTTACGCATAAAGGCATCTTTAAGCACCCTCTGAAACAGTCGAGCAGAAGCCTTGTCCGGATGAGTGTTTAACGCTGCGGTGCATAGTGGAGCCCATAGAAAACGCGAGGCGCGCTCTGACTGGTTAGTGCAACGTAGAAGCTCGGTTACAGTCATGTTGTGATGCGCATCCGGCCTGATGAGCCTGAACCAGTTGAAAAGGGTTTTAGCTTTATCGGTGCTGCTCAGTCCTTCGGCACGTAAACATGCAACCAGAAGATGAAATGGGGCGGGGATTTCAGGTGCTTTGAGAGATACGCTGGTTTTATCACCGATCACATTCAGTAACAATGGCAGGCGATGGAATACCAGTGACTCGCGAAGACCAATAATATCGAATAGTTCCAGCAGATTATGATAGGCACCCAGCCCGATATGCTGGCCATTGTCAACCGGCAAGCCACCAAACATAACCATGCGGGCACGACCACCAAGCTGATCGGCAGCTTCAATGAGGGTAACCGCCTGATGTTTGCGGGCAAGATGAATTGCCGCTGATATCCCGGCCCAGCCACTGCCAATAATAATGATGGTTTTTTTCGATGGTATGTCAGGCGACATGCTGCTTCAGATATTGCCGGTGGCGCCTGTTTTCATAGCGTATTGTCTTCCAGGCAATCCATAGTTTGGAAAGGTTGGGTATGGAAACCCTGTCATTCATCACGTTAAAGTCATGTTTGCGGATGCGAGTGAGCAAGGTTCTGTATATGGACGACATGGCGAGGCCGCTGCGCTGATTCCAGCGGTCACTCTCGGGTAACTTCGATATGGATGACTCATAATAGGCTTCGGCATGATCTGCCAGCTCCAGCAATACCGTATGAAGGCCATCGCTGAATTCACCCGTCACTAACGATGCTTCAGCAACGTCATGCCTGGCAAGCAGGTCCTGGGGAATGTAGATGCGATTACGCCCGCTGTCTTCTCTGACATCGCGGATAATATTGGTAAACTGAAAGGCCATCCCCAAGTCATGGGCATATTGTTCTGTTGACTTATCGTGATAGCCAAACAGGCGTGCCGCAATCAGGCCAACTGCGCTGGCACTGCGGTAGCAATATGTTTCCAGCGCCTCAATATTGGCATAGCGGGTTTGCAGAAGATCCATCTGCATGCCGTCAATAATATCGTCAAAGTAACATTTTGTCAATCCGAAGGGACTGACCAAGCGTTGCAACTCCAGGCCTACAGGATGCTGTGCTCTCTCATCAAAAGTCTGATCCAGTTCATGGCGCCACCAGTCAAGTTTTTGTTGCGCAACTGCCGCCTCGCGTACCTCATCAACAATATCATCTACCTCCCGGCAAAATGCATACAGGGCGGTAATGGCACGGCGGATATCAGGTGGCAAAAACAGAAAACTGTAATAAAAACTGGAACCACTGGAGGCCGTTTTGTCCTGGCAGTATTGCTCTGGTGACATCAGGGGAAGGATCAATAAAAACCAAGGCATATTCTAGCCGAAATAGATAGCTTTGGGATGCCTTGAAAAGTTATTGAAGAGTGAGGATAGCAAGATGTGTGCGGTATTCTGGTTATTGCCATGCTCAAGCTCGACAGTCAAATCTCTGGAATATTCTTTGCTAGGATGCCCCGGATTGGCATTCTCCGGCATCCGATAAGTCGTGACCGACGGCGACAGTGAAGCTAAAGATTCGCTTTTCTACATTAGCCATATCATTTGAGGGTCAGGTCTTTTGTTCAGTATAAGCCAAGCTGATACGGGCGAGACTGTGGGCATGGATGCCGTGTGGGTTGTTTAATAATAGGCTTCGTTTAATCCCGTAAGAGGTATTGTATCCATGAGAGGGCTTCACTGTCTTTTATGTATTCCGCGGCCTTGGCGGAATACATATTCGGCAGGGAGTTCTCCCTTTTCGTTCTTTAGTTTCGGGTTTGCGCCGGCATTCAGCAGGGCTTCAATAATAACAGGGGGGTTCTGGCTGACTACTGCGTAGTGCAGGGGTGTATTTCCTTTTATATCCTGTGCGTTCACATCCGTTCCAGCCGCCTGTGCCAGCACCTTGATAACCTCGGCGGTGTTGTATAATGTTGCCCAGTGCAAGGGTGTAAGCCTTGGCCCCTCCCGCGCGTTCACAGACGCACCGGCTTGTATCAGTGCCCGGACAACTTCAGGATTATTCATTGCTGCTGCTCTGTGCAGGGCTGTCATTTCGTTTTCTTTTTCCCTTGCATTCACATCCGCGCCGGCCTGAATCAGTGCCTTGATAACTTCCGGGTTTCCGTTATTTGCTGCTGCCACGCCTAAGGGGAACCGTCCGATTGAATCTGGTGCATTTGCATCTGCGCCGGCCTGCACCAGTGCCCTGATGTGTCTGGGGTGCTATAATATGCTGCTTCGTGCAGGGGTGTCCATATGACTTCTTCCTGTGCATTTCCGGGTACTTGCACCAATACCAATGCCAAGGCTGTGGTTAGCAGTGCTATCCCGAACATCCGGTTATAGGTCGGGGTTTTATTTGTCATGGTGTGTTCCGTTTGAGATGTTGGCTTTATGCCCATCAGTATAGACCAGAAAAGAAAGCCGTGATTCTCGTTTTTTCGTTCCTTGCGGGCTGTTGTTGTATCTGCTGCCGGCATGATTAATTCTTTCCTGTGTTGTTGGTTCGTCTTATACGGACCGGACTACAAACATGTCGCCGTGCTGAAGCTGCCAGATCAGCCGGTGCGCTTAATATGGTTTAGCCAAATCACACACTCCCCGCTTGATTGTATGTATCCGGCGCGGGTGCCAGCATAACGATCATTATAATTTCCACTATTAGCCATCAGTAAGGCAAAGCCCGGTTTATTGCGGACTCAGGCAATACCTGGGGTTCATGGAGACTAATGCTGAAATAATGGTATGAGCACGCCTGTCGAAACACAGGCCGACTGATAAATCCATACCGCTGACTCGCCAGCTCCTGTATGATTGGAGACGCAGGTTCATTATCTGCATCGGGTAACCTCCTGTGTATTACATTGAATAAGCACATACAGGCCGCTCAATTTTTTTATCCCCAAAAAATCTCACAGATTTCTGTGCAGGGACACTAAGCCAGGATTTCACTCAGTACACAGGTATCATTAAGGTAGAATTTTCATCATGTCGCGCCACTCACACCGACTCTTCCTGCAGTGGTTGACCATCATCCTGGTCGTACTATTTGGTTTCTATCTAGCTTGGGACCTGGGCATGATTACAGCACTGCTGACATATGATAAAAGCTATATCTCATCCGTTATCGTGGCCATATTTGCGGTCATTACCATTACTGCCGGTTTTCGTGTCGCCTTTCTGTCGAGAGAAATTAACAGGGCGGAGCACATAGCCATCCTGCTGTATGAAAGTGGGGGAGATATGCAGATCAAAGACAATGGCAGGGTATTTAGTGCAGGCCGACCAATGCCTGTCTGCCTGTTGCACGAACAGATTCAAAAACAGCTTATGCGCCGACAGCGCGGTAATCGCACCGACACTAGCCGCCTGATGCTCGAGAACATGGAAAAAGATATTTCTGCCAACCATGACTTCGGATGGTTTATAGCCGATATCATGATTAAGCTGGGCCTGTTGGGTACTGTGATAGGCTTCATCATCATGCTCAGCTCCGTTGCCGTCATTGATAATGCGGATATTACGACTATTCAGAACATGCTGGTTGATATGAGCGCCGGTATGCGCATCGCTCTGTTTACCACATTTTCCGGATTGCTTGCCGGAATGTTGCTGGGTTTGCAGTATCATTTCCTGGACCGTGGAGCTAGGCGATTGACAGGCCTTATCAGCGATACCATTGAGATCTATTTAGGCAAATAGACCATGAATCGCAGGCGAGGTTACTTGACCGATCCTTTTACCGACCTGTTGTTCAATGCGCTCTTGGGATTCACCATGCTGTTTATGGTGACCATCATGTTTGTTAATCCGCTTGCCAGGCTCGGTTCGGCCAACCTTAAAGCAGAGTACATTATAACTCTAGCCTGGCCGCATGGTTTAGCCGACGACATTGATATTTGGGTGGAGGACCCGCATGGGGAAGTCGTATCCTATCTGCAAAAAGATGCCGGTTGGTTACATTTGGACCGTGATGACCGAGGTGAAATCAACGATACGATCATGGTTGCTGGTCAGCAAGTAGTCCATCCGGTCAACCAGGAAGTTGTCACAATTCGCGGAATTATCAGTGGAGAATATATTGTAAATGCCTATTTCTATGAGGCCAGAAGCCAGCAGCCGATAGAAGTCTCGCTCACAGTAGATAAGGTGAATCCGACCTTAGAAACTGTGTTTTTCGATAAAATCATCATGGACAGGCAAGACATGGAACACACCTTTGTGCGCTTCAAATTGGACGGCAAAGGTGAGCTGCTGGATATCAATCGCCTGCCCAAACGCCTGACGCCATACGCCCTGGAGCCATCGTGACAGTTCTGGCGTTAACCATAGCCTATGTCATACTCATTCCCCTCTTGCTGCTTCTCAGTTTGCAGGCACCTTATTACTGGTACACAAAAGCTGGTTTAATACTACTTTGCAGTGCATTTTATATCGTTGTCTGGCATACCTTGCCGCAACTTGAAGGCTGGCCCATAGATCAGCCTTTACCGGAAGAATTTCAGCTGTTATCTCAGCACATTGTACAGCCCGACAAACGCAAAGATACCCGGGGCGTCATCCACATGTGGGTAATAGATCTGACAGAGGAGGGTGATCAGACTCCCAGGGCGTATCGACTGCCCTACACGGAGCAATTACATCAGCAGATTATTGAGGCGGCCAGCAATGCACAGCCTCAGAAGGGTAAGCGTACCAAGCAGCAAGTCGGTAATAGCATACCAGGCACACCATCAACCCAAATTGACTTCCAGCCCATGCCCATACATCGCCTACCACCAAAAAATTAAGCAGACACACCCGGAATAGTCCTGTCCGCTGACAGAGTGTTCCGGCGGCGGATGAACCGGTCGAGTCCGAACCGGGTGGGCGAGCAGGATTTTATAAGGCGGCACGACCGGTGTCCCATATGCGGGAATGTTGTCATTGAGTATCGGGTATGGCCCGGTATTGGGTTACTGTCTGCTGTCTGCACCGGGCAAGTGGAGCGCGGAACTAGGCTTCAGGACAGTTACGATTCTATCAGTTCCAGAGAGTTCCTGAACCTCTTTTTGGCAAAATGCCAGGAAAGCTGTGAAGAAGGTTATCTGTAAACCTGTATTGATGCCTGTGGTGGCATCAAATTTTTCTGATGTCAATAAAGCTGCCGCTGGGAAATTCTCTTAGTCGTTCAAATCTTTCAGCAATTCTTTGCCCGGCTGTTCTTGGAGATGGCATGTGTTCAGTTCCATATGCCTGTTTGAGCGTGTCAATGGAAGGAAATTTTTTCGTGTCGGTATGGTTGCACAGATAGTCCTGCATTTGGGTATGGATAATACCCGGAGCAAAGGCGATTAAATGACTGTCTGGAAACTCATGGGCATATTGAGCGGTGAGCATATTGAGTGCAGCTTTGGATAACGCGTAACCGTTCCAACCTCCGTTGCCATTGACCGCCGCACCTGATGACATCAGCACGATATTGTGTACGGGGAAGGCCTGTGCATGTAGCCAGTCCAGAATAACTTTGTTCGCCCATACATTAATATTGAAGACTCTGTAAATCTCGTCCAGGGATGTTTCATGTAAGTCTTTGATTTCGCCTAAAATTCCAGCATTAAGTATCACAAGATCAAGTCGTTCTAGGTCGCCGAGAAAATAATCCAGATGTTGATGTATGTCGTTCAGTTTCGACAAGTCACACTGGTAGTCGTGTAGTTCATGGCTCTCCAGGCCATGGCAGCCTTTGCGGCTGCAACCATAGACTGTATCGTTACGTTCCAGATAAGCCTGAGTCAGGCCATAGCCAAGTCCCTGGCTGTTTCCGGTGATGAATACTTTTTTCCTCATCTGTTTTCCTTGCCGCCAAAATCGGGATTCTATGGATGGTTGATCTGTGTTACAAGCAGGCCGAAAATGGCCTTTTTGATATGAAAGATATAGATAGCAATAAACCGGATTTTTTTGATCATAAAGAGTTCCTTAAGTCACTCAGCACTAATCCCGGTGTGTATCGCATGTACAACGATGAGGACACGGTAATCTATGTCGGTAAGGCACGAAATCTGAGAAATCGCGTTAGCAGCTATTTTAATAAGGCACATAATTCAAAAACCCTCACTCTGGTTAGTCAGATTCATCATATTGAGATTACGGTAACCCACACAGAGGGGGAAGCGCTGCTATTAGAAGATATGCTGATAAAGAAATATCAGCCACGTTATAACGTGTTACTCCGCGATGATAAGAGCTATCCGTATATCTATTTATCCACACACCAGACCTTTCCTAGGTTGTCATTGTATCGCGGTTCCACTAAAAAAAGGGAGGGAACATTTTTTGGGCCGTTTCCAAGTTCGGCAGCAGTCAGGAAGTCTATCCACCTGCTACACCGGTTATTCCGGCTGAGACAGTGTACCGACAGCTACTTCAAAAATCGTAGTCGCCCCTGCTTGCAATATCAGATCAAGCGTTGCAGCGGCCCTTGTGTTGGCCTCATATCAAAAACAGAATACGCTCAAGATATTAATCATACTCTATTGTTTTTGAAGGGAAAAACACAGCAGATTATCTCTGATATGGTAGCTGCCATGGAGCGGGCCTCTGTGGATCTGGAGTTTGAATTGGCCGCCACTTATCGAGATCGAATCAGTTATCTGAGGCAAGTGCTTGAAAAACAATATGTCAGCGGTACACAGCGAGCATCTATTGATGTTGTTGCCTGCGACATAAAGGGTGGACAGTGCTGTGTTCAGGTATTTTATTTCCGAGAAGGAACCAATCAGGGTAATAAGGCTTTTTATCCTAAAATACCTTCACAGCATGTAAATGAAGCTCGATTACTTGATGCCTTTATAAGTCAGTATTATTTAGCCGGCCAGATACCCGAAGAACTGATTGTCAGCCACGAACCGGAGAGCAGGGCAGTTCTTGAGGAGGTTTTTAGCGAGCGTTTAGGGCGGCAGGTGAGGATCAAGCATCGTGTCCGTAGCGAGCGGGCAAGGTGGTTACAAAACGCTGTTCATAATGCACGAGAGGCACTCGAAGCCAGGCTGGTCAGTCGTAGTAGCCAACAGAAGAGGTTATCGGAATTGCGGAAATTGTTGCATTTGAATAAGTTGCCGAAACGAATGGAATGTTTTGATATTAGCCATATTCAAGGCAATCAGACTGTCGCTTCTTGTGTGGTATTTGATGAAAATGGCGCGTTAAAAAGTGATTATCGGCGATTTAAGATCAAGGATATTACGCCCGGGGATGATTATGCGGCCATGGCACAGGCGTTAAAGCGTCGTTATAGACAGTTATTAAAAGAGGAGGGACTTATTCCGGATATTGTCTTTATTGATGGTGGGAAGGGCCAGCTTTCCGTCGCGATAAAGGTCATGCAGGTGCTGATGGCAGATGATGGGCCGCTGTTGGTTGGTGTTTCCAAGGGGACTAGCCGCAAGCCTGGGATGGAGCGACTGCATGTTCCGAGTATACCGTATCCTTTGGAACCCGGAGCTCGATCAGCTGCGCTGCTTTTGATCCAACAGATAAGAGACGAGGCACATCGATTTGCTATCACCGGACATCGACAGCTGTCCCGTAAAAAAGCTACCCACTCCTCGCTTGAGGCGATTGAAGGCCTCGGACCTAAACGACGTCAGGTTCTGATTAAACACTTCGGCGGTATTCATGGTATAAAGCGTGCTGGAGTCGAAGATATGCAGCAGATAAGCGGTATAAGTCCATCTTTAGCTAAAAGAATCTATGATTACTTGCATTCACACTGACGGTCGGACCAGCACATGGAACTAAATGTGCCGACAATACTGACATTGTTCAGGATCGTGCTGATACCGACGTTGATCGCTGTATTCTATTTGCCGATTCCGGGGGCCAGAGCCATTGCTGCCGTCGTTTTTGTGCTCGCGGCACTCAGTGACTGGCTGGATGGATATCTGGCGAGGAAATTGGCAATGACCTCGCGGTTTGGCGCATTTCTGGATCCGGTCGCGGATAAACTGATGATTGCTACGGCTTTGATTATATTGTTGCAACAGGACCCTTCACTTCTGCTGATGTTATCGACAGTTGTTATTGTCGGTCGGGAAATCACCATCTCAGCTCTCCGTGAATGGATGGCAGAAATAGGGAAGCAAACCAGCGTCGCAGTGTCCTGGACTGGTAAGGTAAAGACCGCGGCCCAAATGATCGCGGTCATACTTCTACTGTATCAAGGTCCCATTGCGGGTATACCCGCTTATTTAGTGGGGCTGGTCGTTCTTTACATTGCTGTGATACTAACGTTATGGTCGATGATGTGCTACCTGATGGCAGCGTGGCCGGCCTTAAAAAGTAGCTCATAGTGAGTATTCTGTTATTTGTCTGGCAGGTTGTTGCAGTTCTGTGTTAAGAATAGTTTGGAAATACTTAATTTGCCTTGGAAAAGCTGCGCTTTCTCAGCGGCTTTTTCCTGATCTCATACTCGCCTGATCAAATTTTAACGGCCCGTTAAAGAGGCTATGATTTTCATGGCTTGTCTAAGTGGTAAATGTGCCGTTCGGGTTCAGTAACCTGTGAGACTCTTTGTAGCGGATACAAGATTGGGTAGTTTGTGTGTTTGTTTTTGCCGACTAAATACACAAACGACAACACAATGCAGATAAGAAGCCTGTGGATAAGCTCATGCAAAAGTTGGGCGGTTAGTAACAAACAACCCATCGCCTGGAAGCATTGGAGAATGTAGAGATGCTCAAGCCGCCCCGTCAGGCGCGTCGGCCGCAATGGACAAGGCAACACATCAGGGACGGTAGATCTGCTCGCGATGTTTGGTTCTCAATTCAAGTCCGAGTGCCTTATAAAGCCTATACGTGCGCTTCAGATTGACGACCAGTCTTTCCTGCTTAAGGAGTGCATGAACATCTTATAACCATAATGCGGATACTGCTTTGCCCAATAACGCTGCCTTGAGTGCGCCATTGTGATGGGCTTGCCGGCACTGCGACTGATACCGACCAGTTCGCAAGATGTGCGCTCACTGTGCGGACCCGCGCCCACCAGATTCTCGACAATCTGTGTGCGCTGAACGGGCTTTACCACTTTTTTGATAACACGTCGCGCAAAGCCTCACACCTCATCGCCGATTAAGCCAATAGCCTCTTGAGCTTGCTGTTATGGACCTCTAGGTGCCGCAGGCGTTTAGCTTCCGCCACTTCCAAGCCATGATACTTCTCTAGCCTATCGGAAAAACTCGCTTTAGCATTGGTACTAAATTTGGGGGGAACGTCATATGGATTCATCCCAAGTTCCACAGTAATGAATGTTATTTGCGAGTGCTTCGAGCGCAATGCTCAAGAATAGTTCGTGAGTTTCTATGAGAGCCTGCTGTTCACTGACCTGACGTTTTTTAACAGACAGCTGGCTGATTCAATACAATGGTATTTGGTCATACAGATGTTCGGGATTACAGGCCCCTGCGCAGTATATGATCAAACCGTAACCAAAAAAGTTGTTTGTGGTGGACTCATAAAACGTGTTTGACAGTTTGTCGTTGTGTTGTAGAATTATCTTGCTACTTGCGGGAATAGCTCAGTTGGTAGAGCACAACCTTGCCAAGGTTGGGGTCGCGAGTTCGAATCTCGTTTCCCGCTCCAGATGCCAGAGCCCCGGTTATGCCGGGGCTTTTTGATTAGAAAGGTTTTGAATTAGTCGGAGCTTCCTGAGAATAGGTAATTACTATCTGGCTGAGTGGCAGAGTGGTTATGCAGCGGCCTGCAAAGCCGTGTACGGCGGTTCGATTCCGCCCTCAGCCTCCATATCTTTATCCCTCTTGTGGTGTGTTAAGGCCTTATTCTCAATTCTCCTGCCCGGGTGGTGAAATTGGTAGACGCAAGGGACTTAAAATCCCTCGGGGGTAACCCCGTGCCGGTTCGATTCCGGCTCCGGGCACCATAATTAATGTGCCGCTTACGAGGAGCATGCCGATAATTTAGTGCGATTTTCATATTTTATCTTTTTTCTTTGGATTTGATGAGTTATCTGCCATATTGCGGATAACCCTCATGCGCTGAGCGAGGCGCTTAACATCCACACCAAACCTGTTGTCATAAATAGCCGCATAAGACATGACGCGCTGCACATAATTTCTTGTCTCTTTGAAAGGTATGGTTTCAGCCCAGGCATATGCCTGCATGGTACCTGCAGCAGGTAGCCATTTTTTTACTCGCCCGGGGCCGGCGTTATAAGCCGCTGTAGCCAATACCTTGTTATCGCCGAATCTTGCCAGATTGGTTTTAAGGTATGCGGTGCCCAGATTTATGTTTATTTTCGGTTGATACAGATCATGCAGTTTGGGCTTACGTATTCCAAGCATCTTGGCAACGTACTGGCTAGTGGCTGGCATGAGCTGCATCAGTCCTCGTGCGCCGGCATGTGAACGCGCATCTCTTTGGAAGGCACTTTCTTGGCGTACAAGTGCCATAATCCAGGCAATATCTAGATTATTCTTAGTTATCGCTGCTTTGATTTCATTCTTAAAAACAACAGGAAATCGTATGTTCAGATCATCATAATAGTCGGTAGTGGCGATGGTCATAACAGCTTGTGAGTGCCAGCCCCATTGCTTTTGGATATATGTCAGCTTTTGTCGGTCTTCATCGCCGAACTGCTTTATCAGGTAATACCATTCGCGACGCGCTTCATTAATGCGATCCATAGCATAAAATTCTTCGGCACGTCGTACATTATAATGATTTTGCAAATGGCGGATTTCTGTATCTTCATATTGCAATGGCTTGTGATTAAATCGGTAGGGGAGATTGACTTTATCTGCAGCAAGAAAATTGTGATAGCCGCGGCCCACCGCCAAGGTGTGAAATAATGTATCGGCGGTAGCATGATCGCCTGTGTTTGCGGCAGATTCTGCCTTCCAGAATTTCCACCGATCATGCAGGGTAGTGATGTCGCCCATCTGGTCTATAAACTGAGTAATCGATTTCATATCGGCTTCACGGATTGCTGCTCGCACACCCCATTCCAGTATTTCCTTATCGGGTTCCGGGATAATTCTATGCTGATCAACCGCACCATCCAGCCGCTGGGTGGTCATGCGTAATGCGATATAACGTTCAATATCACGTTTATCGGCTTCGGAAAGACGTACCTTTGATTTGATTTTTGTCCATTCCTGTAACGCCTTATCAGCTTCGAACAGGGCGATGCGTTTAATACCATAAACAACAAATTCCTGAATGCGCGGGACTTCAGATTCGATATATTTTTTTTCTAGGATACGCTCTGGCTTGTCACGTATTTTTAGCCAGTCAGATACCAAGCCTTGCTCATATTGAGGTAATGATTTGCGAAGATATTTAACCAGTGAAACCTGCCCTTTGCGCATGGCTAGTCCAATGCGCTCCCAGATCAGCGCATTGCTGAGTTGGCCATATTTTTTCATTGCGGCAAACACCGGATCGCAGTGGCTATTCTGGGATTTGCCTACCAGCCATAAGGATCTGGCTTCATTAAACGCTTCTTCCGGCCTGCCAGTACGGTACAGGGCATCGGCATAATGGCACTGATAACGATTGCCAAGATCGACTTCATAGTATTTTACATAATTTTTCCATTGACGTTGATTCGCCAAGCGTTGCAACCAGCTTTTTAGATAGGTTTTGTACAATGGTGTGTTTTGCAGATCCGACAGTGCCTGTTCCACCTGGACTGTAGTTGCCTTAGTGATTTTTTGTAGAGCCTGCTTGAAAAGCAGGTCGGCATACAGAGGGTAATGTTTAAGCTTTGGCTGCAAGCGTTTCCAGGTTTTTTGATCACCCCTGTTCAGGGCTTTTTCGGCGGTCAGAAAGTTCTGGCGATTACTGTCAGTATTGGCTATGGCTAGTGGCACGATCAGGGCCGAAAGGCATAAAATGTAAATTGGGTTTTGCATAATCAATGGTTTGTTAGCGGTGACTGACGGTTATTCCACAACCTGAATGCGAAGTAAAAGCAGTACAGCCGCATTGCTAAAGGGGTACAATCTGGTGTTGCTACAATACGCCGGGGTTAACAGGTTGTTAAAACCTCAATGCAGGTTCCAGTACCAGATCAGAGATTGTTGTGCTGACCTTTTCCTCCGTAATCCACTGTGTAATCAGGCGCTTATAGCCACCCGCAGAAACGATAAAATGCACATGCGGTATCGGTATATTCGGTATATTCGGCCATTCTGTTTCAAATTGGTATGAACCGTTGGGCAAGATCATGGTGTAAACACGAAGTCTGTCATCGTCTCTACCATCATCACCGGCAGACCAGATTGCTATGACGGCATCTTCAATGGGGGGAGCATTCATAAATTGATAGTACCCTGCCTTCAATGACGAGCCCTTGACCCGTTCGCGTATTCAGTTTGGCCGCATTAGCTGTATAGTTGTTACCCAAAGATCTCTCCGGAGTGAGTGCGCATCTGGACTCATTGTCTGCTACGGGCAGGCAATCCGGCACGAAGGAGTGAGAAATGAAAAAACTACCCACAACAGTCAAGCTGATACACTACCAGTAATTTGCTAAAACGGCCACCAAGATGAACTACCACTCGAGCTGGGGCGACATGCTTTGAGCTGTGAGGCATATGTTTTTGCATGGCGGTCAACTTTGCGAGCTACTTTGATCAGCCAAGGCTTTTTTTTGTAGGTTTTGCGTTTCCAACCGCCGTGGCCTTCATGGTAGGCCAGATACTGGTTATAGGCATCCCACTTCGAGATACCTAAAGTTCGTTGGCTGATAGAGGTGTACCAGCCCATAAAATCAACCGCATCCTGATAATCGTCGCGGCTGGCCAGCCAGTTGCCCGTTTTACTCTTATACCAGTCCCATGTTTCATCTTTGACTTGGGCATAGCCGTAGGCGCTGGATTTTCTCCACCACAGCGGGACGCCCAGAAAGGTCTCTCGTGGTGGTTTTGCATCATGCCGGAAGCTTGATTCCTGGCGCATAATAGCCAGTTGTACTTGCAAGGGCAGGCCATATTTTTTCTCCACATCGGCTGACGCTTTATACCAGTCGCCTTTTTCTCTGAAGATGGCACAAGCATTCTCCTGGTTTCGGGGTGGGGCGGTGGCACAGCCTGCCAAAAAGGCAGCCATTGATAGCAGGACAAGCTTTTTCATCGGTTTATCAGTTATATGGATCGGGGGGAGTGAACTATACCAAACGCCGGATATTTGCTAAGGCCCAATTAATATGCTCCTTTACAAGCTCCGAGGCATCCTGCGACTTTGCTTCCAGAATCGTAGTAATTTCCTCTTTGTTGCTTTGGCAATTACCTAGTGCCACGGCGATATTTCGCAGCCAGCGTTCATGGCCAATCCGGCGTATGGCCGAACCCTCTGTTTTCTTCAAAAAAGTCTCTTCATCCCATGCAAACAATTCCAACAAGGTAATGTCGTCCAAGCGGTGACGTGGATGAAAACTGGTTTCACCCGTATAGTCGGCAAAGCGGTTCCAAGGGCAATAAATCTGGCAGTCGTCGCAGCCATATACACGATTACCGATAAGGGGCCGCAGTGCAGGTGGTATGGAACCTTTGTGTTCTATAGTCAAATAGGAGATGCACAATCGGGGATCAAGCTGATAGGGAGCTGTAATAGCACGGGTGGGACAGATATCCATACAGATCTGACAGCTGCCACAGTGTTTCTGTGAGGGCTTATCAACAGGCAGCGGTAGGTCAACGTAGATTTCACCCAGAAAAAACCAGGAGCCCGCTTGCTTATTCAGCAGATTGGTATGCTTCCCCATCCAGCCAAGGCCGGCTTTCTCTGCCAGTGGCTTTTCCATAACCGGGGCACTATCGGCAAATACCCGGTAACCAAAGGCACCGACCTGCTTTTCTACGTATCGTGCAAGTTTCTGTAGCCGGTGCCGCATCAGCTTGTGATAATCGCGGCCCAGTGCATAGCGGGAGATATAGGCTTTGTCCTGCTGAGACAGGATGGACTCCATATCCTGACAATCGGCGGGCAGATAGTCAAGGCGGGCACTGATAATGCGGATCGTATTTTTAACCAGTTTATCTGGTTGAGTGCGCTTATCGGTGTATCGTGCCATCCAGTCCATATCGCCGTGACGGTTATCTTTGAGCCATTGCAGCAGGTGGGTCTCACTCGCTGTCAGTTCGGTATCTGTAATGCCGACCTGCTGAAGTCCAAGTTTTCTACCAAATTGTTTGATTTGCTTTGCGAGCCGTTTCCAGCGATGTGGTATGGAAGACATAGCTGGGAATTGTAACGCTATAATGGGCGGATGAGCGCAAATAAAAGTATCTTGTACTCAATCGAACAACTCAGAGAGCTTGAACGTCTGGCGATAGAAGATGCCGGAATTTCCGCATACGAACTCATGTGTCGTGCCGGTCGCATCGCTTTCGAACAGATACGACAGCGATGGCCGACCGCCAAGAAGCTAACCGTTTTTTGCGGTGCCGGCAATAATGCCGGTGACGGCTATGTCATTGCCAAGCTAGCGCATGAAAACAATATATCGGCACATGTCTATTATCTTTTTGACCCCGCCGGATTGGCAGATGACGCACATCAGGCTTGGCAGGATGCGGGCAGTTCGGGGGTGGCAATTGAACGGTTCGCCTCTGGAATAGTTCATGATACCGATGTGATTGTTGATGCCTTACTGGGCACAGGCATTCGACGTGAGCTGCAAGGAGATTGGTTGGCCGCGGTTAACTGTATCAATGCCAGCTCCCGACCGATAGTCTCGGTTGATATACCCTCAGGTATTCATGCTGACACTGGTCGGGTAATGGGTGCTGCAATCCATGCCCGCATGACCGTATCGTTTATTGGCATGAAGAAAGGACTTTTTACCGCCGATGCCCCGGACTATTGTGGTGATGTATTATTTGATGATCTGGGTGTGCCGGGTAATGTTTACCGGCAGATTACTGGTGCAGGGCGCTTGCTCTGTGATGAGGTCAGACACGCCCTGAGCCCTCGTTCAAGGACGGCACATAAAGGCGACAACGGCCATGTCCTCATAGTAGGTGGCAACACAGGGATGGCCGGTTCTGTTATTCTTGCCGGCCAAGCTGCTTTGAGTTGTGGTGCTGGGTTGGTCAGCATTGCTACCCGTGCGCAACATATGGTTGCCGCGGTAGCCGCCTGTCCTGAGTTGATGGTTTATGGCGTGAATGGAAAATCAGATTTGCGACCACTACTCCGGAAAGCAACTACCGTGGTCATAGGTCCTGGCTTGGGTCAGGACCAATGGGCAGTGTCACTGCTTGATGCTGTACTGGAAAGGCATATACCTGCTGTGCTTGACGCAGACGCGCTAAATTTATTGGCAAGGGAACCCTGTTGTTGCGAAAACCGAGTTCTGACACCTCATCCGGCGGAAGCCGGCCGTTTGCTTGGTGTATCGACAAGGGAGGTAAATACAGACAGATACCAAGCGGTTAAACAACTCCAAGAAAAGTATGCTGGAATTGTCTTGCTCAAAGGAGCCGGAACATTGATTGCTGCGCCGCAAATCAGTGTATGCGCCGCCGGTAATCCGGGCATGGCGAGTGCTGGTATGGGCGATGTACTTTCAGGCGTTATCGCCGCACTCATGGCACAGGGGCTACCTATGGCCAATGCCGTTGAACTGGGTGTCTGGGTGCATGCCAGTGCTGCGGACACGCAGACGCGGCAGAGAGGTGAACGTGGTATGCTGGCAAGTGACCTGTTACCCTGCATACGTCAGCTAATCAATGCCTGAAGAATTTATCCGATATTTGCCAGATGAGCAGTCAACGGTGATACTCGGGGGCCGGCTGTCTTCGCTTCATGGTCTGATTTTGCTGTATGGAGAGTTAGGGGCGGGAAAAACAACATTAGTCAGAGGATTTTTGCGCACTTTGGGATACCGGGGTGTGGTACGAAGCCCGACATATACCCTAATCGAATCTTATGAGCTTTCCGGTCGCCGGGTATTGCATCTGGACATCTATCGCTTGAGTAATCCTGATGAGCTTGACTGCCTCGGCATCAGGGAGCAGCAATCAAGGGACAGCACATTGTTGGTAGAATGGCCTGAGCGAGCCCGCAGCGCGCTTGGTATTCCCGATGCTGAGGTATTTATACATTACAACGGCGTGGCACGCAAAGTGCTGGTCAGAGGATTATCCAAACCGGCGGCTTCAATAGTTAAATTACTCTCCGATAAAAAATAGTATTTCTCAGGTAATTACCTAACAAATGATATAAGCTGCATAGGTATATTCTGTATCTATGTGTTTTATAACATTATTTTCTTTGAAAAAACCGGACGAAGGCCTTGCATCTCCCAAAAAATATTGTATAAGGATAAACGGAATTGGATTAATAATGAAAAAACTGCTCAACTTTCTTTTCTTTATGTTGTTGATTCACGCTCCCTTTCAGGTATTTGCCGACAGAGTGGAAGTCAGCGATGTACGTTTGTGGGTTGCCCCCGACAACACTAGGGTCGTTTTTGATTTAACCCGACCCGTTGACTACCATCTCTTTGCTCTGCGGGACCCGGACCGGATTGTTATTGACCTTAAGAGTTCGGCTTGGGGCGACAAAGCCGGGCGCCAGCTTGATGCCAAGGGTTATATCCGGGGACTACGCAGCGCGAACAAGGGACGGGTTTTGCGTCTTGTGCTGGATACTGACCGTGAGGTAAGGCCGAAGAGCTTTCTGCTCGGACCCAATAAGCACTATGGGCATCGGCTGGTTGTTGACTTATACGAGAAATCCCCGGGCCCTGCAAAAGCGGTCAAAACCACAAAATCTGCCGCAGGCCAAGGGTATCGGGATGTAGTGGTGGCCATTGACGCTGGCCACGGTGGAGAAGATCCGGGTGCAATTGGTCGAAAGGGGACCCAAGAAAAGCATATTACCTTGCAGGTTGCGCGTAAATTAGCATCAGAAATTAACAGGCAGCAGGGTATGAAAGCTGTGTTGGTGCGTGATGGAGATTACTATCTGAAATTGCGACAACGCATCCAAAAAGCGCGTGAATACCGTGCAGACCTGTTTGTTTCGTTACATGCAGATGCTTTCCACAACCCAAATGTCAAAGGTTCTTCTGTTTATATCCTGTCCGAGCGCGGTGCATCTTCAGAGGCTGCCAAATGGTTGGCAAAGAGAGAAAACCTGGCAGACGAATTAATGGGTGGTGTTACCTTGGATGACAAGGATGATGTATTGGCATCGGTATTGCTCGATCTTTCACAGGCAGCAACTATTGAGGCCAGCGCAGATGTTGCACAAAGTACAATCAGGGAACTCAAAACAGTGGGCAAGATCCATAAGCGGTATGTTGAGCGTGCGGGTTTTGCGGTTCTTAAGTCACCGGATATTCCATCCATTCTCATTGAGCTAGCATTTATATCTAACCCGAAAGAGGAAAAAAAACTCAATAGTCGGGACTATCAGGACAAGATGGCCAAGGCTATTGCACTTGGTTTAAAGCGGTATTTTGAACGCCGGCCACCGGATAACACCCTGTTTGCCGGAAAAACACACACCATCAGGCGTGGTGATACACTCTCAGGATTAGCGCAGAAGTACCGGACAACTTCACGGCGATTAATGGTGACCAATAACCTTGAGTCAGACAATCTGAAGGTGGGCCAGGTTATACGTATTCCTTTATGAAGATGGTCAGCTTTTGCTGTTCCTCACATGCTGCATGATGGTTGTAGCAATCTCTTCAATCGACATATGGCTGGTGTCAATAGCCGGAATGCCTTCATTTCGATAGATTTCCTTAACGATTTCGATCTCTAGCTGACATTGTTTCAATGACGCGTAGGTACTGCCCGGGCGGCGTTTTTCCCGTATATTGTGCAGCCGCTCGGCATCAATTGTCAGTCCGAGTAATTTCTTTTTGTATTGACGCAGGTTTTGCGGAAGGCGGTCCGCGCCAAGATCGGCATCTGTTAATGGGTAATTAGCGGCATTGATGCCATGAGAAAGTGCCAGATACAGGCAACTCGGAGTTTTGCCGCTTCGGGAAGGGCCTACCAGAATCACATCGGCATTGGGATACTTATTCGTGCTGGCACCGTCGTCATTTGTCAGGCTGAAATTCAGTGCGTCAATTCGATTCATATACTGCTCTTCATCCGCCATGCCATGAGATAGCCCGGACTTATGTGAAGAAGGACAACCAAGCTCCTCTTCAAGGGGTACAAGAAACATATCGAAAAAATCCAGGTGCATACCCTCGGCTGTAGTTATCACAGTTTTCAGTTCATCATCAAGAATAGTATTAAATATAATAGGTCGTGTGCCGTCCTGTACACCGACATCATTTATTCTTTTTACTGTATATTCAGCTTTTTCCAGAGAGTTTACGAAGGGAAATGTCCTCTGCACAAACCTGATATCAGGAAACTGGGTAATCAGCGTATGGCCGATTGTTTCGGCTGTAATACCCGTGCGGTCGGAGATAAAAAAAACCAGTCGCTCTTTAGCTGTTTTATTGACCATGGAGGCCTGACTCAATCAGATAGTTGATTATTTGCCCGATCAGCCAGAAACAGCCAAGTATCCACTACCGTATCCGGGTTCAGGGAGATACTGGTAATACCTTGTTCCAATAACCAGCCGGCAAAATCGGGATAATCCGAAGGCCCCTGGCCACATATGCCAACGTATTTTCCTTGATTATGACAGGCCTTGATCGCCATTGATAGCAACTTTTTTACGGCAGGATTTCTCTCGTCAAAATGATCGGCGATCAACGCGGAATCACGGTCCAGCCCAAGAGAGAGCTGTGTCATGTCATTAGAACCGATAGAAAAGCCATCAAAGAAATCGAGAAATTCCTCAGCCAGCACAGCATTGGAGGGTATCTCGCACATCATGATAATGCGCAATCCATTCTCACCGCGCTTCAAGCCTTTATCGGCAAGTAATCGGATAACAGCCTCGGCTTCTTCCAGAGTGCGACAGAAAGGTACCATGATCTCGGTATTCGTCAGCCCCATGTCATTATGGACTTTTCTCAGGGCCCGGCATTCAAGCTCGAAACAGTCATTAAACGTCTCGGACAAATAGCGTGACACCCCCCTGAAGCCCATCATGGGGTTTTCTTCCTCAGGTTCAAATAGCTCTCCGCCAATCAAATTGGCGTATTCATTTGACTTGAAGTCAGATAACCTGACAATGACCGGAGCAGGGGCATAGGCCGCAGCCAGCGTGGCAATACCCTCCGCCAGTTTGTCGACATAAAAGCTGACCGGGTCCGCATAACCGGCCGTGCGCTCCATTATTGTGGATTGCAGTTCAGGGGATTGCTGGTCGAAGTTCAAAAGGACCTTGGGGTGAATACCGATCATGCTGTTAATAATAAACTCCAGGCGAGCCAAGCCAACACCGCTATTAGGCAGTCGCGAGAATGCAAAGGCTCGACCAGGATTTGCGACATTCATCATGATCTTGGTGGGGATGTCCGGCATGACTCCTGTGTCAGACCGGCTGACTTCAAAACTCAGAATACCGTTATAGACATGGCCGGTATCACCTTCAGCACAGGAAACCGTGACCCCGTGATTATCGGTTATTTTGTCAGTGGCGTTACCGCACCCTACAATCGCCGGGATACCAAGCTCTCGTGCGATGATAGCTGCATGGCAGGTGCGCCCTCCGCGGTTGGTGATAATCGCCGAGGCACGTTTCATAATCGGTTCCCAGTCGGGGTCAGTCATATCTGTCACCAGCACATCGCCCGGCTGTACCCGAAACATCTGTTCGGTGGACATAACGACCTTGGCCTTGCCGGCACCGATTCGCTGGCCGATGGCTCGCCCCTCAACAATAACTTCACCGCTGTCTTTGAGGATATAGCGTTCCATAATATTGGTGCTTGAGCGGCTTTCGACTGTCTCAGGACGTGCCTGCACGATGTAAAGTTGATTGTCGTGACCGTCCAGTGCCCATTCGATATCCATGGGACATTGATAATGCTCCTCAATGACTATGGCATAGCGGGCCAGCTCTTCTATATGTTTATCGCTCAGGCAAAATCGCCTGCGGTCCGATTCACTGACATCTATCGTTTTGGTAGATTGACCCGGTTCGCTGGAATTGTTGTAAATCATTTTAATGGCCTTGCTTCCCAGTGTCCGGCTCAGGATGGCCGAGCGGTTATCCTTCAATCCTGGCTTATAGACATAAAACTCATCCGGATTGACAGCCCCCTGAACGACGGTTTCTCCAAGTCCCCAGGCGCCGGTAATGAAGATCGCATCGCGAAAACCGGATTCAGTGTCAAGAGTAAACATGACGCCACTCGCACCTACATCACTGCGTACCATTTGCTGCACACCTGCCGACAACGCAACCTTGTTATGTTCGAAGCCCTGATGCACCCGATAGGCGATGGCACGGTCGTTGTATAAGGAGGCATAGACCTCTTTGATGGCGGTAATGACATTTTGCAGCCCACTGATATTCAGAAAGGTCTCCTGTTGTCCGGCAAAAGAGGCATCGGGGAGGTCTTCGGCAGTTGCTGATGAGCGCACAGCAACCGCGAATTCACCATCAGCCATCATTTGTCGATAGGCCAGTTCGATTTCTTTTTGCAGGCTGTCTTGAAACGGTGTGTCAATGATCCAGCCCCGTATGGTTTTACCAATATCGGCCAGGGCAGTGATATCATCAACATCAAGTGAGCTTAGTGATGCGCTGATACGATGTCCCAGTTCCTGATGTTGAAGAAATTCCTTGTATGCGCTCGCCGTAGTGGCGAAGCCATTCGGTACCCGTACACCTTTATCCGTCAGACCGGAGATCATTTCGCCAAGCGATGCGTTTTTACCGCCGACATGTTCCACGTCAGCCATGCTCAAATGTTTAAACCAGACAATGGATTTCGCCATAAATCCTCTCCTTCGCAGATTATTAAGTACTGTCGATCTCCCCCTTTAAACTGGGATTATATACAGTGGGGACGGGGTAAAGGAAATCCTGATTAAGTCAGAGCTTCCCGCGGTATAAGACTGCCTTGGATAAACCTGGTTGAGGGATATCATGGAGGTGATGAGGAAGGGCCATATCAGTCAAGCGAAGCAGGTGCGCTTAGTTGAGCATGTCATAGTGGGGATGGCTGCCTTATGGGAGTTCAGCGCCACTGAGCGGTGCTATATATTCACCGTTGAATCAGATAATAGGCCAAGGTGACAGAAGTTGAGAGCGTGGTCGTGTGGGCGCTGAGATTGAGGCTGGCGAAGCCAATCATGTAAAATGAACATCAATATTGCTTAATGTCAGAAAAAGACGAACCATTTCGGCACAAGGATTTTGCATCTGCCTGTATTCCTATGATAGATTAAGAGGCCTACTCATAGTCTAGTCAGCCATCGAAGATAAAGATGAATACCATGTTTCGATTTCCGACGCTTTTTGTATTGGCAATCACCCTATCAGCAGCGTCAGGTGCGTTTGCCGATGAAAAGGAACTGAATTTTGAGGTTATCCTTTATAGTTCATTTAAGACAATAGAGAGATTTAGGATTATTGATGTCTCTCTGGGAGGTTCGTCAGAGAAAATCGGATTGAAAGAAGAAGATCTGACCGATTACCTTCGGTTAAGATTCAAAAATAGTTTTGCCGGAATTGAGTTCAAAAAACTGGAACCTTTTGAAATTCTTAAAATTATTCAAGATGAAAAAGCAAAGAGCGGAAAGATACATGTACATGTATGGACCGTAGGGGATGACTACCCTATTGCCTTCCATATAGAAATGCAAGCAGACAATATGTCTGCTGGATATGCTGAATACGCATATGAACATGAGATTTTGGGCTATGGATCAAAGCAGAATGTTCCTGATTCTGTACGAGAATCGATATCGAAATTAATGGATAATTTGGCGGTTGCCTTTTTCAAAGCAAGAGGGGAACTTTAACGAATGAATTTTAATGGCTAACGAGGCATTGTACTTGAGACGATTCTGAGAGAAGTCGCTCAGTCACGTGGATTGGAGGTAGATCAAGATAGCAAAGTATGGGGTAGGTCGATCTCGCACATTAAAACTGCCGGATTTGTAACCAGCAAAGAAGAAAGTGCTATGGCCTCAACATATACATTTATCAGTGATGGCGCTCACATCCCAATAGGCTTTACAGAAGAAGAGTTTGTACGGTTTGGCAGAAACTTGGCTGTGTGCTACTTTATTACCAAGAAATTTAATGCTTCATAAAATGCTAACGAAGGTAAATGCGCTTAGAGCAGCAAAAAAGCATCATTCCTCGCCACTCTGCCTCTTATCGCCGGTCATGTATAGTATTAGAGCTACTCCCATGTAAGCGCTCTGGTGATCATGCGCTGAACCTGTGTATTGGCGTTCAAGTAAGTAAGCTCCATATCTGGATGCCGGTTCTTGAAAACTCTGAATATTTCATCCGCAAATGCCTGACCAACAGTCTCAACTCCGTCAAAATCAAACAGCACTGTTTTGAATCTATCCACCCGGGTTAATAGTCTTTTAGCCTGTGAGCGAGACATCAATTTATCATCTTCATACTGCGTTAATTTTACCGAAACTATTGTCTTACTGAACCCGTAGCCATCATCTGAAGTAAAATTATCAAATATTTCCTTCGATGTTCGTGCGGTGTTACTTTTCATTTTCATATACACCAAGGTGCCATTTTGAAATCTTTGATGAGTTGTGATCCAATCATTGTCGTTCTGGTGAGAAAAAAAGACGTTACCTGATAGAATCGCGAAGTTATCAAACATCCTTGAACTAAAGAAAATGCCTTCGCCGGTATGATTGTTGGGATCTGTAGTTAGCTTACCTTTAGACAACTCCAGTACTGAATGCCTCTCATCCGATAATCCTAACGCTCTTTGAATCTTTTTAAAGATCCCTTCGCCATCGTCATGTATCAATATTTCTGTATTTGTAGCGGTCTTGTTGACCTGTACCAATAACTTTTCTCCTGATGAATGATCAATCGCATTATTGACTATCTCGGTTACTCCGTAGTGCCATATATCAACAACGTTATCAGGTAGTTGAATTACAAACTTACTCACATCATCTCTCCAAACCCGATCTTCCGATAACGTCCCATCCAAGTTATAGAGTTGATCCCATTCTTCAGTCGGATGCAATAAATAGCGCTTGTTACCGGTAGAGCCCTCCGTTACCAACGCGTGCTGATCAACCAGCTTCTTAATATGCTTGTTAACGGCTTGGCGAGATATATTGAATGTGCGTGCTGTGATTGAGGTCACGTCCCGTGGGTGATGCTCAACGTGATCCAGAATAAACTGGCGAACTTCCTCGCCTCTTTTGTTTGTTTTAACCATATTAATAACTTACCAATGTGCTTTATCAGCCTTATTGATTTATATTGTCAATCTTATTGATAGTATTGTCAACCTTTAGAGGTATCCTTTACCGTAGATCTGACAAATTAACCCGGTCGATCAGTTCCGCTACTGCCGATTTCAACCATTAGGGACCAAGGGCTGCGGGAAGATTAATCTTCAGCACTTAGGCTTTTGCTAATAAGTCACTGTTAACACTAGGGTTTGTGGCTTTTTTTGGGGAGGAGCGTTTTGATCAGGCAATCGGTGTATTACAGTCTCCCGGACAGTCCCTGTCACTGACTAGCCAATTCTTGTATAACTGGATTTGTAGATTCACTATCTGTAGCGGGTAGTCTCCTGTATATTGAATTGACTAAAAACACACACAGGCTAACCGATTTTTTATCCTTGAAAAGTCTCACGGGCTTCTGAATCCGGACATTTGTGTTGGGCTTATAATAAATTGATAAAATAAAGACTGACAGCGTATTCTTTAGCGTCAACCACCATCAAAAATGGTCCCTGAAACCCGGACTGATAAAACTATGGCGGGTATGCAACAGTATTTTTATAAACAAAACCGCCTCAAGCTACTACGTGCATTCTGCTCAGCAGTTCAGCTGGGTAGTATTAGTGCGGCAGCTGAACGGTTATTTCTGAGTCAGCCGACTGTTTCCCTGCAGATACAATCGCTGGAAAGGGAAATGGATGCAACACTATTTGAGCGGCATGGTCCGAGGATCAAGCTGACACCTGAAGGCGAGGTTTTCTATCGTCTGGCCCAGCCGCTTCTTGAGCGCTTCAATAAATTGGAACAGTCCTTCAGGGCTAGCATCGGAAAGCTGGATGGTGGTGAGCTAAGTATTGCAGCAGGGGAATCCACTATTCTGTACATACTACCGCAATTCCTCAAGATATTTGTTTCTTCATATCCCGGAGTAAAGCTGAATCTGCTCAATGTTACGGGGCGTGATGGTATGAATCTATTACGATCAGACGATGCAGATTTTGCTGTTGGTTCCATGATAAATATACCTGATGATATGGTTTACCAGCCAGTCTGGCACTTCAGCCCGACATTGATTGTCCCGCCAGGGCATCCACTGGCAGAAATCAAATCACCGACCATTAAGCAGATCAGCAGATATGGCTTGATACTGCCACCGCGTCATTTGGCGACTTGGCGCGTGATTGAGGCGGAATTTGAAAAGCACGATGTTAAACTAAATGTCAGCCTTGAAGCCGGTGGCTGGGAGGTTATTAAGCGCTATGTAGGTTGTGGTCTGGGCATATCAATCGTTACCGATGTTTGCCTGAATGGTAACGATGAAGTCATACGCAAGCCCCTGCTTGATTACTTTCCACAGCGTTCATACGGTGTCGTAGTCCGCAAAGGCAAATTCTTGACGCCGCAGGCCAAACGCTTTATCGACATGATTGATGAGGACTTTTTTAAGAATGAAATTTTTATGCAGGAAGCTGGTATTGACTAGCTGTGTGGCTTCTCGTTATTGAAGCTGGTTATTAACGTTATTGTCTATGCAGCATGGCTGATTTTTCTGGCAGACTTCCTACTATGGGCACCGGACTTCAAGTCGCAGCTGAGATATTCATCCGAAGCTTAGCTCAGATCAATAGATGACAGAGCTCTATCTTACCTTTAGTTTACACTGCCAAGCCTCGAGGTGTTTGGCCTAATGGACTCGCAAATTATCGGCAATTTGGCTGCCACCTGAGACTGTAAATAACATTGTGTAACTGCTTATCATCAACATTAACCTGGGCAGAGGAGATAAGCACAATGAACAAGCAAGAGATAGCCGCCCTGGCGTGTAAGGCAGCCGGTATGATTAGAGCCGAGAAAGCCTTCAGTGACTTTTCCCGGATGCCTAAGGAAGATCACCGTAGAAGCGGCTTTGAATGCGGAGCTTGATGACCACCTGGGCTATGACAGACATCAGCTGTCAGATAACGATAGCTCTTGTAACGGTTATTCCAGCAGGACCCTGATGAGCGAAGAGGACACCTTTGATATTGATATACCGCGTGACCGAGAGGGCTCTTTTGCAC
The DNA here is from genome assembly GCA_028289815.1 of Gammaproteobacteria bacterium. Classification (GTDB taxonomy): domain Bacteria; phylum Pseudomonadota; class Gammaproteobacteria; order JAJDYQ01; family JAJDYQ01; genus JAJDYQ01. The sequence goes on along the minus strand of JAPYNQ010000055.1, from coordinate 52 downwards.
CCCAGTTAGTCAAAAAGCATCAGCGCCGTGAACCGGTATAGACGAAAAGATT
>JAPYNQ010000054.1 GCA_028289815.1 Gammaproteobacteria bacterium | reverse complement strand
GTGGGGTGGGCTTAATTTTTCCTCCGGTAAAAATATACTGCGGATAAATGAGGCGTACCTGCGGAACGTAAAATCTGACCTCAGCGTACAGGGGGTTTGGCAACACCAGCAAGACAGGCACCAGACAGATATGGATATCGAGGTCACCAGCAAAGATTTTGGTGATTTAATGAAGAGGCTGGGATATAACGATACGATCAGGAGGGGCGTGGTTGACTTGCGTGGGTCACTTTCCGCTCCATTGGCACCGATGGAGATCGGTATTGAGGATGTTAGTGGCGAGATGAAAGTCGTCCTGCATGATGGTGAGGTGATAGAAGTGAACGCAGGTAATGCAGGAAGAATTTTTGGCCTGTTAAGTTTTCAGGCGTTACCCCGCCGATTGGCTCTGGATTTCAGCGATTTATTCAGTCAGGGGATGAGTTTCGATGAGATTGAGGGTAATTTTACAGTCGAGAGGGGCCATGCCTATACCAACAATCTGAGGTTGACCGCGCCTTCCGGTACTGTCGAGGTTTCCGGACGAGTCGGGCTTTTCGACAAAGATTATGATCAGTTAGCGAAGGTGACTCCTAATGCAAGTGCTTCATTGCCGATGGCTGGGGCCTTGGTCGGTGGTGCGGGACTGGCCGCTATTTTACTGATTACAAATCAGATTCTGGAAAAACCAGTCAATAAACTTGTCGAAACCGAGTATCAGATCAGTGGTACCTGGGCCGAACCGAAGGTGGAGAGGCTTGCCTTGGTCAATAATTCTCCCGGCACGGCTTCCGAACAACGACCGGTGTCTGAGGCAGTGGAAGAGAAGGAGGTTCCTGCCGATTCGCTATAGGTTTACCAACATCCTTGATAGAGAAAAAAGATGCCGGTAGTGGTACGATGACGGACTGGAACCTCATCCGTTGAGGTTAAAGCAGTATAAGGGTAGCCAGCCCCAGAAAAGCCACAAAACCGATAATATCGGTTATTGTTGTCAGCAGGACGCTTCCTGCTAGTGCGGGGTCAATCCCCAGTTCTTTCAGTGCCAGCGGTACCATGACACCTGCTAGGGTAGCAAATATCAGATTGATGATGAGTGCAGCTGCAATGATGGCGCTGATTGTGAGATTTCCAAACCAGAGATAGACTACTATGGCAACGATAGTTGACCAGAGTATTCCGTTTAGCATGCCTACAGAAATTTCTCTAAATAGCAGCAGGCGGGTATTTGATTGTCCCAGTTGTCCAAGAGCAATGCCACGAATCACCAGTGTGAGTGTCTGACTGCCTGCAATGCCTCCCATACTGGCAACAATGGGCATGAGCACGGCGAGTGCAACAATTTTATCCAGAGTAGTCTCATAGAGACCGATAACCCAGGATGCGAGTAAGGCGGTTAGCAGATTAATGCCCAGCCAAACAGCACGCTTCGAGACGCTCTGCAGGATGGGTGCGAACATATCATTTTCTTCATTCAGGCCAGCCATACGCATCAGATCCTGATCCGCTTCGTCGCGAATGACGTCAACAACATCGTCAATTGTGATGCGCCCCAGTAGCTGATTTGATGGATCTACCACAGGTACGGATATCAGGTCGTGTAATTCAAAGTGCCTAGCAACATCTTGTGCTGAAGTAGTTACCAGTAGCGCATGGTTGTTTACAGACATAATATCTCTTACATGTAGCGTAGGGTCATTGGTCAACAGTGCAGACAGCGACAGTGTGCCCATGAATCTGTTTTGTCTGTTCACGACCCAGAGTGTATCAGTCAGTTCCGGGAGTTCTTTACGTATTCTCAGGTAGCGTAATACCACATCAATTGTTACATCTGCTCTTACGGTGACGATATCAATATTCATTAAACCGCCAGCGCTGTTTTCCGGGTAGGATAGAATTGACTCAAGACGCTGTCTGTCTTGACTATCCATGGAGATCATTAATTCGCGGGCAACGGCCTCCGGAAGATCCTTGAATACATCGGCCAGATCGTCCATGTCCATAGCCGTCGTTGCAGCCAGCAGTTCGTCATTCTCCATGATATCAATGAGATGGCTGCGTACCTCATCGTTGACGTTACTCAGGGTTTCTCCCCGGTCTTCCGGGTAGGCTAGCTGCCAGATAATATAGCGCCTGTCTCTGGGTAGTGATTCCAGCAGGCGTCCCAATTCGGCAGGACTCAGGGTTGCAAGTAGTGTTTTTGTGTAGTGCGCAGCACCGCTAATCAATGCATTATTGATATCCTGTAGGCGATTAAGTGCCTGATCTTCTGATTTTGCCTGTGTCATATCAGATCGGGTTTCAAAGCAAGGGGTGAGGTTGCATCTGATGCCCGGCATCATAAGCCAATGAAGGTTTTAATGGCTAAGGAAATCCGGATTAATTCAGAGTTTCTCTAATGCAGTGTGGTGGAGTTGATTGTCTCCAGTAAATCATGAATAGCGGCACTGTCACCAAGGCTTAAAACCTGATTTGCCAGATGGGTTGCGTGAGTAATATTCGTCTGACTGATGATTTCTTTAATCTGCAGCAGCGAGCTGGGCTGCATACTGAATTCACGCAACCCCATGCCCAGTAACAGTCGCGTGTATTGGGAGTCACCGGCCATTTCACCGCACATGCTCACTGGAATGGAGGCGGCACTAGCGGTATCAAGAGTAATCTTGATAAGCCGTAAAATAGATGGATGTAGTGGGTCGTACAGGTAGCTAACACTATCATCGATACGGTCAATGGCCAAGGTGTACTGTATTAAATCGTTGGTGCCGATAGACAGAAAGTCGCACTGTTGCGCAAAACTGCCTGCCATTATAGCTGCAGCGGGGACCTCTATCATGGTGCCAATAGGGATGATTTCTGCGTACTTTATACCTCTATGTCTGAGATCGGATTTAACAGATGATATATGATATTTTACCTGTTTTATTTCCTGAAGTGTCGTAATCATTGGAATCATGATACGCACATCGTAGCCGTAAGCGGCCCTTAAAATAGCCTTAAGCTGTGTATGAAACAGTTTATGGTCCTGCAGACAGAGTCTGATGGCACGTAAACCGAGTGCCGGATTGATCTGTAAAGGTACATCGCTGCGGCCGCTATCAACTTTTTTGTCAGCACCTAGATCCAGCGTTCTGATGGTCACGGGCATGCCTTTCATACGACGTATGACGCTTCTGTAGGCTTTATACTGTTCTTCTTCATTCGGTAGATTTTCACGGTTAATGAACATGTACTCTGTTCGAAGCAGCCCTATACCAGTGCAACCAGATCTTTTCGCGAGCCGGATATCATCTGGCAGTTCGATATTTGCCTGTAACTCTATAGTTTCACCGTTAAGTGAAATGGCCTTTTGGTTACGCAGTTTATCCAGAGCCTTTTGTCGATCTTTGTAGCGTTGTATTTTTTGCCGGTACCAGCGCTGCATACGACGATCAGGCGAGCTGATAACGGTATTGTGTTCACCGTCAATGACTATGAATTCACCGCTTTCAAGCAGTTGCTGTGCTCCATGTACACCGAAAATTGCCGGTATTCCAAGGCTGCGAGCCAAAATTGCCGTATGCGAAAGCGGGCCACCAAACCCCGTTATAAAGCCTGCGATGCCTCGTTGGTGTATTGCAATAAGTTCGGCGGGACCAATATCGTTGATTACAAGAATTTGTCGCGATAAATCCTTAATCTTCATCTTCGTAACCATGTCAGATAGAGAGGCTTCTTGCAGTAATATGCGCTGAATACGATTAACAATATGAGTAATATCATCGCCACGGGTTTTCAGATATGTGTCATCAATATTTTCAAATATCCGTAGCAGCGCATTATGTTGCTGTTTTAATGCCCATTCGGCATTGCAGGCCTCTTTTGCAATAATTTCCAGTGGAGTTTTGTGTAGCGCCGGATCGTTCAACATAAGCAGCTGTGTGTTGATAAGCGAGCGTATATCAGCAGGTAACTCGTCCGGTAGGTTATTGCTTATATTGCTGAGACGTTGTTGCGCATTTGCAATGGCCTGACAATAGCGCTGTTGCTCTTTCGGGATTTCGTCAGCCTGTAAATGGCGATAGGTAATATTGATATGTCCACGCAATACAATAGTGGCGATGCCGACGGCAATAAGTTGGGAAACGCCCGTACCTTGGATGTGCATCGGCATGATCCGCTAATCCGTCTTGCCGAAACCCGTGGTTATCAACGCACATAGGGCATTCAGAGCTTCAGCTTCGTCCTTGCCATCGGTACGGATGATAATTTCCGAGCCTTGGGCTGCAGCCAGCATCATCATACCCATGATGCTTTTGCCGTCCACTTTTTTATTATCGGCTGATATATTAATTTTGGATTGAAATTGATTGGCCAGCTTTACAAAAGTTGCCGAAGGGCGGGCATGTAAGCCTTTGGAATTGACAACAGTTACCGTGCGCGAGGCTCCCATATATTTTCTCTCGTCTTCGATGATCAGGCGACTGCGCTTTGTTGCCAGTGTTGGATAGCGTTAAGAATATCTTGTGGAAGCCTGGCTTTACGAAGCTGTCGGCATAGTTTCGAGTCACCAAACAGTTTTGCCAGATAAGCTAGAATTTGCAGATGTTCATGATCGGATTCTTCAGGTACAACCAGACAGAAGACGATATCAACATATTCTTTATCTGGACCATCAAAATCTATAGGGCTTTTCAGTACCAGCATGGCTGCAAAGGGCCGTTGCAGATCTGCAAGGCGACAGTGGGGCAGGGCAACACCGGAACCCAGCCCGGTGCTGCCCAGTCTCTCTCTCATAATCAGGCTGTCAAATATCTGTTCCTGATTATGGCTTTCAATATCGCGCGACAGTAGTTTACTTAGCGTTTCTAGTACTTTTTTTTTGCTCGCCAAGTCAGCGCTGGCACTTGTACGCTCCTGATTTAGGATGTTAAAAATGTCCATAATTTTTAATAGTAGACTAAAGGTAGCCTGTAAAAGAAATCAGCTCTGTGTACATTTTGCGCTGGAAACACTCGCTATGGTTTTTTGATTTCCATGAAGAAATCAGATACCAGCGGCCCGGGAGGGTTTGGGCGAGCGGTGCCTTTCTTGGGCATGCTTTTCTTTGTATTTCTTGATCTGGCGGTCAAGCTTATCGACTAGGGAGTCAATTGCCGCATACATATCCTCCTGCATGGAATCAGCGAACACGTCGCTTCCGATCAGCCGGATGCTCGCTTCGGCGCGGTGCCGGTTTTTTTCGATACCGAGAGTAACGTGAATGCTAGTTACCTGGTCAAAATGGCGTTCCAAGCGTTTCATTTTATCATTGACATAAGTTTTGAGCGAATCAGTTACATCCATATGATGTCCTGTAAGGTCAACATGCATTGTGGTTTTCCTTTTGGTTAATCAGGCACGTAAACGCCTTTCGTTAGAAGGTGGAATCAACAGGTTCTCTCGATATTTTGCTACGGTTCGGCGGGCCACCTTGATTCCCTTTTGTTCGAGCAGCTGCACTAGCTTGCTATCACTGAATGGTTTGTACTTGTCTTCTGAGGTAATCAGCTTCTTAATTATTGCGCGTATGGCGGTCGAAGAGCATTCTCCACCGCTTACGGTACTGACATGACTGGAAAAGAAATATTTTAATTCATAAATGCCGTGCGGAGTATGTATGTACTTTTGGGTTTTTACCCTGGAAATAGTGGATTCGTGCATACCAATGGCTTCTGCAATATCACGCAAAGTCAGGGGTTTCATATGTTCTTCGCCATATTCGAGAAATGCCTGTTGTTGCTGGACAATGAGTGTCGCGACTTTCAGCAGTGTATCATTTCTGTTTTGCAGGCTTTTAAGAAACCAGCGCGCCTCTTGCAGGTTATTTTTCAGAAACTGATTATCCCGACTATCATCTGCGCGTCGTATAAGGCTGGCATAGTAGTTATTTATTTTGAGCTGTGGCGAAAGATCGGCGTTAAGCATGGCTTGCCACTGGCCTTTTACTTTACGAACCAGAACATCGGGTATGATGTATTCGGTCGGCACTGTACTGATACAGCCTCCAGGTCTGGGATTTAGTGACTGAATGGTATCCACAGCACGCTGTATCTCCTCGCCTGGATAGCCCAGAACCCTGCTGATATGGGCATAGTCCCTGCGGCGAAGACTATCGAAATGGTCTCTGACGATATGTGTGGTTACCTGCCTTATGTGGTTCTCAGGTAACCGCCCGAGCTGCAGCAGCAGGCACTCACGCAAATTTCTTGCACCAACCCCGACCGGATCAAAATGTTGAATTATGTTCAGAACGACATTAATATCCTCATTTGTTATTTCCAGTTCTCTAGGTAATACCGAACATATTTCATCAATATCTGTACTCAGATAACCGTCGTCATCAATGGCATTGATCAGTGCATTCGCTATGAGTTGATCGTTGTTGCTTAGCTGCATGGTGTTAGCCTGAGAATACAGGTGTGTCTTTAAATCTTCTCTGGTCTCGGGGAAGTCAATGTTTTTTTCCTCTAAGCTGTGGTTTGAGGGGCGTATTGTGTATTCGTTATCGCGATTCCATTCCGTCCCATCGGGTTGCTGGTATTGATCGTATTCGGCATCCGGGTTTTCCCCGGTCGGCTGGTTTGAATTGTCTGTTTGCCGATTATCAGCAGTAGTGTTGTCGTCATCGAACTCCAGTAACGGATTATTTTCGATTACCTGCCGGATTTCAGTCTGCAGGTCCAAGGAAGAAAGCTGTAATAATTTAACCGCCTGTTGTAATTGAGGCGTCATGGACAATTGCTGCCCAAGACGAAGTTGTAAACTTTGCTTCATCGGTGAAATTGTTTGCTTCCCTTAAGTTGATTGTAATACATAAATGTAGACTTTGCAGCATAATGTGCGGATGGAACCTGTCAGGCTGGGGTGCATCGGGAATAACGGTGAATTTCAGGCAGATTCGGATTGTTCCACTCCGGAATCAAAGGCGAAAATTTTCACCGAGATAGACTCGTCTAACGTGTTGACTTGCAAGTATATGATCCGGGCTACCATCAACGATAACTTGGCCATTGCTGATGATATAGGCTCGCTCACAGATTCCGAGTGTTTCTCGGACATTGTGGTCAGTAATTAAAATACCAATGTTTTTATCTCTTAAATGTGCGATCAGATTCTGAATTTCACCGACCGAGACAGGATCAACTCCGGCAAATGGTTCATCTAGTAGCATAAAGCGGGGCCGGGCGGCTAATGCGCGAGCGATCTCCACGCGCCGTCGCTCGCCGCCGGACAGGCTGATAGCCGGCGATTGCCGGAGATGATGGATATGTAACTCTATCAGCAGTTCCTCCATGATAGATTGCTGTTTGCTCACTGATAGTTCCGGGCGTGTTTCCAGAATGGCCATGATGTTTTCCGCGACGCTGAGCTTGCGGAAAACCGATGCCTCTTGTGGCAGATAGCCTAATCCCATACGTGCACGTTTGTACATGGGGTAGTGGGTAATGTCTTCTTGGTTAAGGGTGATATTGCCCTCATCACAGGCGGTAAGGCCCGTTATCATGTAAAAGCAGATCGTTTTGCCTGCCCCGTTGGGGCCCAACAGGCCGACTACTTCACCGCTGTTTACATTGAGTGAGACACCATTGACAATTTTTCTCCCCTTATAGGTCTTACAGAGGTTATGGACATTGAGAGTAACCACTTAATTGAATTTATCTGGCTGGATAGTCATGTGTACCCGGCCTCCGGTTTCTGCACCGATATCTGTGGTACTAATACTACCTTCTGCCCTGATAATGTCGTTTTGGTTGTCATACTCAATAACATTGCCCGTGAACAGATTGTCTCTCTGCTCAATTTTTGCTGATTTTTCCAGTTTTATCAGATTACTCTGTGGGTAGAACTGTAGTTTATAAGCCTCTGCGGTAACATCCTGGTCTCTGTTATCCGGACGCTGTCGGTAGGTTGCCGGTTTGCCGGTTACAGTGACTATGCGGGTTTTACCGCCTTTCCGCTCAATCATTAGAGTATCCCCGGTCACTTTCATTGTGCCCTGTCTTACATCGACATTGCCCCGATAAACTGTTAGTCCGGTGCTCTCGTTGCTTTCCACGGAATCGGCCTCTATTGTCATAGGCTTATCCTTGTCGGTGGAAAGGGATATGGCAGGACAGGCGCAAAAAAACAGTAAAAAAACAAGAATATACCTATGGTTCATGTCGTCCCCTTGCCTGTGATTGCAGGTAGTATTTCCCTGCTTTGGTCCACGCCTGCATGCCAATACCGGAAACCTCATGTTTTGAGGTTTTGATAGTGACTAGCCCGGCAGTTTCCATATATCCAGAAGTCTGATCGATAGACAGGTTCTCGGCTGTGATATCAAGCAGATCATTTATTTTGCCTCTGGGTCGATGGATATGGATATTGTCTGTCAGCAGTATTTTTTTGCCTCCTTCAAGTAAGCGGCCCTGATCCGCAGTCATGGTAATGTATGAGCCTGATCGAGGAAATTGTTGCAGATGAATTTTTACAACCTCTGTACTATCCTCACCAAGGTACTGAATCATGGATTGCCCCCGGACCTGGTATGCCAGATTGCCCATCCTGTCATACTGGTGGAGCACAGGGTTTTCCAGATAAAAATCTGGACGATTACTGCCCCCATACGGCTCCTTTTTCTGTACACTATGGATGATATCCTCCAGCCACCAGACCGCCAGTGCAATCAGCGTGGCTGAAGCCAGGGAAAAGAGGTGGCCACCTGTCATCTTCGTGAAGAAATATCTCATCTGATGTTTACCAATAAACCGGCTGCGGAGTATTATGGAATATATTGTCGCATCTCTGCTTCATATAATCCCCTAGCCTGTAATAACATTTCGCTAACGTCACGTCCCGCACCCTGTCCTCCGGGTCTTGGCGTTTTCCAGTGGCAGTGCTCTATGACCAGTGGATGGGCGTCTTGAACGGCTATTGCCAACCCGACCTTGCATAAAACAGGCAGGTCAACGACATCATCGCCTACATAGGCAATTTTGCTTAATTCCAGTCCTGTCGTTTTCACCAGCTCGTCGAGTGCATCGGCCTTGTTGTGTTGTCCCTGATAAACAGTATCAATTCCAAGGCTAGCCGCCCGGTGCGAAACGGTTTGTGATGATCGACCAGTAATTATGGCGGTCTTTATGCCGTGGTTATGCAGCATTTTGAAACCATGACCATCGCGTGAATTGAAGGCCTTGTATTCCTGTCCATCATCTCCAAAAAACAGGCTGCCATTGGTCAGTACGCCATCGATATCAAAGCCGACAAGTGCAATATGGCGCGCTCTGGAGATAATGTCCTGCGTAATTTCTATGCTGTTATTCATCATATTCCCCTGATCATTGGGTCAGGCGACCCCCGCTTTTAACAGTGTGTGCATGTTAAGGGCACCAATAAGGCGATTATTTTTGTCGGTAACCAGCAGTGCATTAATTTTCTTTTCCTCCATGATTCGCAAGCTCTCAGCGGCCAGCATATCTTCGTTCACAGTGATGCAGTCTGTCGTCATGACATCGCTGATGACGGTTTGGTGCGGACTCATTTTTTTATTCATCCAGCGGCGTAAATCACCATCGGTAAAGATACCCATAACATTGTATTTGGCATCAACTATAGCTGTTACGCCAATACCGGCACGTGTTATTTCAACAACCGCCTCGCTCAAGTTGGTTTCAGGACTGATAGCCGGAATAGCGTCATCTGTGTGCATAATATCGCGTACATGGAGTAACAAGCGCCTGCCCAAGCGTCCGCCGGGATGGGATCGTGCGAAGTCTTGTTGAGTGAATCCTCGCCGGTCAAGCAGGGCAATTGCCAGCGCATCGCCCATGGCTAAAGCCGCAGTCGTGCTTGCGGTAGGCGCAAGCCCTAAAGGGCAGGCTTCTTTTTCTACGCTGATATCAATATGGACATTGGCTTCACGTGCCAATTCAGATTTGCCGTTGCCCGTCATGCAGATGAGCGGCACTCCCAGTCGCTTGATTAACGGGACGATGCAGATGATTTCTTGCGTTACCCCCGAGCTTGATAGTGCAATCACGACATCCCTTGGGGTAATCATACCGAGATCGCCATGACTAGCTTCGCCCGGGTGCATAAAGAACGCCGGTGTACCAGTGCTGGCTAACGTGGCTGCCATCTTGTTACCAATATGTCCGGATTTTCCCATGCCGGTGACAACGATTCGCCCCTCGCAGTCCAGCATTAACAGGCAAGCGCGCACGAAATTATCATCAATCCTTGGCATGAGTCTGGCGATAGCTTCGGCTTCCGTTTTCAGAACTGCAACAGCCATCTCCCTGATGTGATTATTCGGCATGATCAGAGATCCTTGCGAAAAGCCGTAGCGAGTGGCGCCGGAGCAGGGCATGGGCATTGCAGCTGTCCCAGTGGAGATTCGGCATGCTTACTCACCATGCCTGCCATAGTGTTTTCGATACATGAGATCTCCGGGTGCCACGTAACGCCGCTATGGTGCTGCGCAGCAGATTTTTTGAGGTTTCCCTCATTATCAGATACCAATGCTGACACTGTAGAGGATATATTCATAGGTAACGAAACCACTCAGCAAGAGAGCACCTTCATATCGACTGATGCGGGCTTCGCCACGGATGCCAAAGGCCATAAGCAGCAATATGATGGTCAGGCCAAGCATGATCGGCATGTCCCTTGAAAGCGCATCTGCCGGAAATTCCCCGGGACTTATGATGCCGGCAATGCCAATAACCGCTAGGAGATTGAACATATTTGAACCGATGATATTCCCAATGATCAAGTCATGCTCGTTCCTGATGGCACTCATAACCGAGGCTGCCAGCTCCGGCAGGCTGGTGCCAATGGCAACAATCGTCAGACCGATAATCAGGTCACTGACGCCGAAAGCCCGGGCGATTTTTACCGCCCCCCAGACTAGAATCTCTGCGCTGACCACCAACAGAAACAGACCGACGATTAACCAGATAAGGCCCTTGCGTGCGGAGATATTATGCGGAATTTCTTCACTGAACTCACCTGCCAGCGGGTCGCCTGATTTTTTACGGCTGGCAATGTAGGCCAGCATGAGCAGAATAATGACTAGGCCAATAAGTAGAATGCCGCTATCAATGCGACTGATATAACCGTCTAGTACCAGAAAAAATGTGGCCAGAGACACGACCAGTAGAGCGGGGAACTCGCGTCTCAGGGTCTGGCTGTCTACTCGCAGTGGCATGATGAGCGCAGCGCTGCCCAAAACCAGTGCGATATTAGTGATATTGGAACCGATGGCATTACCAAAACCGAGTCCGGGGTTACCATGCAGGGCAGCCATGCTCGATACCAGAATTTCCGGTGCGCTCGTACCAAAGCCGACAATGGTCAGACCAATGATTAACGGAGACACTCCCAAAGCATTGGCCGTACCGGCCGCGCCATAGATAAACCGGTCGGCACCATACACCAGTAGCGCAAGGCCACCAGTTACTGCGAGAATATAGGATAGCACTGTTCCCCCTCAAACCGGGGCATTTTACATGAATAGGTAATCAGGGGAGGAGTATTATGAATCGGGTTTTGCTGGGTTCTTATGATTGGAATCATCTGGCGTGGTCGCAGACGTACTATCCGCATGATATGCCCGATGACTGGCGTTTACCGTATTACGCAAATCGGTTTTACACCACAGTGTTTGATATCGCTGCCTTGGCAATAACGCTAGGGATCAAACCAGTTATGCGGCAACTGCAAGACTGCCATGAATCATTCTCCCCGGTTGTCCGGGTACAGTCTGGGGTGGTTGACCCTTTGCAGATGGAGGAGTGGATTGCGGCGTTGCGTGATGCGGAGGTAATTCCCACAGGTATATGGTTCAGTAGTGATATGGATGATATGCAGACTATAAACTGGCAGGACTATTTGGTCGGTCAGAGGGTTGCCTGCTCGGATAACAGACGGTCGTTTGATTTGACTGCCAAGCATCGGGTGTGCTGCTCATGGCAAGCGTAACACAGGTAGCCATGTTGGTTGATCCTGTTGGACTATCGGCAACCGTACCGTCAACAGGCACAATTCCTTGCCGATGTAACAGTCAAAGCGGTGGAGGCCCATAGTAATCAGTGTTGTATTGGGGAATTACATATTTAACTCCCGCCAGCCATAGCATAGTGTTTTTCTTTCTCACGCTGCGATCAGTTCCTTATAGGTAATACGGTGCCTGAACGCCCCGTCCATGAAAGCAGACAGGCGGTTCAGGGTATGTACCCGGACATTGCCTTCGTTAAGCCGGAAGGCGGCTTCATTGAGGTCACGGTGCAGGTGCTTGAAGCTGGCATGGTGCCAGACACCATACAAGCCCCGTTTCAGCACCACCCAGACACTTTCCATGCCGTTGATGTGAATATCACGGGCACTTATGTACTCTCCGGCACTGTGGTTGACCGTGCCGTGCGCATACTGTGCCTCAAGCCCAGCATAGCCGTTCAGTTCGTCCGTGCAGACGATACTGCCCGGTCGACATGGGCAGCGAGTATCCGGTGCAGAGTAGCACCTTCCGTGCCGCCAATCAGCCGCGCCAAGGTGCGACCGCCACGCTCACGCAAACCAAGTACCGCCTGTTTGCCCACCGGGCCTCGCCCGGCGTTCAGCTTCTTGTGTGCGTGCTTGTTGCCTTGTCGCACGCTTGACGCAGGCGACCGAGCATAAACCAAGCGGTTTTCTGCGTGACGCCCAACTCCTTGCTTAACTGCAGACTAGAAATGCCCTTGCGGGCGGTGACCACCAGATAGGCAGCATACAGCCACTTGTGCAATGGCACATGGCTGCGCTCAAAAAGGGTGCCCGTGCGCACGGTAAACTCCGTGCCACAACCCCGGAGGCACCGATAGTACCCTTGACGCACCCCGCCACGAGCGGAAATGCCTTTATCACAGCCACAGCAAGGGCAGACCACATGGCCGCCTCAACGACATTCCTCAAGATCGATCCGGGCTGTCTCGGCATCCGGATAACGCTCAAAAAACTGGAAAGTCAATATGGTCCGTTGATCGTTCATGATGGTATTTACCCGTTGTGTAAACCCCTTAACCTCAAATATAAACCTGAGCGATATGGGAGTCAAGTATGTAATTCCCTTGTATTGTGTACAAGAGGTTACGAAGATATTGAAAGTCTGTATAAGATTGGGACGATATTGGAATTGCTGGGCTGCTGATGTATACTCTAATCCAGTAGAGCACCGACAATTCCATTTTGGAGTTGTTGGCGCTCAGATAAAGGAAAGCGCAAATGTGACTTTTGTTTTCCTGCCAAAATTTAATGACAGGCTTCTATTGATTCCGGATCATTGATTTTGGCGATACATACTTCAAAGCACTTAGTGAATTCTGATTTTAATTAAAGCCTCCTTACCTGATTTTTCAGTTTATGTTAGATTGACAAGTCGTGCTCTGAATCTACCCAGAGCAGGTGCGAACAGCCCGGAGTTATTCATTTGGAGTACGTTATGTTTGTAGCCGCTGTATCTTCCGTTAGGGTATTTCTATTATTGTTATTGTTGATCGTTCAGCCGCTCCCGGCTATGGCCATGGGTGCGCAGCAGGTTATTGAGAAGGTTATCAGTGATGTTACGTCTATGTTGGACAAGGGCACCGCGGCGGGCACCAATACTGTGGAAAACGCCTATTCATTAGTGGAAGTTCAGGTGCTTCCCTATTTTGACTTTGATCGCATGTCATACCTTATATTGGGTAATTTCTGGAAGGATGCTACGGAGGATCAGAAAACCCGGTTTCAATCCGGTTTCAAGCGTTTACTGATTAACACCTACGCATCAGCCTTATCTGAATACACTGCTAATGAAGAAATTGTTTATCTGCCGATAATTACCTCCTCTAATCCTGATATCGTCATCGTACCAACAGAAATACACCAGCAGGGTAGGCAACCGATACCGGTCGCCTACCGCATGCTCAAGCAGGGTGAAACATGGCGCATTTATGATGTTGCCATAGGTGGTATCAGTCTGGTGATGAACTACCGGGCGAGTTTTGCCAGTCAGATACGTAGAGATGGTATTGAGGGCTTGCTTGCTGACTTATTGTCTCATAACAAATGATTCTCTTTTCGATTCAGGCTTTCAGGCCATGCTTTTGCCTTGGCGGGTGCCGTTTTTCATTGCTTCCTCCGAGGCGATCAGACGCGTTCATGCACAGCTGATAGGGTACATGTTTTGAACAGGCTTCTTATCAACGGTGGCAAGGCGCTGCATGGTAAAATACGGATTTCCGGTTCAAAAAACGCGGTTCTCCCAATTCTGGCGGCCACTCTTCTGACCACAGATGAGGTGACAGTTTACAACATCCCTCATTTGCATGATGTAACCACTCTGGTTTCTCTGCTGGGTGAGATGGGTGCGCGTGTTACAGTTGATGAGAGAATGAGTATTACCGTTGATAGCTCAACATTAGTTACTTTTAAGGCCCCTTATGAGCTGGTCAAAACTATGCGTGCTTCAATTCTTGTGCTGGGTCCGCTGGTAGCACATTTCGGGCAGGCTAATGTTTCGCTGCCGGGTGGTTGCGCCATTGGTTCTAGGCCGGTCGATATGCATATCCGTGGCCTTGAGCAGCTTGGTGCCCGGATTAACGTCGAAAACGGTTATATCTGTGCGACAGCCGACCGGTTAAAGGGTGCCTGTATCGTCATGGACACAACGACTGTGACAGGTACGGAAAACCTGATGATGGCGGCCTGCCTAGCGGAGGGTACGACCACTCTGGAAAATGCCGCCCGCGAGCCGGAGGTGCTTGACCTTGCCAAGTGTTTGATCGGTATGGGCGCGGACATCAAAGGGGCAGGAACAGATACTATCACCATAGAAGGTACTGAGAGGCTTTCTGGCACGGAGTACAGGGTACTGCCTGATCGCATAGAAGCGGGAACTTTCCTGGTGGCTGCGGCCATAACTGGTGGCAGAATTAGGCTGAAAGGTATATGTCCCGAAATGATTGATGCGGTTATTGCCAAGCTGCGAGAGGCGGGTGCAGACATCACCTGCGGGCAAGACTGGGTTGAATTGGATATGGAAGGTCGACGCCCAATGGCGGTTGATATCAAGACATCGCCTTATCCTGGTTTTCCAACTGATATGCAGGCCCAGTTTACAGCGCTGAATGCGGTGGCAGAGGGAGCCAGCACGATCAGTGAGGCGGTTTTTGAAAATCGTTTCATGCATGTACCCGAGATGAACCGCATGGGAGCGGTTATCCGACTTGAGGGAAATACGGCGTTCATTCGAGGAGTTCGGCGTCTGGTTGGTGCGCCGGTTATGGCAACCGACCTCAGGGCATCTGCCAGCCTAGTGCTTGCCGGTCTGGTGGCGGACGGCGAAACCGGAGTGGACCGTATCTACCACATTGACCGTGGTTATGAATGTATTGAGGAAAAGCTGGCGCAATTAGGTGCCGATATTCGCCGCATTTCACCCTGATGCTATTCATATTACAATGCTCACATAAATCTCTGCCCTTATGTCTGTCGAATCCGGCAAGTTAACCATCGCGCTATCTAAAGGGCGCATTCTGAAGGGCAGTTTACCGCTACTGGCGGCGGCGGGTATAGAATTATCCGAAGCACCCGCGGACAGCCGTAAGCTGTTATTTGCAACCAGCCACCCGCAGGTGCGAATCCTCATCATCCGTGCCTCAGATGTGCCCACATTTGTTTCTTATGGTGCCGCAGACATGGGTGTCGCTGGCAAGGATGTTCTGCTCGAAAACGATGTCTCCGGTTTTTATGAAATGATGGACTTACAAATTGCCCGTTGCCGACTGGTATTGGCGAGCAGACCGGATGCCGACCTTGGAAAGCCATGCCTGAAGATAGCCACAAAATACGTCAAAACGACGCGCGACTGGTGTGCTGCACATGGGTACCAGATAGAAGTAGTTAGGCTGTATGGTTCAATGGAATTGGCACCGCTTGTGGGACTGGCGGATGCCATCGTTGATGTTATGGAAAGCGGTAATACCCTGAGAGAGAATGGTCTGGTAGTGCGTGATCATATTATGGGCATCAGCTCTCGTTTGATTATCAACAGGGCCTCCATGAAAGTGAAGACTGGGTTGATCAAGCCGATCATGAAGAAAATTTCCGCCGCTATGCCGGATGAGGTTACTTGCTAGCCTGCCCATGATAAAAAGACTTAGCACATCCGATGCAGGCTTTGCCGTTGTTCTGGATCGTCTCCTGCGAGATGGAAAGGACGACCGCGTGTGCCGGCGTATTGTTGATAACATTATCCGGCGGGTCAGATCTAACGGAGACCGGGCGCTTATTGAGCTGACTAATCGACTTGACCACTTGGACGTCTCGTCCGTTACAGAATTGGTCGTTACGCCCAAGCAGTGTATCCGTGCCATGCAAAGTATCGCACCACGGATACGTGACGCACTTGAGCAGGCCGCTGGGCGGATCCGCACCTACGCGGAACGCCAAAAGACAGATTCATGGCAGTATCAGGAGGAAGACGGCACGATCCTGGGGCAACGTGTGACGCCGCTTGACAGCGTAGGCGTCTATGTTCCTGGCGGCACCGCGGCTTATCCGTCATCGGTGCTGATGAACGTGATACCGGCGCATGTAGCGGGTGTGAAACGTATTGTTATGATGGTGCCGACCCCTGACGGAGTGATCAATGACATGGTGCTCGCAGCGGCACAGATTGCAGGCGTGAACGAAATTTACCGTATCGGTGGGGCGCAGGCGATTGCCGCTCTGGCCTATGGAACAGAGACTATCGCCCCGGTGGATAAAATTGTTGGTCCCGGCAATATCTTTGTGGCGCTTGCCAAGCGCCAAGTGTTTGGTCAAGTCGGAATTGACATGATCGCCGGGCCATCGGAAATTCTGATAGTTTGTGACGGCACAACCAATCCGGATTGGGTCGCTATGGATCTGTTCTCGCAGGCCGAGCATGATGTCTTGGCACAGTCAATCCTGATATGTCCGGACCCGGGCTATCTTGATCAGGTTGAATCCAGTGTTGCAAGGCTACTGCCGGATATGCCGCGCAAGGACATCATCCGTCAGTCTCTTGAGAACCGCGGACTTCTGATTCTGGCCGTTGATATGGAGGACGCCATAGCCGTGGTTAATAAAATCGCTGCTGAGCATCTGGAGCTATCGGTTGCTGATCCTCAGGAATTGTTGCCGAAGATCAGAAACGCCGGAGCCATCTTCTTGGGTGCATTCAGTACCGAAGTTCTGGGCGACTATTGCGCCGGCCCGAATCACGTTCTGCCGACTTCCGGTACGGCGCGTTTTTCATCGCCTCTAGGTGTTTACGACTTCCAGAAACGTTCCAGCATCATTCATTTCTCACCCGATGGGGCAAGGCAATTGGCCGCCATTGCCAGTACGCTAGCGTATGGCGAAGGGCTTACAGCGCATGCGCGCTCCGCCGAAATGCGTCTGGAGAAATGACCTAGCCTGTACTAAGAGGGTTCCTAAAAATCATAGTGAGTGATGCCAAGCACCGTTTAACGCAGCTATGGCGGTGCGCATAGTAGGCTTTTCGAGGTTCCCGTAATATTCCGTAGCGTTGTCTGAATTTTATAAAAATCCCGCCATGATCGATGAGTACCGCGCCGTTGAGAAAGCAGCGGCGCAGTGGAAGGACAGTCATTTTCAGGGTAACCCGCCTGCGGGCATCGCCGCCAGCGCCTTGGCGAACGGCAGAACACCCCGCGCCAAGGTGCTTGCCATCGAATAACGTGCGGCTCAACTGCGAACCGTGCTCGATAACATGCGAGCGGCACGTTACACTGCCCGAAAAGCCATTGCGGAGGCAACCGATCAGGCTGCTGTCGATGCCGCCGTG
>JAPYNQ010000053.1 GCA_028289815.1 Gammaproteobacteria bacterium | reverse complement strand
ATTTCTCCATGACCGAACCATAACCCCTGACCCGACGCAAAGCAATGTGTTTCTGGCGGGCTGCAGGATTACTGAAGCTATGCCGGACATCGTGATTCGTTAGTCCCTCAACCCTGACTCCCCTGCCTGCCTTCGCAGGCATGGCGAGAAAGGCTTTGGTGGCAGGTCATTGTCGGTGGACATGGTGCGGTGTTATAATTCGTCTTTATGAATACGCTGTTTTTACTCGCGGGCACGGCCTTTTGTTTGTATATGTTGTCAGCTACCCGGCTGGGACTGGATTTGTCCCGGGGTTGCCTGGCTACGCCCGGCGACGCGCGTGTCTCTCTCGGCATCGGCGCCGTCGCGGTCGTTTTGCACGCGATTTGTCTGTATATGGGCATTATGGTCGGGGAGGAGCTGTATCTGGGTTTCTTTAATGCTTTGTCTTTGCTGGGCTGGATGATCGCCGCCGTTCTGGTCGCCGGTGCCTTACTCGAACCGTTATTGAATCTTGGTATCGCCATGTTTCCGGGAGCGGCGATTACGCTGTTGCTGATGGTGTTGTTTCCGTCTCATGAGGCGATGCAGCTGCAGGGCGGATGGCCGATGAAGCTGCATGTGCTTTCGTCAATACTGGCATACAGTCTGTTTGCGTTGGCGGCAACACAGGTTATCCTGCTCGCCTTGCAGGACAGGGCTTTGCGTCATCACAGGGCTGGCGGCTATGTGCGGGCGTTGCCGCCGTTACAGACTATGGAGGCGCTGTTGTTCCGCATGATTTTGCTGGGCTTTGTGGTTCTCAGTTTTTCGCTGTTGACCGGGGCGATTTATATCACGGATATGTTTGCTCAGCATCTGGTGCATAAAACGGTACTGTCGATTGCGTCCTGGTTGGTGTTTGCTGTTTTGTTGTGGGGCCGATGGCGCTCAGGATGGCGGGGCAACAAGGCCACGGTCTGGACTTTGAGTGGCTTTGCCGTGCTCGGCCTTGCCTATCCGGTAACCAAGTTTATTCTGGAGATTGTCCTGAACCGCTAGACCGGCACTGCCGCACCATGTGGAAATGGTATGGGTTCGTCAGTAACTTCATCACCCGGGAGTCGGTCAATAAATAACTTGAGATCAACCCGCAGGCTTTTCATTTACAGGGCATAGCCTCTCTTGCTTGACTTCCCGGCCGGTTGGCGTTGAAATATGCCTGTCTTTACATTGAGGTGACCACCTCCTTTGGACGATATTTCAATAGCCAGCCTGCTGGCCATTCTTGCCGGCCTGATTGTTATGTCAGGCTTTTTCTCCAGCTCGGAAACCGCGCTGATGGCGTTAAACCGATATCGGCTGCGGCATCTTGTGGAGCAAAAAAACAGGGGTGCTGTACTGGCGCATCGCCTGTTGCAGCAGCCTGACCGGTTAATCGGGGTTATTCTGCTCGGCAATAATGCGGTCAATATTATCGCCGCATCGCTGGCAACAATTATCGGTTATCGCCTTTACGGGGAACCCGGGATTTTTATGGCCAGCGCCGTGCTGACGCTTGTCATCATTATATTCGCCGAGGTGACGCCTAAAACGCTTGCTGCCTTGTACCCGGAGCGGGTCGCCTTTCCGGCTTCTTTTGTGTTGTCTCCTCTGCTCAGGGTCACGTGGGTAATTGTCCGCAGTATTAATTTTGTCACTAATGGCCTGTTGCAGCTTGTGGGTGTCTCGCCCGGTACCAGCAGGAATGAGGCACTGAGCCCGGAGGAGCTGAGAACCGTGGTGCAGCAGGCCGGCGGCCTCGTGCCTGATGTGCATCAGGAGATGCTGCTGAGTATCCTGGACCTTGAGTCGGTCACGGTTGAGGATATCATGATCCCGAAAAGCGAAATAGTCGGTATCGATCTGGATAATGACTGGCCTGACATCGTTGAGCAACTCATCCATACGCAGCATACACGTGTCCCTGTTTTCAGGGATAGTATGGATCAGGTCATCGGCTTTACTCATCTGAGACGGTTATTGAAATATCTCAAGGACGACAGCCTGACCGAGAAAATTTTACTGGCAGATTTGCGTCCGCCGTATTTCATCCCGGAAACGACGCCGCTTAACAAGCAGCTGTTGAATTTCCAGAAGGAAAAACGGCGCGTTGCGCTTGCTGTTAATGAATATGGCGATATTCAGGGGCTGGTCGTACTCGAGGATATTCTGGAGGAGATTGTCGGCGAGTTCACAACAGACCCGGCGGCTATCCATCAGGATATCTTTCCGCAGAAAGACGGCAGTTATCTCATTAACGCTACTATCACTGTGCGTGAGCTTAAGCGTGCGTTACAGTGGGAGCTGCCTACTGATGGACCCAAGACATTGAACGGGTTGATTCTGGAACATATGCAGGATATTCCCAAGTCCGGCACCAGCCTGCGGCTCTATGGCAATCCCGTGGAAATCCTGCAAACCCAGCATAACAGCGTGAAAACGGTTAAACTGAGCATCGTGCATAGCGGGATGCAGCAGGCTGTTCCGTAGTCATTATCGGCCTGGCAGCATCAGCATACTTTGAGCATGGTTCCGACCGGTGGCTGCTGCTGTCGGTGACAGGGCCTCTGCCCTGAGTTGATGCGGGCCGGCAGGGCATTGGGATGTGCGGCAGTTTGTTGTATAATGCCATCGTACAGACAGGATGGGTCATCATCCCACATATGGCATTGTTCAGGAGTTGAAGTCATGCGTCATTTTATCACGATACTGGTATGTGCAGTCTCATTGTTTTTAAGCCTGCCGGCAGTGGCCGGTAATGCCGAGGCCGGTAAAAAGACCGCTCTGGGAAAGGGTTGTGCCGGTTGTCACGGCGTTGATGGCAATAGCATCAATCCGCAATGGCCCAAACTGGCCGGTCAGAATGCCCATTATCTGGCCAAGTCATTAAAAATTTTTCGCGGTAATGATTCGGAAACCTATGGCCGCATCGACCCTATCATGGTCGGCATTGCCAAGATGCTGTCGGATGAGGATATTGCCAATCTGGCTGCCTATTTTGCCACTCAAAAAATGCAGACAGGCGAGGCTGACCCCGAACTGGTTACGCTTGGCTATAATATCTATCGCGGTGGCGATAAAGCCAAGAGTATTCCCAGCTGTATGGGATGCCACGGACCAACCGGCGCCGGTAATCCGGCAAGCGGCTACCCTGCTCTGGCAGGTCAGTGGGCCGCTTACACCGAGGCGCAATTACTGCATTTCAAAAGCGAAGAGCGCCGCACTGACCGTAATCAGATGATGCGGGATATTACTTCCAAAATGAATCGTGAGGAAATCAAGGCCGTTGCCTCTTATATCCAGGGACTGTATGACTGACAGGCCACCGAGATTCTATTTGCGCAACGAAATTTTCGTTGCAGTGAGGAACCTGTCGGTACATGTGGCTTCTAATCCGGCATCTTTCAAATTATTAGTGTGTTGCCATGAGGCTTAAGTATTTGCTTTCCGTGTCGGTTTTATCTCTGGCATTCGGTGTTTCCACACCGGTCAACGCTCAGGAAAGGACTGCGGGGTCGTCCAAACCTGTAGAGGGGGTTCATTACGAGCGTATCGAACCTTCGCAGACGACATCGGCACCCGGTGGCAAGGTTGAGGTAACGGAGTTTTTCTGGTACGGCTGCCCGCACTGCTATCGTTTCGAGCCTTATGTCAAAGGCTGGTTAAAAAACAAGAGTGAGGATGTTGTCTTCACGCGTGTCCCTGCCGTGTTGAATTCGGGATGGGAGGGCCATGCGCGGTTTTATTACGCCGCCGAGGCGCTCGGGGTGCTCAATATGCTGCATGAATCGCTTTTTATCGCTATACATGAAAAGAAGCAGCGTCTTTATAAGGAGGCCGATCTGATTGATTTCGCCGAATCCTACGGTATTGATCGCGAGGCATTCGCTCAGGCTTTTCGTTCTTTCAGTGTTGATGTAAAAATTCGGAAGGGGCGCAAACTCATTGAGGGCGCCAATATCACGGGGGTGCCTGCCGTTATGGTCAATGGCAAGTTCCTGACCAGCGGTTCTCAGGCCGGTAGTTACGAGGGTATGGTGTATTTGATGCACCACCTCGCCAATGAGGAGTTGGCGCTGTCCTCTGAAAACAATTAACCCACCCCACCAGAGTAATATCTCCGGCCTGTATCTTCAGGAGACCAATACTGTTCGTGGCGATGTTGCCGGACATCAAAAGCTCTTTATTGATCGTTTATGCGCCACGGTTGTTGCGTTCCGCATGATCGGGTTCCGGCATGCATCTGCTATGGCTTTCGAGGTTCACTTTACATAGCAAGGGACTGGTTTCGGAAACCCGAACCCTCTGCTCGTGGAAATATAACAGGAAGCCCTGATAGCTCTCCGCCAGTGCTCCGGTGACTGTTCACAGCAGCAACTTCAGGCAGGTTCCGGTAAATCCATTTGGAATGGAACCGGCCGGACATGAAAAACGATTTATGTGTTTTTTGCTTTCCTGTCAAAATCCATGATGTGTTTTTATCGGATTCAAGGGTGTTGGTTCTGGCAATACATGCCCGTATCCGCAGTTTCCACCGAAATACAGGAATGTAAAAATATCCCGGATAAAAAAACGGCGGCACGATGGCCGCCGCTTTTACTCCTTCGGTAAACTACGCTACATATTAACCTGGATTTCAACTCGGCGGTTTTTGGCCCGACCTTCACGGGTGTTGTTGTCCTCCACCGGGTTGGCTTCGCCTTCACCTCTGGCACTGATATTGGATACACCTTTGCCTTCCAGGTAGGATTTCACCGAATTGGCGCGACGCTCAGACAGCGCCTGGTTATAGGCTTCGGGACCAGTGCTGTCGGTGTGACCCGTTACGTCCACAGATTTGACCTTGCTGGCATTGTCATTAATCTGTGTAGCCGCATCATCCAGAATCACTCTGGCGGCATCTTTCAGGTTGGCTCGGTCAAAGTCGAAGTAAACTCCCGGCACATTGATTCGGGTAACAAGCTCGCAACCACGGGTATCAACCCGGCTGCCTCGAGGCGTACCCGGGCAGTTATCTTCATAATCAGCTACGCCGTCACCATCACTGTCGATACCGCAGCCGTTTTCATCGACGGCAATACCCTGAGGTGTAGCGGGACAACGATCTTTGTCGTCAGGTACTCCATCACCGTCCGAATCAATCGTTGACTCTTCCGGAACCGGTTGACCACACTCACCCATGTCGGGGGTCCATCGCATGGTATGCAGGCAGCCGCCTACGCCATTTCCAGTAAATGTGCCGCTGGCATTATGTACGAAACCAGGGTCGTGAGCAAAAACCGTGGAAGGTATCGTACCCAAGGCTATAAAAAACGGCAGCAATGCTACGATTTTTGAAAACTTAATTTTGTTCATCTCTGAGCTTCCCTCTGGATTACCGGAATTAATAACTTGCCGAGTGTCAAGCATAACCAATTCGGAGGATTATCGGAACTGTTATCCAGCGAATAATAGTTAATTCTTGTAAATATTACAACTTTTTTTGACTCGAAATCGGTCCTTCGGGAAGGCTCTGAACCATTCCATTCCGGGATTACCGGGACACGGAAAACAAAAATTCAATTCCGGGATGTACTCACTCAGGCGAGCAGCCGGCGGATTACCCTGCCCTGCTGACGGAAGCTGCTTTCGGCATCCCTTTACTCATCACGGCCACCTGTCCGGCAAAACCCGGGAAGCTGCCGGGCCACAGTCGCATATGTCGCCGATAACCATTGCATCGATCATCGTTATGTCTGTTTTTTATGCGGTTCCGACCGGGCTGGTGACCGGTGTCATCGTCCGACCTGTTCAGGAAGTTCAGAAAATAAGCGGGGCCGGACAACTGCCTGTAATCAGTACCGATAAAAGATTACCGGATCAGCCGCAGGCACGGCATCATTATCAATCCCGTCGGGATGCTTGCTCCGTCCGGCTTTTCCGTCCGGGGCGCGATGCCAGTTCCCCGGTTCAGATCATTCAGCCGTTCCCTGAAACGGATATCAATAATCAGCCTGAGAAGCCAATTTGACCATCTGCCACAAGGACCTGATTTCAGAACAATGGTTTTCTTGAAATATGGTAGCTATGGGTGGACTTGAACCACCGACCCCAGCATTATGAATGCTGTGCTCTAACCGACTGAGCTACATAGCCATAACCCGCACTTTTAACCCGGCAGCCCTGCAGAAAAACGGATTGTGCCGTTTCCATCTGTTTTGTCAATACCGCGGCCTGTCCGCTTCGGCACCAAATAAGCATATGCCACCCAATGGGAAAGGTGGCCAGGGACAGAATCGAACTGCCGACACGGGGATTTTCAGTCCCCTGCTCTACCGACTGAGCTACCTGGCCGCAGGAAAGGGTGCGTATTACACGCGGGATACACGCATTAGTCAAGCCGATGCCCGGCTCGGACTGCATGAGAAAAAATCAGGATATTTCATAGCGAGCGTTCGTCAGTAACTTAAAGAAAGAACTATCCCGGTCATGCTGTATTTCAATTCGGCTTCCCGGAGCATCGTGATAATGACCCGGACACAGCCGCCCGACGGCATATAACCTGACTCCGTCAGGCCTCATATGGCGTAATGCGTTTCAGCTTATCACTCGGTTTTGCCGCTGACACTTGCAGACCGTAATTGGTCTGCAAATTGATCCGGAATTCTGTCAAGCTATCAAAATACCGACCGAATATAAAGTACGGTAGTCGGTGTGATCGCACGACCTTTAATGATGGCATGGGTGCGTGTCGCCGGTACACCGATTTCTTTCGCGATTCAGTAAGGCGTAACTCATTGCTTCCAAAAACTCCATCAGATGCGTATCTGGAGGAATCGGACCTGCTACCTGTGCTGCTGTGTCAATCATTGTGTTATCCTTATAATTCAGGTTTCTATATGTACATTTCTACTTGGTAGTCTTTTCCGGTTGCATCTCCTTCAGTGATATTCTGTAATTTCCACATCATAAGCATTATCTGCCTTCCAACGGAAGCAGACTTACGGTGTATATTCCGCAGGCTTTTCCGAACCGCTGCCGAAAAAATAATTTTCGAGTTCTTTCGTCAGGTATTCCCTGGCCCTGATGTCTCTCAGATTAAGGCGATATTCGTTAATCAGCATCGTCTGGTGCTCTAACCAATCGTCCCAGGCCCGCGCCGAGACATTTGCCAGGATTTTTTGTCCCAGCTCGCCCGGTACCGGTGCAGAATCCAATCCTTCAGACTGTACGCCAAGCCTGACGCAATTTACAATTTTACTCATCATCTTTATCCGTGTTGTTTATGCCACTGCGCCCGGCATATATTACCGGCGCCTCATCCGGGGAGTTCCATCAGTTTCACGCCTCAGTAGTTGAGGTTCGTATTTTGAGGCCTGACAGGCAAATCCACAAAAGGGTTTGCTTCCCATCCATCAAGTATGTCCTGAATTCAATCCTGATGGAAGGGGCATATCCAACCGGCATTCACAAATTGATGCTTAACCGCCTGTTGATATTGCTCGAATCATCTGCATTCCACTGCCGGTACAAGCCTTGTTAAAAGCCGACTGACGGGCCCGGGCATCCCTATCTTTGATAACTCATGGAAATCATACCACTGTCGTCCGGGTTCCTGAATGCGGTTGTGCATGGTTGACGTGTCGATAAGCCACGGTTCAATCCGCAGGCGAAAGTGCGAAAAGGTGTGCTCAAAACTACGGAGCTTTTCAATGGTTGTAATGTTCACTCCATGTCTGTCATGCAGTATTTTTTCTGTCGCTTGTTGAGAAAGCGCGGCATCTGTTTCCGGGAGGCTCCACAAGCCACCCCAAATCCCGACCGGCGGTCGCTTTTCCAGTAGAATTTTTTCTCCATTGCGCAAAATCATCACGCGGGTTGTTTTTTGTGGCAGCAACCTTTTCGGTTTTCTACCGGGAATCTGCCCGATGAGTCTTTGTCGCCGCGCCTGACATGACTCGAACAGGGGACAGACAGTACATTCAGGCTGGCGACGCCGACAAACCAACGAACCCAGGTCCATAATTGCTTGTGTATAGGCATCCGGCCGATGGTTCGGCGTCAGCTGTTCCGCCAGCCGCCACAGCTGTTGTGTTACGGCAGCCTGCCCCGGCCATCCTGATATGGCCGCATGTCGGCTCAAAACACGCTTGACGTTGCCGTCCAGAATAATCCCGCGCTTACCAAAGGCCTGGGATAGTATGGCCCCTGCCGTTGAACGACCTATACCGGGCAGGGTTTGCAGTTTGTCTTGGGTATCGGGGAATTCTCCGTGGTATTTTTCGACGACCTGTATTGCGCAACGGTGTAAATTTCTGGCTCTGGCGTAGTATCCCAATCCGGTCCAATATGACATAACCTCGTCATCAGCGGCCTTGGCAAGGGTATACACATCCGGGAAACATCGTATGAATTTTTCAAAATATGGAATAACCGTGGCAACCCGGGTTTGTTGAAGCATGATCTCTGCCACCCAGATACGATATGGTGTTTTTTGCTGCTGCCAAGGCAATCCCTTGCGCCCGTGGCTATCAAACCAGGCGAGAATTTTACGGCTGAATTCTTGCATGTAAAGCCTTACTTAAAAGAGGCCTTTTAATTTGCCTTTCAGTTTGTCTTTAAGTTCGTCTTTTTTTTCTTGCACTTTTTCTCTGGCGCGACCCGACAAAGCAGCCGATAAATCCGGCTTGTAAGACAGCTCGGAGAATGGCCCGCTAATGCGTAGAGGAATCGTGATTCCTCTAAGCCTGGACAGGTCCTCTCCTCCTTGTCCCTGTAGTGTACCGACCAGTGAAACTTCCAGCAGATAATCAATATGTTTTTCAGGTAAATCAATTGTACCGCCACCCGCCGCACGTAACAGCGGCGACTTCATGGAGAGGTCTTTGTTAGTCACTACACCGCTTTTAATGGTGGCATTGCCCGATAGCTGTGAAAAGTCCGTTTTCCCCGGCACATCCGTTTGTTGAATCGCCTTTCCCTCCAGTCTGGACATGCCCTCCCTGAGAATTTTACCGATATTAACACCAACGATTGCACCGTCACTAAAATTAAACGATGCGTCACCGTTGAGTGTTTTTTCGAGGGCGTTGCGCGAATTACCCCGGCTATTGACTTTCACAGAACCGCGGGTGGTGCCTGCAAGCCTGGCCTCTCCTGTCAAGTCCTGCAACAATGGTTCTATCTGGATGTTATTAAAACCAGACTCGATTTCGACGACCGGCAACTCAGGCCGTACATTGAGGGTGAAGTCACCGGAATATTCTCCCTGATAAAGCCCGGCCTTTGATTTCAGATTGAGATAGCCGTCTCCGGATTGCAGTTCAAGCCTGATATCGTCCAGCTGCATATTATGCACTTTCAGGTCGGCAATACGCACCACTCCATTGGTGTCAAGTTCCTTCAGGGCGGTAACCGGAAATAACGGTTCATCTCCGGTCGTGTCGGCACCGGTTGGTCGGGGCCGGGTATCGGACTCTTCCTTTTTTGGCGGCAGATAGCGATCAAGATCAATTTTGTCGATATCCAGCTCAAAGGTGACCGCTTGCCGACTCAAGTCCGTAACGTTGGCTTTACCTTTGAGAGTGGTATCGTCCACGGCAATATTCAACTGATTTATGGCAATTTTTCTGCCGGATGCCATAAAATCAAAGTCCGCTTGCACGCGGGTGAGTGTCGCCAGGTCAGCTGCCTCGGGAACCGGCTGTCCTGAAATCTCCAGTAATTGGCGGGCATTAAATTCCGCGATACGCAGCTGACCTTGCAGTCCGGCTGATTGTGACGAACCAAGCTCGGCGGTCAATACCGGAAACTCCAGTTTTAATCGAGCTTTCCCGTTATTCGGGGATTTGCCACTGGCATCAATCTCTGCTACCAGATCGGCAAGGCTGTACTGCTTGGCATTAAGATCAAGCGCAGCATCCACCTGCGCATCAATCCGTGCCTTCAGCGCCGGGTCGGATAAATCAAAATCAAGCATAACAGCCAGACGACCGGATTCCAGCTTCTGGCTGTTGATATCAAAAGTCATTTGTTCAGATGTTATATTCAAGCTCGATTTTTTGAGGCTGATTTTCTCGGTTTCGACATCCATATCAAGTACCATGCTGCCTATCGTGATGCTTTGAGAGGTTTCAGAAAGTAATATGTTACCGCCAAACTTGAATATGCCCTGCACCTGATACCGTTGGCTGTCAAAGCGCGCAGAAAAATCAATATCCACCGGCTGGCCCGGCATGATAGCACCTCCGGATAAATTCAATTCCGAAATCCGGTAGTCGTCTCCGGCAGTGTCATCGCGCCAGCTGATTTGTGCGTCACGAATATTAATGCCGCCGATATACAGTGCATCAAGCTGCATTCCCGCTCCATCATGCACGGGTGATGGCGGCGGCGGCTCAGCCCGCATGTCCGTACCTTTGGAAAAATCATCCCAGTTAGTGCGGCCCGCCTTATTGCGGTACAGATTCATAAACAAACCATCAACAACGATTTCGTCCATTTGCACCTGCCCTTTCAGCAGCGGCAGCAAGGCAAGCTGAATATTAACGGCATCCATACTAACGAACGGCTGTTCACCAAACCCTGCTGCATTACTCAGCTGCGTCTTCCCTAGGGCGACACCAATTTTGGGAAATATCCTGATATCCAGATCGCCCTCAATAACCAGGTCGCGTCCTGTCTGCTGTTTTACAATCTCGATGATCCGGGGTTTGAAGTCATGGGACTGGATAATGTCAGGCAACAGAAATATCATCGCAGTAATGGCAGCGATACCAAGAATGCCCAGTCCGCCTAAAACAAGAATCAGTTTTTTCATAGCTTGTTTGCTTAAGGTATTATGCGGTCCCCGAACAGTTCCATCCCGGAATTATCCGGTGCTTGGAAAACAACGGCGTACCTTTGCTTTACTCTAAAGGTCGACGGACTGTAGCGGGGTTACTGTTCAGGCAGCAGTCATTGCCTGGAGTACTTTGGCAGGATGATCCTCGGCCTTCGGCACCTTTGCCCAGTGTTTAACCACCTTGCCATCAGCACCGACCCAGGTAGTAGAGCGTATAACACCCGTTACTTTTTTACCGTACATCATTTTTTCGCCCCAGGCCCCATATTGCTCCATAACTTTCTTATCAGGATCGCTCAGCAGGATAAAGGGTATATCATATTTACTGATAAATTTGCGGTGACTTTCGCCATCATCAGGCGATACCCCGAGAACGATAATGTCTCGCTCATGGTATTTATCCCATAAATCCCGAAAACCGCAGGCCTCTTTTGTGCAGCCGGGCGTATCATCTTTCGGGTAAAAGTAAATGACCACATCTGATCCATGAAAATCCTGCAGGGCTACCTCTTTCCCATGTTGGTCCTTAAGAGTAAATAATGGCGCGGCCTTTCCTTCCTCAATTGGCATTTGGTTTCTCCTGTTTGAATTTCCAGTCTGTCAATAGTCCATTGTGTAGCGATACCCGACAGATAGCAAGTGCTTCATTGTGCGGTTTCCATATAATGGTCCTGACAGCCGAAACTGCATAAACATAGTGATTAAACCTGCTTTGATTGACCAGCTTCGCCAGGATATTGAGTTCGATACAGAACTCTGCGGACATAGACTGCGCTTTAGTACAACCTGGGGGCTGTTTTCTCCACGCGAGATCGATGATGGAACCCGTTTGCTGCTGAAGCAGCTTGATATAAAGCCGGAGCATGACTGTCTCGACCTGGGCTGCGGTTATGGTTCCATTGGCCTGACAATGGCCAAATCGGCAAGCCGCGGGCAAACTCTGCTGACAGACAAGGATTTTGTCGCCGTTGAATATGTTGAAAAAAACATCCGTCAGAACAACATCGACAATGCCGAGATTTTACTCAGTAATGGATTCAATCATATTCCCGCAAACCGTAAATTCGACATCATCGCATCCAATATCCCGGCTAAAGTCGGCAGGGAGTTACTCACGGTTATTCTGCATGATGCCCAAAACAGGCTGAATCCGAATGGTTGTCTATATGTTGTCACGGTTAACGGACTGCGACAATTTATGAAACGCTATCTGTCCGAGGTATTCGGCAATTACCAAAAGCTTAAACAGGGAGCACACTACACCGTAGCTCGGGCATGTAAAACACCGTCATAAAACCGGTGCCATATGCCTGTCTCGCACAGCAGGGGTTAGCGGCTCCCGCAAGCCTGCTATAATGCTGTGCCGCATCGCAAACGCCGCCATGATTAAAGCAACTGAAAAATATGATATCGGGCAAAGCCTGCCATGGGCCGAAGTGCTCGACAATCTGCTGTTTAACTCCGAAGGGTTGATCCCGGCTATTGCCCAGCAGTTTGATAGCCGGGAAGTGCTTATGATGGCCTGGATGAACCGCGAGTCACTGCAGGAAACTCTGAAAACCGGACGGGTATGCTACTTCTCACGCTCCCGGCAGAGGCTCTGGCGCAAAGGTGAATCCTCCGGCCAGATTCAGCTGTTGCAGGAAATGCGCCTGGACTGCGATGGCGATACTATCCTGCTGTTGGTCAAGCAAACCGGTCCCGCCTGCCACACAGGCCGTAAAAGCTGCTTTTACAATCGGGTGGAGGACGACAAAGTCAGCGTTATTGAGGCACCGCTGATTGATCCGGCCAGCCTGTACGGCAAACACGAATAGTCGCACACAGGCGGCCCGTAACCGCGTATGGCGTTACATATCCACAACACGCTCACCCGCAGGAAGGAAAAATTTATCCCGCTCGACCCGCAACGGGTTACGATGTATGTGTGCGGGCCGACGGTTTATAACTATGTCCACATCGGCAATGCCCGGCCTGCCGTGGTGTTTGATGTGCTTTTCCGGCTATTGCAGCGGCTTTACCCGCAGGTGATCTATGCCAGAAATGTCACCGATATTGACGATAAAATCATCCATGCAGCGACCGAGGAAGGCGTCGAGATGGATGACATTACACAACGTTATACGGCAGCCTACCACGAAGATATGAAAAGTCTGGGGGTAATGGAACCCACAGTTGAACCCTTCGCCACCGACCATATTGGACCGATGCAGGAAATGATACGGCTCCTCATCGACAAGGGACACGCCTATACGGTGCATGACCATGTCATGTTCAGCGTAGCCTCCATGCAGGATTACGGTCGGCTGTCCGCACGCAGGCCGGACGATATGCTGGCGGGGGCACGCATTGAGGTGGCGGATTACAAAAGACATCCGGGCGACTTTGTGCTGTGGAAGCCGTCTTCGGACGAGCAGCCCGGTTGGGATAGCCCGTGGGGGCGGGGTCGCCCCGGCTGGCATCTGGAGTGTTCGGCCATGATAAAGACCCACCTGGGCGAGGTCATCGACATCCACGGCGGTGGTCAGGACCTGATTTTTCCGCATCACGAAAACGAGATTGCACAGGGACGCTGCGCACATGGCAGCGCAGGTTATGTCAGCTACTGGATGCACAACGGCTATCTCACTATCAACGGCGAAAAAATGTCCAAATCACTGGGGAACTTTCTGACCATCCATGACGCCCTGCAACACATGCCCGGAGAATCGCTGCGCTATGCCCTGCTCAGCGCTCAGTATCGCCAGCCATTGGACTGGTCGGCAACAACTCTGAAACAGGCAAAGGCCGGTCTTGACCGCTTGTATAACGCCCTGCGACAGGCCGGCGATATTGAACCCGCACCATCGGATACTCCTCCTCCCACTGAAATTATGACCGCTCTGCAGGATGATCTGAACACGCCGGTTGCCCTGGCACAGCTGCACGAATTGGCCAAGCAGCTCAATAAAGCCGATGCCGGAAACAAGGCTTGCTGTAAAGCCCGCTTACTGGCCGGCGGTGCCATCATGGGGCTGCTGACAGATGAACCGGAGGCATGGTTCCGCCGACAGGCCGCCGATACCGATGGCCTCGACAATGCTGAAATTGATAACCTGATTGAACAACGCCGCAACGCCAGGACTGACAAGGATTTTCAACGTGCCGATGAAATCCGCAAGCGGTTGGCTGATGCAGGTATCGAACTGGAAGACAGCCCGCAAGGTACCCGTTGGCGAAGAAAGTAACCCGGCTGTAACTGGAGCGGGTGAAGGGAATCGAACCCTCGTTAAAGGCTTGGGAAGCCTTTGTTCTACCATTGAACTACACCCGCCTGAACATGC
Organism: Gammaproteobacteria bacterium; assembly: GCA_028289815.1. Classification (GTDB taxonomy): domain Bacteria; phylum Pseudomonadota; class Gammaproteobacteria; order JAJDYQ01; family JAJDYQ01; genus JAJDYQ01. The sequence continues at coordinate 18,275 of JAPYNQ010000053.1, read as the reverse complement.
TCGGCTTGGCCGGGCATGATAGCATGGCACGGCAGGGCATAAAATCGACAGCCTAGGTCCGGTTCAATTACGGAGAATGATATGCGCTGATCTGATAAGCCGGGAGGCTGATATTCAGGTAGATGATTCTTGCACCACTTTTTCAACCGCCTGGCGAGGGATGTTATGTCTCCGGCTTTATCGGCTTCTTTTATTGCTTTAACGTAGTCGGACCTGTATTTCACTTTCATTAACTCGGGAAATATTGTTTTGCCGCCGAACAACGTCCCGAATTTACAACACAGGATGTAATAGCATAGTGCCCTTGCGGGTGCGGCCGTTTCCGTTGACAAAGGGGTGTATGACGTTCAGCCGCCACAATGCGTGAGTCGCCAGCGAAACAGGATCTTCGGGTTCCCAATGACTGTTGATATCCCCTACCAGTCCGTCCATCAAGCCATTAACTTCCGTGTGAGCGGCGGAGTATATCTATTGACTGTTACTGCTATATTCCTGTACTCACCGGCACCTCTGTGCAGGCAGGCGATAGCATGGTAGTTTATCGACTTGATGATTTCGTGGAAAATCTTGCGATATTTTATTGTCAGCAATGCAGAGATAATTGATTGCAGCAGACCATAGTGCCGTATGCCGTTTGTTCTTTCGAGTTCCTTGTAGACCGGATGCTGCCCGGTCTGTCCCACCAAATCAAAGACATCCATCTAGTCCGGCCCGCCCCGATATATCCGCTCTATCTCTTCTCTGATTTCTTCCTTCGTCACCTCGCTCTTTGAGTCCAACAAGCCGAAAACACCCGAAACCATCTGTTCGCGCCTTTCTGCCGGCGTCATCTGCGCCCTCTTCCGTTTGATTGTATCAACATCAATACTGCTTTTGTAGTCGGAAAGCCTTTTTGTGTTCATGATCAATCTCCTTGCCAAGGTGTACTCGCATCAAAAATGAGTATTAATGAGTTTTTTGATAAACCAGCGAATAATCACCTTTTTTCTTTAATTTGGCTATCAAAATCCTGACCGTACACTATAATTTTCTACTTTCCTGCTATTAGAAATATTGATGCCAAGAAAAAGCGGCCCCAAGAATAAAGCTATGCGCCCAAAAGGACCGTTCGGATATTAAAGGCACGAAACAACGCCGTGTTTTTTCGCAGAGTCAGCAGCACTATATTGTTGCAGTAAAAGCTCCGGGAATGCCGCGACATTCTGCGTTCGCCCTGCTCATCGGCCAATGCACCAATATCATACGGTTTATCGACCAGTGGGCCGCCTGTTCAAAGGGTACAGTTTTTTCATAGCCGTCTCACCGGCAACACTTTATGATAGGTCGAGACTTGGAGAGGGAATAGCCGTAAACTGCAACTCGTTGCCGAATTATGGAGAAAAATATGTTGCTCGAATCAATAGAGTTGAAGCATTTTCTGAGCTTTGGAGAAAATGCGGAGGCGCTGGTAATGAAGCCGCTGAATGTTGTGATTGGACCAAACGGTTCGGGTAAATCCAATCTGATTGAGGCATTTGAGTTACTCCATGCAGCCCCTAAAGACTTACTTATGCCGATTCGGGATGGCGGTGGCGTGCATGATTGGCTGTGGAAAGGTTCGGATAAGGCATCTGCGGCTACTGTGAATGCGGTAATCCGTAATCCGGGACGTCAGGATCTTCGCTATATGCTTGGCTTTTCCGAGGTCGGACAGCGCTTTGAGATAGTGGATGAGCGTATTGAGAACGAGCAAGCTTACCCTGACCACAATGAACCCTATCTTTACTACAAATTTGAGAACGGTCACGGGGTTCTTAATTTCAAAGACGTTCTCAGGCGTTTGCAGCAGGAGGAAATTGAGCCCGCCGCATCCATCTTATCCCAGCGCAAAGATCCGGACCATTACCCGGAACTCACCTACCTGGGGAATTCGTTTTCAAAAATTCGGATCTATCGGGAATGGAGCTTCGGGCGCTATACCAAGCCGCGTCTTCCACAGAAGGCAGACCTTCCCAATGATATTCTGGAGACCGATGCCAGTAATCTGGGCATGGTTCTGAACAGGCTGCGCCGGGAACCGACAGTAAAGGAGCGTCTTCTCAAGGCACTTCGTGAGCTGTACCAAGGTATAGACGATTTTGATGTTAAGGTTGAAGGCGGAACCGTACAGGTATTCTTTTATGAAGGCCGTTTCACCGTTCCGGCTACACGGCTTTCCGATGGCACCCTGCGCTATTTGTGTCTGCTGGCGATCCTATGCCATCCAGAGCCACCCCCGCTGATATGTATTGAAGAACCGGAACTTGGTCTGCATCCGGATATACTGCCGACCGTGGCCAAGTTAATCAGGGAGGCCGCCACAAAAACTCAGCTGGTTGTCACCACACATTCCGATGTGCTGGTAGATGCCATGAATGAGACACCGGAATCGGTAGTCGTGACAGAAAAAACTGATGAGGGTACGACACTCACTCGCCTGGATGCCGATAAGCTCAAGCCGTGGCTGGAGAAATACCGATTGGGCCAGCTGTGGACGCGCGGCGAGATTGGAGGCACACGATGGTAAGGCTGTATGTCGAAGGTGGTGGAGATACGAATGCACTAAAGCAATCCTGCCGAAAGGGATTTAGTGCCTTTATTACAAAGGCCGGGATAAAAGATCGTCCTCGTATTGTGGCTTGCGGCAGCCGCAGTAATGCCTACCAATCTTTCTGTACGGCCATTGCGAATGGGGAAGCAGCCATCCTGCTGGTGGATAGTGAAACACCGGTAGATGTTTGTTATCAGCAGGGCAAACCTGAAGATTGGCAACCCTGGAAGCATTTAAGTGATAAACCTGATGATAGCTGGGCACAACCCAAAGGCGCAAAGGACACCGATTGTCATCTTATGGTTCAGGTCATGGAAAGCTGGCTTCTGGCTGACCGGGAAACATTGGGTAAATACTTTGGTCAGGGCTTCAATGCAAATCGGATACCCCCCGAAGGAAGAGACATTGAATCAATAGGGAAAGATGGCATTTATAAGTCCCTCGCTGGAGCGACCCATTCATGTGAGAAAAAAGGTCGGTACAGCAAGAGGGACCACTCATTTGATTTATTGGCATCCGTTGATCCTGAACGGATTGTGTCGGCATCACCGTGGGCCAAACGCTTTGTAGAAGAACTTAAACGTAAAATGGCGGCATAATGGAACTTTTACACATCCGATGGGGTGGACCGTCAGGATGTTGTTCCTGGCCAGATATTCCCGAATCACAGAAAGCGGCGCAAACACTTTCCCGGAGCTCTCACCGGGAGGCTGAAGGATTTACAGAATCAGGTATAATTTCCCGCTGACATAGAGGACACAGCCAATGCGCCAAACATTCATCCGATATCTGTTACTGATAACCGTTTTTACTGCTCTGGCAGGCTGCAATACCTGGAAAGATGAAGACCGTATGACCAAGTTCAATGACTCTTTCCGGGCCTATTCAAAGCATCTGCGCTGGGGACATTTCCATGAGGTGAGCAGCCTTATGACAACGGCGCATATCGCACCGGCGGTTGCCACTATTCCCTCGCTGAAAAATGTACGCATAACCGCCATCGAACCGCTGAAGTGGCTTGTAGATGAAACCCGGGAAAATATTTCCGGCAATGTCCGAATTGACTATTACCTGGAGGATAGAGGGGTCGTCAAACAGATCAGTCAGCCTCAAGTCTGGCGTTGGTTTGAGGAACCCGGGACATGGAAGCTGGATAGCGGACTACCGCAGTTAAAATGAATGTACCGATAATCGCACCGGTTTTATCATGACCGAATCATTGCCGCGGGCGGGCAGACCGGTATATCCCAATCTATTTGCGCAGCCGCTTCCAATTCAGGATAGTGACTTCCTTGAAGTGTCTTTGCTCCTTGATCTGCTTGGCAATATCACGGATAATTTTTTCATTATCAAGTTCGACCGGGCTCAGTACTTTTTGTGAACCAAAGCGCATTTCGCCTGCAATCAAGGCCATATAGACGACATAGTAAGGTATACCTTTATCAGACATTGCTGCCCTCCACTCTACTCACCAAAATTAATTTTAGCCTCCAGATTTGTCTTGGAGTCCGCATTATTCAGGGCCTCCTCTTCCGATATCTGACCGCTGTTGTATAAATCGTAAAGTGCGCTATCAAACGTCACCATGCCCTTGACGCCGCTGCCTTCCATAATATCCTTGATTTCATGGACTTGGCCCTTCAATATCAGATCGGCAATATGCGGGGTATTGACCAGTATTTCAATGGCGGCACAGCGTCTGTTTTTCAGGCCCATGACCAGCCGCTGCGAAATAATAGCCACCAGATTCAGCGACAGGTCCATAAATAACTGTTTGTGCAGACTCTGGGGAAACATATTCACTACACGTTCCAATGCCTGATTGGCATTATTAGAGTGCAGGGTAGATACCACCAGATGACCGGTGTTACACAGCTCCATAACCGCTTCCATGGTTTCGCGACTTCTGATTTCTCCAATAAGAATAACGTCGGGTGCCTCACGTAAACTGGCTTTCAGTGCATTTTGATAGCTGTGCGTATCTACCCCAACTTCACGCTGATTGATGATTGACCTGCGGTTCGGGTGAGAGAATTCTACAGGGTCCTCAATAGTCAGGATATGTCCGGCAGAATTCTTGTTGCGATAATCAAGCATTGCCGCCAGTGTTGTGGATTTGCCGGAACCTGCCGATCCGACCATAAGAATCAGACCACGCTTCCTTAATATCAACTCGGTCAAAACCGGTGGCAGATTCAGATCCTCCATAGTTGGAATTTTTGAAGGAATCAGGCGCAGCACCAAGCCCACATCCCCTCTCTGCCTGAAGACATTAACACGAAAACGACCAGCATTATCCGGCAATGCAATGGCAAAATCGCTTTCCATGCTGTCTTCAAATTCGCGGATCTGTTTGTCGCTCATAATATTGTAAGCGGCATCACGTGTCATATCGGCGGTCAGGACGGTTCTCCCAACCGCGACTACCCGACCTTCAAGTTTTATATTGATTCTGGAATTAACGGTAAGAAACAGATCGGAAGCCCTCTTCTGCACCATGAGTTTAAGGTAGGGGGTGAGGTCCATAAGTGCTCCTCTGCAGGCAAGGATGACCAGACGGGTACCGCCAGGTAATCATGCTTGCATTGCTTTTTCATCATCCTCGAGCGTGAGGTGATCCAATCCGTCCAGCCTGTCCTGACCCTTGGATGCCTTGCCTTGGAGCTTGATCTTGAGTCGTAATTCATTGGCCGAATCTGCATTTTTTATGGCATCGTCATAACCGATTTTGTCCGACTCGTACAAATCAAACAGTGCATCATCAAAGGTTATCATGCCCAGCTCCCGGGATTTCTTCATGATTTCTTTGATATTGTGAATCTCTCCTTTCAGGATCAGGTCCGCAATCAAAGGCGAGTTTAGCATAATTTCAATTGCGGCAACCCGCCCCTTGCCGTCAACTGTAGCCAGTAATCGCTGAGATATAACCGCCTTGAGATTCAGAGAAAGATCCATCAATAACTGGGTTTTACGCTCTTCCGAAAAGAAGTTGATAACCCGGTCAATAGCCTGGTTGGCCGAGTTGGCATGAAGGGTCGCCACGCAAAGATGACCGGTCTCGGCAAAGGCTATGGCATGTTCCATGCTCTGGGCATCACGAATCTCCCCCATGAGTATGACATCCGGTGCCTGACGCAGGGTATTTTTCAGGGCCACCTCCCAAGTTTCAGCATCCAGACCAATTTCCCTCTGGGTGATAATACATTTTTTGTGTGGATGTACATATTCAATCGGATCCTCAAGGGTAATGATATGGCCACGCTCGTTCTCGTTACGATGGTTGATAATAGCCGCCAGCGAAGTTGATTTACCGGAACCCGTGCCCCCTACCATAATCACCAGGCCGCGCTTGGCCATGGCTACGTCCTTCAAAACTTCAGGCAGCTTAAGCTGATCCATGGTAGGCACTTCGGTCGTAATGGTACGAAGAATCATGCCCATATGTCCCTGTTGTACAAAAGCATTTGCGCGAAAGCGACCAATCCCAGGAGGTGAGATGGCAAAGTTACACTCGTTAGTCGCTTCAAATTCCTTAAGCTGTTTATCACGCATGATGGCATAAACCATCGCCTTCGTATCTTCAGACTTGAGCGGTGTCTTGGTCACCGCAGTCACCTGACCGTGTATCTTGATTGCCGGCGGAAACCCAACGGTAACAAACATATCTGATCCGTCTTTGGCAATCATTGTATTTAATAGGTCGAGCACAAATTTAATCGCCTGATCTCTTTCCATATTTTAATACCCCTGAAATTGATACCTGAATTAATCTCTAACTGATTACTGAAATTTACATAAACGTGTCCGGATTAGCCGCTTTTTCCTTGGCTGCCTGCTTTTCAACCACACCCTTCTGAACCAGATTCTGAAGATTCTGGTCCAAGGTCTGCATACCAAACTGCTGCCCGGTCTGAATCGCGGTAAACATCTGTGCAATTTTATTTTCACGGATGAGATTGCGAATCGCCGGCGTACCAATCATGATTTCATGGGCCGCCACGCGACCACCACCTTTCTTTTTTAACAGGGTTTGCGCGATAACTGCCTTCAGTGATTCTGACAGCATGGCGCGAATCATGTCTTTTTCTTCTGCCGGAAACACGTCAACGATACGGTCAATAGTCTTGGCAGCCGAACTTGTATGCAGCGTTCCGAAGACCATGTGACCGGTTTCTGCGGCTGACAGCGCAAGACGTATGGTCTCCAGATCGCGCATCTCACCAACCAGAATAACATCGGGATCTTCACGCAAGGCTGAGCGTAAGGCTTCATTAAATCCCAAGGTATCCCGATGTACCTCACGCTGGTTAATCAGACATTTTTTGCTTTGATGCACAAATTCAATAGGATCTTCAATGGTAAGAATATGCCCATATTCATTTTCGTTACGATAATTGAGCATCGCGGCAAGAGTGGTTGATTTACCTGAACCGGTAGGTCCTGTGACACAACATACGCCACGCGGCAACATGGCCAACTCGGCAAATTTTTGTGGGGCACTTAGTTGCTCAAGTGTGAGAATTTCCGAAGGAATCGTCCGAAAAACCGCACCTGCTCCACGATTCTGGTTGAAGGCATTTACCCGAAAACGTGCCAGATTGGGAATTTCAAAGGAAAAGTCACACTCAAAAAACTCCTCATAGTCCTTGCGCTGCCTGTCATTCATGATGTCATAGACCATGTCATGGACCATCTTATGGTTCATTTCAGGCACGTTAATGCGCTTCACGTCGCCATCGACACGAATCATGGGAGGTAACCCTGCCGACAAGTGGAGATCCGAGGCACCACTTTTAACGCCGAATGCAAGCAACTCACCAATATCCACTACGATCTCCTTTTTAACGTCATCTTACAGACTTATGGGTGCTCTGACTTCATCAGGCTTTTCGTATAATAAACCAAACCATGAATTGAGACCAGCAAAGATTCTATTGCCGCAGAACTCTGGCAATTAATATGCCCATACGCAACAATCCTGCCGCTATACAGCCCGCACACTGTGACCACCGTTGACCATAATATCATAGACAATATCCGCCGGGTATCCCGGCAGATACGCTCTACCGCACACAAGTATCAGCGATCAGCCGATGATATCCGGCTACTTGCCGCTAGCAAAACCTTCCCCATAAGTGCCATCAGGGTTGCCTATGCAGCCGGACAACGCCTGTTCGGCGAGAATTATGTCGATGAGGCCATCGAAAAAATCAGACCACTCTCTGAACTTGATATTGAATGGCATTATATCGGGCCGATCCAGAGTAACAAAACCAGAAAAATCGCCTCCCATTTTACATGGGTACAAAGCCTTGACCAAGGCAGGCACGCCAGACGATTAAGCGAACACCGTAGCGGCCTGCCCCCGCTAAACGTCTGTATCCAGGTCAACATCAGCGCAGAGGCTACAAAATCAGGCATTGCGCCGCATGAGCTGGAAGGCTTTGCAGAATCAATATCAAGTTTACCCAACCTGAAACTTAGAGGTATCATGGGAATCCCTGTCAAAGAAAGCTGTTTCGAGCGGCAAAGGCAGGCTTTCGCCAAGCTGGCCCGAGCCTACAACAGGCTAAAAAATCAAGGCTATTCACTTGATACACTATCCATGGGCATGACCGGCGACATGCAGGCGGCTATCGCGGAAGGCACAACAATGGTTCGCATAGGTACAGCAATCTTTGGACAAAGACAGTAATACATGACTGAAGCTAAAACAGGATTTATTGGCGCCGGCAACATGGCCGGCAGCCTGATCGGCGGGATGCTGCGTGCAGGCTACAGGAATGATCGGATCATCGCCGCCGACCCGCAAGCAAAATCGCTTGGAGTAGAGGTCACCACGAGCAACCGGGATGTCGCATTATGCTCAGACATTTTGGTGCTGGCAGTCAAACCGCAAATACTTAAGCCGGTTTGCCAGGAGCTGGCCAGCCACATGCAGGAAGTCCGGCCTCTCATCATTTCCATCGTTGCGGGAATACGTATTGAGTCCATTCAGCGCTGGCTGCAGCGCAGGTCACCCATAATGCGGGTTATGCCGAACACGCCCGCATTGACAGGTCAGGGCATGAGCGCCCTGTTTGCGGGCCCGGGGTGTAGCAAAGCACAAAAAACCATGGCCGAGCAGATCATGCAAACCGTAGGTCAGACGGTATGGCTCACAACTGAGCAAGAGATTGATGCGGTAACGGCAATAAGTGGGAGCGGGCCGGCCTATTTTTTCCTTTTCATTGAATTGCTTATAGAGGCCGCCATAGGTCAGGGACTGCCACCGGATACGGCCCGGCACCTGGTCGTACAAACCGCGCTGGGTGCCTCCGGCATGGTCGGCCTTACCGGAGAAGAGCCCGCCAAACTCAGGCACCAAGTAACCTCGCCCGGCGGAACAACCGAGCAGGCGATAAAAATATTGATAAACGGTAAGCTGCCCGAATTGGTAAGGCAAGCCGTTGATGCGGCGACTAGGCGTTCGCGGCAGCTATCTGAAGAACTGGGAGAATAAAATTTTGAGAGGTTCCCTTGGGCCAATATCTGAATGACCCTCTGATATTTCTGATTGAGGTTGTTTTTGGACTGTATGTAACGGTAGTGTTACTGCGCTTTTTATTTCAGCTATTCGGCGTGGACTTCTATAATCCGATATGCCGGCTGGTTGTAAAAATAACCAATCCTCCATTGAGGTTTTTAAGGCCAATAGTCCCGGGTATCGGCAAAATAGATGTTTCATCCATTATCCTGATGCTGACTGTGCAATATGTCTCTTTTATCCTTATCACGCTCATTATCGGTGCAAAATTTCTACCCGTCGCTCTGCTGGCGCTCAGCGCCGTCGAAATCATCAATCACACATTCAATATATTCATATTCTCCGTGATTATCTTGGCAATCTTTAGCTGGATATCCTCTCCTTATCAATACAATCCGGTCGTACAGATACTGCATCAATTAACTCAGCCGGTTATGCGACCGATACAAAAGCTGATGCCGCCTGTCAGCGGCATAGACCTGAGTCCCATGCTGGCACTCATCGGGCTGTTTTTCTTCAAATTACTTATCATCCCTCCATTGAGGGGCCTGGCCGGATATATTCCTGCTTAAAGATACCACCACAAAAGACATTTTCACCAAAATCAAGAGCAAAATACCTTGGTAAAACAATTTCCACTTGCGCTGCATCAAACCACTGGTTATGTTACGCCTTTTCAAAAGATCTACTGGATAAACACTCACCCAAAGGAGGAACATTACCATGCCAGCAAAGAAAAAAGCCGCTGCGATTAGAAAAGCGCCAACTAAAACCCAAATCCATTCCTTTATTGCCGAAGAAACAGGTTTGACCCAGAAGGATATTGGTTCTGTATTCGCAACCCTGAATGTCCTGATTAAGAAAAATCTGAGCAAACGCTCCGGTCCCGGTGACTTCACCATTCCCGGCTTAATGAAAATCAGAGTCGTCCGCAAACCTGCGACCAAAGCACGCAAGGGCATCAATCCTTTCACCGGGGAAGAAACGACATTCAAAGCCAAACCGGCGCACAATACCGTGCGGATTTCGCCCCTGAAAGGTCTGAAAGATATGGTATAGCCCCGGATTCCCAGAACCCGAGCTGCGGATGCCCGGCAGATGCCGGGCTTTTACTTTACTCTCAGTATCTCCGCCGGGGACACGGAGACCGGATAGCCATAGCAGCGGCAATGGGGCAATCAATTTTCTGCTGCCTCATGCTTTGTCTGCATGAAATCCCGATGCGGTACGTACAGCCAGTCTGCCAGCTTTCGGATCATATATTCTTCATATGGATTAAGCTCGCCATCAGCATAAGCTACGTCCCATAACACGCGAATCAGTTCCCGCTTTTCCTGCGGCTGATACTCGTCATTAATGATACGTAAAACGCCATGCAGTGAGACGGCATCTACTGATTCCTGCAATGCCTTTTCCATTAACTGTCTGGTCTCGTGCTCATCCAGGGAAAACGCCCGCATAACATGCCGACATATAGTGCTCACTTCAGACTCATCAGTATGCATATCCGCACGCAGTACCTCAAACATTAAAATCGCGCAGGCCAGCTTTAGTGAATGCTCTTCATCATCAACACGAACTTCCGCAAGCATACCTTGCAACACGCTTTTTAATTTGCCAATCAAACCATAGCCTCTATTAGTTTTTCATGTATGTTCTCAAACCCGCCATTACTCATTATCAGAATATGATCTCCTGCGACTGCCTCAGATTTAATCTGGCAAACCATATGGTTAATATCACTATGGCTTGTTGCCGATTCTCCAATCTGCACAGCAAGCTCTTCAGTGCTCCATTTCGTTGCAGGCGGCTGGTAGAGATAGATTTTATCAGCCATATCAAGCGATGCTGCCAAACGCTCCCTGTGAATGCCCATGCGCATGGTATTTGAACACGGCTCAAGCACCGCAAAGATGCGCTGCCCGCCAACTTGCTGTCGCAGCCCTTGCAAAGTCAACTGAATAGCGGTCGGATGATGGGCAAAATCGTCATAAATCCGAACACCATTCACTTCGCCGCGCAACTCCATTCGACGCTTTACACCCTGAAACGCACTGATTGCCTGCAGTGACACATCAATTGGTACCCCTGCATGTCTCGCCGCAGCGGTGGCCGCAACAGCGTTTAGCCGATTATGTAAGCCTGGCAAAATCAATTCCGTACCGCCAATCCGCTCACCATTCAAAATAACATCAAACCCCAAATTATTATCTTGAGAACACTGCAAACTCCAACCTTTGGTTCCTGCTAACGAAAATTTCTCAGTCGGTGTCCAGCAGCCCATGCCTATCACCTCATTCAGGACCACCACATCTTCATTGTAGATAATCATGCCATTTCCGGGTATGGTTTTAATCAGATGATGGAATTGCCGCTGGATATCCCGGATATCATTAAATATATCCGCATGATCGAACTCCAGATTATTCAAGATAAGCGTATGCGGACGGTAATGAACAAATTTCGAACGTTTATCAAAAAAAGCCGTATCATACTCATCAGCCTCTATTACAAAAAAGGATGTTTTTCCCACCCTTGCAGAAATCTGAAAATTTTCCGGCACTCCACCAATCAGGAAACCCGGACTAAGTTTTGCATATTCCAGTATCCAGGCCAGTAAACTGGCTGTCGTCGTTTTCCCATGTGTTCCAGCTACCGCCAGCACCCATCGGTCTTGTAAAAAATGTTCAGCAAGCCACTGCGGACCGGACATATGACGCAACCCTCTCGCAAGCACATACTCCACCGCCGGATTACCACGCGACAGCCCATTACCCACCACAACCATATCCGGATCATCTTTAAGATGGCGTGCTGAATAGCCTTCCATTAAGGTGATACCCTGGGCTTCAAGTTGAGTGCTCATTGGCGGATAAACATCGGCATCCGAACCACTGACCGCATGGCCTGCATGCTTGGCCAGTAGAGCAACCCCACCCATAAAAGTGCCACAAATCCCCAGTATGTGGATATGCATTTAAGGAACCCCGAAAAACTGTAGCGAGCAACGTCAAAACATGGAGCTTGATGCGCAATAACGACAATCTATAGTCAATGCACAAGAATTCCGGGCGCTGCACAGTAGATTTTTGCAGATTACCACCATGATTTAACCTTTACCATGCGGCCGGAAAAATATCCCGATTAACAGCGTAGCGATAATATTTTACTGATATCCTTTTTCCGGAAACAACCAGACTAGGGAGTAATGAAATAATATTCAGAAAAAACCAGACAAAAAAAACCTGAAAGCGGAAAAATTTATGGTTCTGGCCTGAGAATATAAATCTGCAAAAAATCGTTAGCACAGAATAGCCCTGCTTAAATAGCATGGCGGTATCTTATCGAAGCCGCACCAGACCATACACCAAGCTTAACTCCAGCAAATAATATGATAACCATAGAGGCTTTCCCACACACACGATACTCAGAAATCAAAATCATGCCTCTTTACATCTCAGGAAACTTTTATTAAATCAGAGTTTCCTTTGTTTTGCGGTTTGCTTTTACCGTTTTCGTTATCTTGGACAGAGACCAGTTGCTACGATTTTGCAAGTTTTCCCTATGGCTGACACCAGAAACAGAATTTTAACTCTGCTGGCACCGGGAAATATTGTTTCAGGAGGTCGGCTGGCAGAAGCCTGCGGTGTTTCCAGAGAAGCGGTTTGGAAACATATTGAGTCATTGCGCAGTCGCGGGGTATCGGTTGAGGCTGTTCGCAGCCGAGGCTACCGGATTCAGGGAGGGTTATGCTTATTGAACCGGCAGGCTATCGGCAAGCACTTGCTGAAGCCGGTTACGTTGACACTGCTTGAGGAGGTTGCATCCACTAATAGCTGGTTGTTGCGTCGGCTGGGTTACAGCATGCTCGCGCCGCATGTTTGTATCTCCGAGCAACAGTCGGCTGGCCGAGGAACGAAGGGGCGGGCTTGGCTGTCACCTTATGGTACGAATGTTTACTGTTCACTTTACTGGCGATTTGAGTGCGCACCCTATGAATTGGAAGGATTGAGTCCGGCAATCGCTATCGCGCTTGTGAATGCTCTGGGGCAGGCCGGAGTTAAGGGCGTGATGATTAAGTGGCCGAATGATCTGCATATGGCCGGTGGTAAGCTCGGAGGGCTGTTAGTAGATATATCGGCAGAGGCGAATGGTCCTTGTGACGTCATTATCGGGTTCGGGCTGAATATGGGAATGCCGGATACGCTGAGGTCGATGATTGACCAGCCGGTGGCGGATATACTGGATATTGAGGGTATGGATAGTGATCGAAACGCTATGGCAGCTTGCGTTATAAATGGACTGACTGGCGGATGCGAGGATTTCGCCGCGCATGGTTTTGCATATTTTTCGCAGCAGTGGGAGGCGCTTGATCTGGCACGATATCGGCCTGTGAGGCTAATGATTGCAGGTCGCTCAATTGTGGGAATCGCGCACGGGGTTAATGAGCGTGGTATGTTGCGAATCAGGACCAATAACAGGTTTGAGGAATTTGCCTCGGGCGAGGTTTCAATGGGAATCGAAAATGAAACTGTTAATTGATGCAGGTAATACACGCATTAAGTGGTGCTGGTTTGACGGGAAAGAGTTGCCGCCGGTATATGAGTGCGCTGAACATAACGATCTGGATAGCCAAGGCGTATCCCTGTTCCAGGTTGACAGATCGGAGGTGGATGAAGTTTTGATCTGTAATGTCGGCGGTGAAGTATTGGCAGAGAGTCTTCATCAGATATTTGCGGACTGGCAGCTGTCCCCCGAATTTGTTCGCAGTACCCGGCAGTGCGGCAGTGTTGTGAATGCATATAAACGGCCGGAACAGCTTGGGACAGATCGATGGATGGCTTTGCTGGGCGCGTGGAGTATTCGGCGGGATGCCGTTTGTATTGTCGATTGCGGTACGGCAGTAACTATTGATGTGCTGGATAGTAAAGGACGACATCTTGGTGGGATCATTGTACCAGGAATAGAGTTGATGCAGGATGTGCTACGAGACCAGACCGGTGGCATCAACCTGGATGATGCAAGTGAGAGCGACAGTAGTAGCGGTTTGCTGGCAGCCGATACCGGCAATGCAATTGAGGCCGGGACATTGTATGCACTGGTCGCTCTGATTGACAGAGTACAACTGGATATCGCTACTGAACTGGAGATTGATCTGCCATTGTTGATCAATGGCGGTGATGCGGAGCTGGTGCAGCCGTTATTGAGTTGCAATTCAGCCTATGAGCCGATGTTGATTTTTCAGGGAATTCTGGCCACCATCGAGACACAGAGGGAGTATAAATAGTGCGCCTGTTGTTTTTATTGCTGGTACTGACCAATGGACTTGTTTATCTGTGGTTTTCCGCTGGCCAGCAATCTGTCAGTGCAGTACCGACAGACACCGATAGCATAGTCGCACAGCTGATATTGTTGAGTGAGAGTGGCCATGATTTTAAGCCAGAGAATCCGAATGTTGCCGATAATGGTCCGGTTGCGAACAGAGATACCAAGATTTGTTTTACGCTTGGCCCCTTTATGAACCAGGAATCGGTACTGGAGGCCGGCGAAAAACTGACTGCTGCCGGACTTGCTTTTGAGCGACGTGTGAGCGAAAAAAAGGAGCAGATTGGCTATTGGGTCTATTTGCCCCCGTTTGCAACACCAGAGGCGGCGCAAGAAAAGGCACAGGAATTCAGGTTGCTGGGAGAGAAGCATTATTATGTGGTGAAGCCACCCTCTGAATACGCATATGGAATTTCTCTGGGTGTGTTCCAGGATCGGGGTAATGCCGAAAGACGCCATCGGCAGATCGAAAGACTGGGTTATAGCCCTTTACTGGAAGGGCGCTTCCGACAAAATCCGGTGTACTGGCTGGATTATGTCGAATCCGGTAATGGGAGAAACTTCAATAACAGTGAGTTGCCGGGAGCACAAATTTACCCCAGGGTGTGCGAGACTGACGTTGCCGAAGGCCTGCCTCTGCCGTAGAATGTGCGCCCTGTGCAGCTACAGGATTGCCGATGTAGCACAACTGGTAGTGCAACTGATTTGTAATCAGTAGGTTGGGAGTTCGAGTCTCTCCATCGGCACCACTTTCTAAAGAGGTAATATACCATACAGGAAAATTCTGATTTAATCAGAGTTTCCCTGACCAAATCATTGTTGACCTGCATACCAGTATGCGAGCTGTGCCTGAGAACAATGCTTTAATCCCGCTACTTGGCTGATAAAGAAGCTCCGGGAACGGACCTGTATCGCCACCAGATAATGGTCGCTTCTTGAAGTCAGCACTCCCGGCACCAATTATTGACCGAGAAAGTTACCGAAAAACGACATGGTCAAATTAAAGGAGAAACACAGTGAATATGCAAATTCCCGGTAGGGATGGTGACGGCTATCTTGAAGATATGGGCACATGGACGCCTGAAATCGGCCGTGCTATGGCACAGACGGATGGCATGGAGATCAGCGACGAACAGTGGCAACAAATTCTGAAGGCGCGTGAGTATTATGAAGATCAGGGCACCGTACCTGCTATTCGTAAATTCGCCAGATATATCGGTATCGATCAGAAGATTTTGTTTAAGCAATGGATGACCGGCCCTATGAAACCAATTACCAAATATGGTGGTCTGCCGAAACCGACAGGCTGTGTATAGCTTTTTATATTGCCCCGACCGGACCGACAATGCCGGGTGATACAAGCGGTATGATGTACTTGATAATACCGACCGATAGCTCCCGTGGCCGGTAGCCGCCGGAATGTTGATTCTTTTTCTGTGAGGAGGCAAGCCGCTATTTGCTGACAACAGCCGATACAATAAACATGGGGTCAGCATACAGCATTTTATCAGCATATTTATCGTCTTCCGGGCGTAATAATCCCCGGACTGTCTCCGTTTCAAATTCTTTCATACCTCCGGTCTTGAGAAAATATTCCAGCACCATGCCCTGTCTTTCAAATGGATGCAGCTCTGACCAGATTATGATGGCCTTGGAGGGAAACCAGCGATCTGAAAAACTCACGAATATCCGACCGGTCGGCTTGGTTACCCGAACGAGCTCCCGCATCACTTCAAGCGGATTAATCAGATATTCTATTGACAAACTGCATAGCGTGACGTCGAAATGATCATCTGCAAAGGGCAACGTGGTTTGTTTGTTGAGGTTATGTATGATGTGTCGCCTGAGCTGCGGGTTGGCTTGCATTTCACTAGCGCTCATACCCAAGCCGGTAATGTCCAGGTTATCAACATCCGGCAGGTGGGATTGGTAACTGCTCATCAGGTCCAGCACCTGCATACCGGGTTGTAAGTAGCGTGCATATATCCGGGAAATTTGGTGTGAGCATTCGCTATCAATATGATTAATCAAGCGTTCCTGTCTGTAAAAAATTTCATCGTCCGCTTCATCAATGCGACGAAAGCTGTCTTTTTCATAAAAGTCGGTACCTTCCGGTGGTAAGGGTTTTTGAAGACCAATACCGCTGATCAGTGTTTCATGAACAATATCACTACTTCGTCCGCCGCGCTCTTCCTTACCAATATATCGTTTTCCGACAACACGCAGACTGATCTCTATCTGATGTGTCGCAAGCGGATGGTTCAGATCAGCTGTAAAGTCTTTATCATTGACGCTGAGAACACGAAGTGGCAGATATTCCTCGGCAGTAATCCCGGCATGACCGGCAATAATGCAACGCGGATAGAAGCGCCCTTGTTGAGGCGTGATATGAGTCCGTGCTTTGCCAATCGGCCGAATCGCGGTTTTCGGCAAGGTCAGAATATTGGAGTTGCTGTAAGCGGATATCAGATCGTTGGCCGGCATGGATTGGGTAACCCATTCGCCATCCGGGACACTGATGAGTTTGTCTCCCAAGGTACCGGGAAAGTAGTCACGCCAGAAATTAACAGCCTGGTAATAATGGCGTTCCGTGTGTCTGGTCTGTTGGCTGCTCCAGACAATTTTCAGTTCAATATCGGCGTAGGTTGAGTGGTCCATAAGCCTGGCCAAGTATTCCGATGTTCAGGAGATTATGCCCGATACGCCGAGGCAAGGCAGTAACCCGAAAGGACGGAATCAATGTAGAGATCACCGATTGCGTGTCCGGACCAATCGTAAACTGACTAAAGTATTACCGGCAGTACACCTACCTTGGCCAGCGTCTTATATCCTTTTCAGTGCAAATCCATCTTCTGCATGACACTTTCTCAATATTTTGCCACTCGGCGGATGAAGAATTTGGTTTAGTTACCACGTCATTTGGGTCCATCACCTCATAAATGAATGATCGACTATCATTTTTAAGTTGCCTGAATAGCAATAATGGTAACCCGGGAGCATAAATACTGTTTTTAGATCGATCTACACCTGGCGTTGACACAAAAGCGGCACTTGTCTCTGCATAGGCTGATACATGGTAAGTCTTGCCCTCCATCGTGGTTATATTCCCTCTCTCCCAATCAACCTTAGCAACATCCAGAATATTATTTTCAGCAATGTATTGAATCGCCTTTCCTTGATTAGCCTTTTGATTGCCTGTACCAGGTGTAAGTAATTTCATAGATTTCGCATAGTTAGAAAATAAAAGCTTGGCGGTGTCCTACTCTCACATGGGAACTCCCACACTACCATCGGCGATGTACCGTTTCACTTCCGAGTTCGGGATGGATTCGGGTGGTTCCAATACTCTATGGCCGCCAAGCAAACCGTTTGTCATTCCATTCAGTAAAAAAGAACAACGAATTCGGAAAAGTTCAAGGCAGGGCATGTTGCCTGAATCATACAAAAGCCAAAACTGCTTGGGTGTTATATGGTCAAGCCTCACGGGCAATTAGTATCAGTTAGCTTCACGCATTGCTGCGCTTCCACACCTGACCTATCAACGTTGTAGTCTTCAACGACCCTTCAGGGGAATCAAGTTCCCAGGGAGACCTAATCTTGAGGGGGGCTTCCCGCTTAGATGCTTTCAGCGGTTATCCCTTCCGCACATAGCTACTCGGCAATGCCATTGGCATGACAACCGAAACACCAGAGGTGCGTCCACTCCGGTCCTCTCGTACTAGGAGCAGCTCCTCTCAAGTCTCCAGCGCCCACGGTAGATAGGGACCGAACTGTCTCACGACGTTCTAAACCCAGCTCGCGTACCACTTTAAATGGCGAACAGCCATACCCTTGGGACCTGCTTCAGCCCCAGGA
>JAPYNQ010000052.1 GCA_028289815.1 Gammaproteobacteria bacterium | reverse complement strand
AATGGCAATCTCATCCACTGGATGCGGTCTATCCGATCATTTATCCGGACTGTATTGTGGTCAAAGTGCATCAGGATAGGCAGGTCATCAATCAGTCCAACTACTTGGCACTCGGTGTCAATATCGAAGGCCATAAGGAGCTGCTGGGGCTATGTCTATCTGACAATGAAGAGGCAAAATTCTGGTTCGGTGTACTCACGGAGCTACAAAACCGGGACGTCAAAGACATCCTGCTCGCCTGTGTAGGTAGCCTGAAGGGTTTTCTTGGTGCCATACAGGCCGTTTATCCGAAAGCGCAGATTCAGTGGTGTATCGCCACATAGGGCGCGCCACTCCATGAGGTACGTGTCTTGGAAAGGCTATAAGTCTCTCACCGCTGACTTGAAGCGTAGTTATCAGTCGGTCACCGAGGAAGAAGCGTGACTCGCTCTGGAGCAATTCGCCGAGCATTGGGACGAAAAATACCTGCCGAGCAGCAAAAGCTGGCGGGCTTGCTGGAATCATCTCAGCACCCGGTTTAACTATCTGGAGGATATCCGCAAGGCCATGTATACCACCAATGCCATTGAGTCACTCAACAGCGTGCTGCGTAAGGTCACCAAAAAACGCCAGCTGTTTTCTTCTGACGATTCGGTCAAGAAGGTGATTTATCTGGTCATACCTGCCTGCAGCAGGCAGGCACGAGGCACCAAAAAAGTGGACCATGCCGATTTGGAATTGGAAAGCGGCATTGAATCGTTTTATGATTGAGTTCGAAGATCAACTAACAGACTTTGTTTAACTCACCGCAGTTACACAAAATCTTTTACAGGCTCAATAAAAAATTTATCTGGCATCTACCAAGGTAAAGATAAAAGTATATTTTATGTTATTTTTCCATGACAGTGTTTATATTTCTTCCCGGAACCACACGGACATAGATCATTTCGCCTGATTTTTTTTCCTGTAGTAACCACAGGATTACTTCCGAACACTGGTAATGACACTATATGTTCCACATCCAGTCTGGCTAAAACTGAGACTATATCTCGCTTGATCGTATTAAGCATATCAGAAAACATATGAAAGGCTTCTTTCTTATATTCCTGCTTTGGATTCTTCTGTGCATAACCTCTAAGTCCAATGCCTTGACGCAAATAATCCATCGCTGCCAAGTGATCTTTCCAGTTAGTATCTAGAACATTGAGCATAACATCTTTTTCTATGCCTGTTATTAAATCTTTGCCAAGTCGTTCACGCTTTTGTCGATACATAGATCTGGTCTCATCAAAAATATTTTCGATGAATGTTTCTTCATAGAGATCATCATCCAGATCAAGTTTTTCTCTCGCTTTGATCTTCATACCAAAGACTTCAAAAAATTCTTTTTCCAAGCCTTCCAAATCCCACTGTTCTTCCAAACTACCTGATGGTATATATGTTGCACATACACTGCGAACCTGCTCCTCCCAAAGTGCATCTATAGTACCACTGATCGATTCAATCTCCATTAATTCGTTTCTTTGCTCATAAATCACCTTACGCTGATCGTTGGCAACATCATCATATTCGAGTAGGTTTTTACGAATATCAAAGTTATGTGCTTCAACTTTTTTCTGCGCGTTGGCAATGGCTTTTGTCACCCAGCTATGCTCTATCGCCTCTCCTTCCTGCATACCTAGCCTCTGCATAATTCCTGCTACCTTATCAGAAGCAAAAATCCGCATCAAGTTGTCTTCCAAGGAAAGATAAAAACGTGTCGAACCTGGATCGCCTTGACGCCCGGCGCGACCACGTAACTGATTATCAACACGCCGGGATTCATGCCTTTCAGTTCCAATGATGTACAGGCCACCCGCAGACAGTACAGTCTCATGCCTGCTTTGCCATTCAGAATATATCCTACTCTTTTCCGCCTCAGATATGCCAGCGCCTTTCATATCAACTTCTTCCTGGGGACTTCCTCCCAATACGATATCCGTACCACGTCCAGCCATATTAGTTGCAATAGTTACCGCTCCTGGCTCTCCTGCACAAGCAACAATATGTGCTTCTTTTTCATGGTATTTTGCATTCAACACATTATGTTTAATTCTATTTTTCTTCAATCGTCGCGAAATACCCTCAGACACCTCAATTGATGCGGTACCAACAAGAACCGGTTGTTTAGCGGCGACTCTATCTTGAATATCTTCAATAACCGCATCGAATTTCTCTGAGCTGGTCAGATAAACAAGATCAGCCAGATCATTCCTTATCATTGGTCTATGCGTGGGAATAATTACCACTTCCAAGCCATAGATCTGTAGAAACTCAGGAGCTTCCGTATCTGCTGTGCCGGTCATACCACTTAGCTTGTTATAAAGCCGGAAATAATTCTGGTAGGTAATGGACGCTAAAGTCTGATTTTCACTTTTAATTGAAACACCTTCTTTCGCTTCCAATGCCTGATGAAGACCATCTGACCAGCGCCGACCCTCCATCGTACGACCAGTAAATTCATCAACAATTACAACATTATTATTGCGTACAATGTAATCGATATCTTTATTAAACAAATAG
>JAPYNQ010000051.1 GCA_028289815.1 Gammaproteobacteria bacterium | reverse complement strand
CCCTAGGGTTTCGTGCGAAAAAATTCCTGTCCGACCATTCAATCAGTATTTATAGAAAAAAATTATTCATAGTTGCCCAAAAGAGAAATCAGGCACTGAAATAGAAAATGCTAAATAATTCAGAAACCCCGGTTGCTAATATAAGCATTTATCGCCTGGATATTTATCGCTTATCAACTTTGTTATTCGCAGATAGGAAAATATCAGAGAAGGAATTATTTGGGCAATTAGGAAATGCTTTTGCCGAAGCAGAGATTAACCGTTTGTTAGTGTTGATCGCGGTTATTAGCCGTCAATTATTAGATCATGTGGCTAATCAGTATGGAGATCATGTGGCTAATCAGTATGGAGAACGTGGTGCCAATGTTATTGGAACTCAGCCGTTGATGTTCCGTAAAGCCTGCAATATGATTATCCATGCAAAGGATATTGTTATTAGAGAACCCGAATATTTCTTTCGTGAAGATGGTGAACCATCGGGAAAGATGGTTAAAGAGCAGCCGTATTTCCGCGGTCAGTTAAAAATAACTAATGATCGCAAAGAAGAAGCTATTGTTGACCTGGAGAAATTTTTAGAAATATGTATAATGGTTAGTAACAAGGTTACGGAGTAAAAAATCATGACTCAATATAGAAATATCTATAAATACCACTTAAAAAGGGGCAATAAAATTATCCATACTGGGATTACCAATGATTTGGAGCGTCGGGAAAGCGAGCATAAACAGAAATATGGCGATGGAGTGCATATCTGTCAGGTTGGTCGTCGCACCACTAAAGAGGCAGCTCTGGAATGGGAAAGCGAGCAACGCGAGGAAGGTAAACCGACCGGGACTTGAAATGTGAGAGGACTAAAAACGAGAACTTACCACCTGTTCATCAGCCATTCCTGGAGTTATTCCGATCAATACAAGCACCTGGAAAGGCTTTTGCAACAAGAACCGCACTTTGATTTCAAAAATTATTCCGTGCCAAAGAATGATCCCGTACACACCAATGGAACCGATAAGGAGCTGCGAGAAGCCATCGAACGTAAAATACGTCCTTGCAGTGTCGTTTTGATATTGGCAGGGGTTTATGCAAGTTACAGCAAATGGATTGATAAGGAGATCGATATAGCCAGAAACTCTTACAAGCCAATTATTGCGATTGAACCTCGGGGAAGCGAGAAAACGTCTCAAGTCGTCAAGGATAATGCCGATAAAATCGTCGGATGGGACACCGGGAGTATCGTTAATGCCATCCGAGAATCAGGATAGCGTTATGGATGAGAACATCGTTGATAAAGACAGGCAGGAACTGCTGGAAATCTACAAACTTCATGCCGAACTTGCCGACCGGGTCAGCCAGCGGCGGGAGGGTGCCAACCGGCTTTTTGTAGGCTTATTGACGGCAATACTGCTTCTTTCCGCCGCTTTTCTCAGGTTTGGAACAGGGGAAGTTCCGCTTATGCTGTTTGGCATAGGTTTGGTTGGCAGCTTGCTGTCGGTCGCCTGGTATATCGTTATTCGTTCCTATCGCCAGCTTAACACGGGAAAATTCAAGGCACTTGATGAATTGGAAGACAGGTTACTGTATCCATTTTTCAGGCGTGAGTGGGAATTGCTGGAACAAGGAAAAAATATCAACCGTTATTGGAGGCTGACTGTCGTGGAGACTTTGCTTCCGATAGGATTCTTGGTTCTATTTGCTGCTATTGCGATGAGCGGAATGGTTTGCCTGTTATTTACCAGTTGAGGGGCTAAAAGAAGCAGGTGAACCTCTGGCAAAAGGTCATTGTGAGTGTTTGCGCAGGCCGAGGTTAATTATGCCTGACAGGGCAGGACCATATCGTGAGCTACATTGATGGGGTCGGTGGCTATGCCCCGGACATGGATACGACCGGAGACGCAACAGCCGAGCCGCCGGAATTTCCACGAATAGTGCTTTTGATATTACTTCTTTAACGTTCGGCCAGTGGCCACTTATCTGCCTGCGCAGGCATGTGGTGCTGGCAAGTTCCGGGATGAGTTTGAAGCAATCTGTAAAGACACCGGTATCGTGCCGTATGCCTTGTGCCTGAACGGTATCAGATCATCTGAAATGAAACACGATGTTCGTGGAACCCTGATACAATGGGAAATCCCTCTTACCGGGAGTACTTGAATGAATACACCAAAGATTATTGATCTGGCCAAGGAGTTTACAAACCGCCCGTTTGGTCGTTATCGGGATGATGGCGAGCGTAGCGCAGAGATTTTCCGCGATGATATTTTAAGACCGGCCCTTGACGAGTATGACAAAGTGATCGTCGATCTGGGTGGTACCAATTACTATGGTTCTTCTTTCCTGGAAGAAGTCTTTGGTGGCCTGATACGCGCCGGTTTCAAGAAAGAGGCACTCCTCAGGAAACTGGAAATCAGGCATGAAAAACTCCCCTCTGTGGTTACAGAATCTTATGATTACATGGATGCTGCCGCTTCCGAGGCGCATTAGGCCGTTGTCCTGCCGTGCTGTATCATGTCATTGTAATCATCTTTCTGGCCGTCTATGGGTGGTATGTTGTTACGCGGATTGCCCAATATCGTGCAGCATCTGATCTGTATCATTCCGCTATTTCAATTCTTGAGCAGCTTGAGAAGGATGGCATAGCGGCTTGGGCAGATGGTCCGGGAAAACTGGACGAATACACGGAATTAAAGCTGAAAGCCAGGTTAGCTGCTGTTGAGCAACGATTTAATCTGCTTAAGAAGCACTATGATGGTACTGAGTTTGACAAGGCTATAGCAGACCTGCGTAGGTGCCTGACTATTGATAATAGCTAGGCACCTCACCGTAGAGAGCTTCATTATTTGATAGCTAATCTGATAGCCAGATTGCTCGAAGAAAACTATGCGTATATTAACCAATCTCCTTGGCGGTTTGGCTGAATAACTGCCAGACGGCTACATCGCTTTTAATCATGCCTTAAAGTTCCATTGACTTACAGCCTTCAGGTATTCAGCCATATCATGATCTTTAATGGCATCTATTCCTTTTTCTCTTAAGTCGCTTAAGGCACCATCAATATAATCTACAAATCTGAACCAAGAGCCGACATCCTCATGAATTTCTTTTTCTTCCGATATGTAGAGATAGTTTCCAACATGGCTGTAGCCCATTAGCCGTGCGGGTACTCTGGTAACAATATCGTTGTTGTTATGGAATCTGAAAAATCTGGATTTACATTCCATGTTAAAGATCCTCGTCGTTTCCCTCGTTAGAGCACGTGGTTGTCCGAATGTATAAACGCTTGTAAATGGTTTGTCCTCATGGATCAGCTTTGCGGCAGCTATCGTTGCCATTGCGCCTCCAAGGCTATGGCCTGTAATGAAAAGAGGGCGTGATTTTTTCTGCTGTAATACTCGAAATTTATCATTGAGCGGCTCCCAGACATCTACAACCGAATTCCAGAATCCACGATGAAATTCGCCAAATAGTTCTTTGGTTGAAAAAGCATTGATATTATCCAGCCAGTCCTCAAGTTCGTTCGTCCCCCTGAATGCCATACACAAGAAATCCTCATGCTCTACCAGAGCTGCTTGTGCGCTATTGTTATCTACGCCGAACACACTGGTGAATTTTTTATCATCCTTTTGCAGATTAGTAAGTATCTGTTTTTCATGGGGGGTCTGGTCACGCTCGGTGCTTTTCAAGTAAACCTCCTTGGAAAGTCTTGCCATCCAATAAGCATTCCCTTGATCCAAGGCTGTTTTATATGGTGATACCTGTTTCATATTAAAATCTCCTTGACCATTAGATTGTGTTAATAGAATTAGGGAATTATATACTTGATACCCAAGTATCAATTTGACGCTACATAGGCCGAATACCCTCGCTACCTCCACATCCAGCAGCCCTATTCCCGAAGGCCGATCCGCCATAATGACTGGATTTTCTACTTAAATCTCCTATGTGTGTAGAGATCAACATCGTTCTAGCAGCTATATGTAGTTTGTCAAGCATCTTCGGTATTAAGTATGTAATTCCCCTTTAATTTGAATAACCGGTATCAGGTATATTATTCCCTAATAAATCCTATCATTCTGCCTGCTGCAATACTCGGTTATCTTTTATCAGCAATTATCGTAATCCTGCTTTTTTCCACTCCGCTGTGGGCCGAATTCATCAGACCGGTTACGGTCTGTTTATTGACATTGCCTGTTCCCTGCAACGAAGTGTACCGGCGGAAGTGGTCGCATCTTGAGATATAGCTCTGGCTGTTCGTATCATTTACCGGGTCGGTGCCATTCAGATTTTCGTCCGGCAGTGGATTAACACGGGGATATCCTGATTAGTCTCAATTGTCGTCAGCCGAGGGCGATGCTGTTACAGGCCGGAATGGATCGTGATGCCAGTGAGGTGGACATCGAACCCGCAGAGTATTGTCTCGGGTGGGCGTGGTCGTCTCTGCACGAGTCCTGTTGGTGCGCATCCGGTTCATCATGCCGGATTTGGGTGTGCGGGTGGTTGCTTCGCTGATAGTATTTTTGTTATATTGCCGGAATCGGCGGTCAGGGCGGTATGGTGATGCATTGGTACCCCGGATTTGGCCCGCGCCTGATGAGGGCGGCAAGCGCAACCGGGTTGATGCTCGTCGCTGACAAACGAGATCATTTTTCAGGAAATTCTGATCGTCAGGATTTCTCTTTAGCCCATCGCCTGGGACGCAGGTTATGTGCGGGCAAGGTGTGTGTTTTTAATTATGTTATTACCAGGGTTTATTTTCCTGATTTCCACGTTCAGTTCATTTCCGGGCCGCTGTTGTCAAGTCCGCCTGTGGGTCGCTCGCAGCGGCACGGGTACACGGCAGTCGATTGTTGCCGACAAAATGCTTGAGGGGGATCGGGTCATGGAAACGTTGACCTTGGTATCAGCCAGAGATTTTGAATATGAAAAGAATGTTAATCAATGCTACTCAGCAGGAAGAGTTGCGCGTGGCGATGGTCGATGGCCAGTATCTCTACGATCTGGATATCGAGCGAACTGCAAAGCAGCGTAAAAAATCCAATATCTATAAAAGTAAAATTACCCGTATTGAACCCGGTCTGGAGGCCGCTTTTGTTGACTACGGCGAAGAGCGGCACGGGTTTCTGCCCTTTAAGGAGATCGCTCATAGTTATTTTGACCCCGCTGTTAAGCTGGAGGATCGGCCTTCGATCAAGGATGTTATCAAGGAGGGGCAGGAGGTCGTTGTACAGATTGATAAGGAGGAACGTGGTAATAAGGGTGCGGCACTGACTACTTTTATCAGTCTGGCCGGGCGTTATCTGGTGATGATGCCGAATAATCCGCGTGCCGGCGGGGTTTCCAGGCGGATTGAAGGCGGGGAGCGCGGTCAGGTTCGTGAGGCTTTGAGCGATCTGGATATGCCGGAGGGTTCGGGTGTTATCGTCAGAACCGCTGGGGTCGGACGCTCATCCGAGGAGCTGCAGTCTGATTTGGATTATCTGAAACAGGTTTGGTCAGCTATTGATAATGCCGCCCGGGAAAAGAAGGCACCGTTTCTTGTTTATCAGGACAATAATATTATTATCCGGGCGCTGCGCGATAATTTCCGTAATGATGTCAGCGAGATCCTGATTGATTCGCCGTGGGTCTACGAGGAAGCGCATGATTTTATCAAGCAGGTAATGCCACAGAATCTGGAGCGATTGCGTCTCTATAAGGAGGAGATCCCGCTATTCAGCCGTTACCAGATAGAGGGTCAGATTGAGAGTGCGTTTCGCCGTGAGGTACGCCTGCCATCAGGCGGTGAGATTGTTATTGACCATACCGAGGCGCTTATTTCTATTGATATCAATTCGGGGCGTGCCACCAAGGGTAGCGATATTGAGGAAACTGCCCTGAATACCAATTTGGAGGCTGCTGATGAGATTGCCCGCCAGCTGAGGCTGCGTGACATTGGTGGCTTGATTGTAGTGGATTTTATTGACATGGGCCCCAACCGTAATCAGCGTGCGGTTGAGGAGCGTATCCGCAAGGCATTGTCGGCAGATAAGGCCAGAACTCAGGTTGGACGTATATCACGGTTTGGCTTGCTTGAGATGTCGCGCCAGCGACTGCATTCATCGCTTGGCGAGTCAAATTATCATACGTGCCCTCGTTGCAGTGGGCAGGGTACGATTCGCGGCGTGGAGTCTTTGGCGCTGTCGATACTGCGCTTGCTTGAGGAAGAAGCGATGAAAGATGGTGCCGCCCGTGTCGTTGCCCAGGTACCGGTCAGCGTGGCTACCTTTTTACTCAATGAAAAACGACGTGCCATCGGATTACTTGAGGGTCTGCACAGCGCCGAGATTGTACTGGTGCCGAATGCGTCACTGGAGACGCCCCATTATGAAATAACACGCAAGCGCTCCGAGGAGGCGGCACAGAATAATGTCCGCAGCTATAATCAGGCGCATGACTTTTCCGAGGATGAGGATGCTTTGCAGTCGCAGAAAGAGGTCGCCCCTGCTCTTGAGCCTGCGATAGAAAGGGTAAAGCCGGTTGCTCCGCAGCAAACCCCTCTTGCTGTGCCGGCCGTTACGGAAGAAAAAAAGCAGGAACCGGCAGCGGGACTTATCCGGCGTCTGTTTGCCAGTATTTTTAGTAGAAGGCAACAGGAGGAGCAACCACGGCGTGGTCGTGCAGGTCGGCGGCGTGGCAGACGGTATTCCGGCGGCCGGGGCCGGCATAATGCGGTTCGCCAGGCGACCACTAAAGATGGCACCGACTCGGGGGGTCGGCAGCCGGGTGCCCGACCAGACGGTGGTCCGCAAAGGAAAGAAGGATCGAGTCAGCAGCCGAGGCGTCCGCGACGTGACTCGCATGGCAGAGGCCGAAATCCGAAAAAGACTGGGTCCGAGCAGGCACAGCCGAATCAAAAATCGGCATCAAGATCGAATCCGGCAAAGGCTGAGACGGATGACCGGCCTGTTGCTACGGAGTCTCCGGGGAAGACTGCTGATAAGAAGCCGCAGCACCAGGGGCGCCGGCGCGGGCAGCGGCGTAGCAGCAGCCCGGCGAATATATCGTCGGTTAATGCCGACAATGCCCGTCAAGAGGATAGCGTAAAGCCTGGGGGCCGCGCGGGGAGGTCGGCATCTGCCGGCAGTAGCGCAGGTGCCGCTACTGAGCAGAAGCAGAAAACCGAACCGGTTGCGCCGGAATAGCCTGCGAAAGGCAGCTTTTTAGTCCGATTCGGCAGGCTGCTGGTCGCCCAGGCTATATCTGGCGATTATATCGTCCAGCAGGCCATGTGCGCCGCATTCAATCATGTCCAAGACATGATGAAAGCCATCGGTGCCGCCGTAGTAGGGATCAGGCACCTGCCGATGGGAAGTGTTCGGTGCGTATTCCAGAAACATATGCAGTTTGTGGCGGTGTTGCGTCGGGCATTGTGAAGTGAGGATGTCGTGGTTGCAGTAGTCCATCGCCAGTATGTAGTCGAACACTTCAAAGTCGCCGCTTTTGATTTGCCGCGCCCGTAAATCGGATATATCAAGTCCTCTCTGATGCGCGGCGGATTGGGCCCGGCTATCGGGAGGTTCGCCTGTATGGTAAGCGTGTGTGCCGGCGGACTCGATGTCAATAACATTGGCGTAGCCTGCGTCTGTAACCAGCTGTCGAAAAACGCCGTGGGCGGTCGGTGATCGACAGATATTGCCCATGCAGCAAAACAGGACGTGTATTTTTTTGTTATCCATTATGAAGGGGAATTTCAAAATCGGTAGCTGATTATAATTGATTCTGACATGGTGTCTCCATCGTATTAAACTAGGATATTCGCCCAATGCTTTCACAGGGTGCCGACGAGAAGTCCGTGGCATTTTATTTGGGCAGACTGTTGGCTGGTGTCCTGATATTCTGGAGAGAGTCTGTTTGTGATCGTTGCAATGACACCCGATCCATTACTTTATGAAAGTTATTCAAAGAAGATGAAGCTGCCGGTGCGGCTGGAGCGTGCCCGCAATATTGCGGATACGATACTGGCGCACTTTGATCGTCATTTCCGAATTTTTTCCGAGATCAGCGCGATGGGCCGTGCGCATTTCGTTGACGGTGACTGGGTGGCGGGACGTGCAGCCGCCCGCCGTCAGATCTCACTTTACGATAAGCGCGTGCTTGAGGCAATTGCCGATTTGCAAAAACGCTGGAGCCAATTTTATCTGGATGCCAATCTTTGGCAGGACGTGAAACATCAGTATCTGGGCCTGTTATACCGTCACCAGCAGCCTGAGTTGGCTGAGACGTTCTATAATTCTTTGTTTACTGGTCTGTTTGAGCGGCATTACTATAATAACGAGCATATTTTTGTGCGCCCTGCTGTGTCCACGGAACGCATCGGAAGCGGTGATATCAGTTATAAAAGTTACTATCCTACTCAAGATGGCTGGAATCGGTCGATACTGGCTATTTTGAAGGATATCAATCCCGGGCTTCCCTACAAAAATATCAGGCGGGATGCGCGTAATATTCTACAGCGCCTGCGTACCCTGCCAGAAAAAAATGAAGAGTTGCGATACCATTTTCAGTTACAAGTATTGATGCCGGTTTTTTATCGGAACAAGGCTGCCTACATCGTTGGTCGTGCGATTAACGGTGCGGAGAAAATGCCCTTCGTTATCGCTATTTGTCGTACTCCTGACGGTAAGGCTTATGTCGATACGCTGGTGACGGATGTGGATGTCGTTGCCAATATATTCAGCTTTTCCAGGGCGCATTTTCTGGTGAAAACTGATATTCCTGCGACTGTGGTACGGTTTCTTGCCAGTATTTTACCGAGTAAGACATCCGCTGATCTTTATACGGCAATCGGTTTTCATAAGCAGGGAAAGGCTGAATTCTATCGGGATTTTCTTGACCATCTCAGACATTCATCCGACATGATACGGATTGCGCCGGGTATCAGGGGGCTGGTTATGCTGGTATTTACCCTGCCCTCTTACCCGTTTGTCTTTAAGCTGATCAAAGATAGGTTTCCCGCTCCCAAGGACACTACACCGGAAAAAGTGATTTCCCAGTACCGCTTGGTTAAGAAACTCGACCGCGTCGGACGCATGGCTGATACTTGGGAGTTTTCCCATGTGGCGTTTCCGATTGACCGTTTTGCTGCCGATTTACTTGTTGAGCTGGAAAGGGAGGCACCCTCGCAGGTCATTCGGGAGAATGATCGTATTATTATCAGGCACCTGTTTATTGAGCATCGCATGACGCCGCTTAACGTCTATCTTGATGGTCACGATATTGATGCAGCCTGTCAGGTATTGGCTGACTACGGTCAGGCAATCAAGGATATTTCCGGCAGCGGTATTTTCCCGGGTGACCTGCTGACCAAAAATTTTGGTGTCACCCGGCATGGGCGAGTTATCTTCTATGATTATGATGAGATTCTCCGAATGGAGAAGTGTCGTTTCAGAAAGATACCGCCGCCCCGTTTTCCTGAAGATGAGCTGTCGGACACACCTTGGTACAGCATTGCTCCGAACGATATTTTTCCGGAAGAGTTTCAGACTTTTCTGGTTGCTAATCCATTGTACCGAAAGGCACTAAAGAGTGTTCATCCTGATCTGTTTCAGGCCGAATATTGGCAGGAGTTACAGCAGGCAGTCGCCTCGGGTTTTTTTCCTGACGTAATTCCCTATCCGGAAGAGTCTCGTTTCAGATAACAGCCATATATGGGGTAGTCAATGCTGGCCTGGTTGGGGCCTCTCATGAGGTTGTTTATTTAGGCCTCATATGGCGCTATTATGAGTGAGTATGCTAACGACGGAGAAGAAGCCCAAGTGCCTGATTAGCACCCAAAGGTCGAGCGATAATTGGTACAACGTATTCTGAAACGAGAGCCTTGTGCTGAAGAAGCTGCTTTTGTGGTTTCGGGGTGAGCATGCTTACTGTCTTAAGTGGCTGGTCCGGTATCTGCCAGCGAAGGTTCAGATGGCTATGTTGGCCTGCAATACCAGGCTTTCGTGCAGTTTTTAAGAATCCCGCTGAGCAGCGTGGTGAATTTACACAGGGGGAGATTGACCAGTGTTGTTGATGCTGAATTCAAGCTAAGCTGGTAGAATATGTCAAATCTGGATTTTGAACCGAACTATGTGACAAACATGCAGCAAATGACGACACATCGCCCTTATCTTGTCCGGGCCTTTTATGATTGGATTGTGGATAACGGAATGACCCCCTATATTGTGGTCGATGCCGGGTTTGATGGCGTTGAGGTGCCGCATGAGTATGTTGTGGACGGGGAAATTGTCTTGAATCTTGCTCCTTCGGCGATTCGGCACCTTGATCTGGGCTTGGAATATATTACATTCGATGCTAGGTTTTCTGGCAAGTCGCTGCATATTCTGATCCCGGTTGAAGCGGTTTATGCGATTTATGCAAAGGAAAGTGGTGAAGGCCGGGTGTTTACCCTTAAGCATCATCATGTCGGCGGTGAGCAGGATGATGCGATGCAGGCCGATGCGTTACCAAATAGTGTTGGTGCCACCGATAGTGATCTTCCCGCTCGACCAGCACCGGGCAGGCCTAATCTGAGAGTTGTCAAGTAAGCATGATGGATATCCGGGTTGGTGATATTACCTGTCTGGATGTTGATGTTATTGTCAATGCGGCCAATGAGAGTCTGCTGGGGGGTGGCGGTGTTGATGGTGCCATTCACCGCGCAGCAGGACCTGAGTTGTTGGCCTGCACCCGTAAGCTCGGCGGATGTCCCGTCGGCGCGGCCCGTTTAACGCCAGGCTTTAACCTTAAGGCCAGATATATTATTCACACAGTAGGGCCGGTATGGTCCGGCGGTAATCATGGTGAAGCGGATTTGCTGCAAAGTTGTTATGAGTCGGCCTTTCGGGTGGCAGGTCAATTACAGACTGTTTCCGACATAGCTTTTCCGGCAATCAGCACCGGCGTGTACCGTTATCCGAAGGAGGAAGCTGCCGAGATCGCGCTGTCGGTTATGCGTGAATTTGAGGGTCGGTTTGATATTACCGTCTGTTGTTTCAGTGAGTCCGATGCGGCGATATACCATAGCATCCGTGGGCATCATCAGTCAGGTTTTTAGCTTTTCGGGGTGATGTATTCAAACAGGCGTATGACTTTTACTACTCCGCTGATTGCCCGGACTTTTTCGGTAGACCTGTCGGCCTCTTCATTGGTTACCAACCCCATTAGATAGACGATTCCTGCCTCAGTGATTACCTTGATTCGCGTCGGGTCAAAGCCGGGAAGGTCTATTCTGGATAGCACAGCCTTGGCTTTTGTCGTAGTCAGAGTATCCCGGCTTCGCTCAAGCAGAGAGGAAGGGGCACGAATGGCAAGTTCGTTGAAAATCTGTTTGTTTCCGGCAGTCCTAGAGGTAATGGCATTGGCGCGTACTTTCAGGTCTTCACTTGGAACTTCACCGCTCAGCAGTATAGTGTTGTTATAGACGGTTACATTGATATGGCTGGCTTCATTGAGTTCGTTATCGGCGTATAGGGCTTTGCTGATGTTCCAGGATAGTACCTGATCGTCAATTACCGTGCCTACGCTTCTTCGGTCATGGACGATGGCGGCACCTGTTGCGACTCCACCCAAGGCAAACCCTCCGGCGCAGCCTGACAGGAGTGATGCAAGACAGAGAGTAAGAATAAGTTTTGTGTTCATGTTGCGTCCTGTAAGTTGAGGCCCAGCAATGTGCGGTCAGTCAGATCGCACAAGCAGTGAATGATGAGTAAATGGACTTCCTGAGTGCGTGCGGTTGATGTTCCGGGAACCCTCAGTTCCAGATCATTATCTGACAGATTCGAGGCTATTTCTCCTCCTTTTTTTCCCGTCAGCGCAATGACACCGATCCCTCTGCTGTGTGCAGCTTTGACCGCGTTGACGACATTGACGGAGCTGCCGCTAGTTGATATTGCCAACAGAATATCGCCCTTCTGCCCGAGTCCCTTGATTTGTCTGGAAAAGATTTCCTGATATGAATGGTCGTTTGCTATGGAGGTCAATGTTGAGGTGTCGGTTGTCAGGGCAATAGCGGGCAAGGAGGGGCGCTCCAGCTCAAAGCGGTTTAGCATTTCAGATGAAAAGTGCTGGGCATCGGCGGCCGAACCACCATTTCCGCAACTCATTATCTTGTTGCCCCTCATCAGGCAATCGGAAATCATGGTGGCGGCCTGGGCGATGTTATCCGGTAACTCCTGCATGGCGGCGAGTTTTGTATCGACACTATCCTGAAATATTCTCTTGATGTGCCTGGACATGTTTTCTAATGTATCCGCCATGGGAGCGAAATCAGCTAACGAGAATAGGGATCAATGATAAAGGCATTTTTATACCAGTCAATTTTCGGGTTGCTGAGGTCGCCATTTATGGCGATAATGTCAAAACGACATGGGTGCTTCGTGTAACAGGGATTTTTCATCAGGTAATAATCAGCTGTCTTGGTAAGTTTATTGCGCTTGGATGTGGCTACTGTCTCTGCGGCACTGCCGAAAAGTGCTAGCCTGCGATATCGTACTTCAATAAAGCACAAGGTCCTGCCTTCTAGGGCGATAATGTCGAGTTCACCGTAGCGGCTGTAAAAGTTTTTTTCTTTAATGGTTATTTTGTTGTTGCGCAGCCATTTACGGGCAATGGCTTCCGCTTGGTTGCCAATGGATTTGGCCATACTAATTTTCCAGTGCCGCTTGAGTGGATGGAATGCCATCGCGGAATACTGCCCAGCTTGGTTCACGTTCGACGATTCCATTGCTGTTGAGGGATAATTTGCCGGTTTCACCATTGATCCATTCGTTCTGATGCTCAGTTAGCCACTCGAGCTGAGGGAGGAGTTTGAATGCGTCCGCACCCAGAGCATGGAAGCGACCGTATTGGTTAGTTATCTCCGCAGGCCAGTTATCTTCCAGCAGTTTTCTGAGCGTGCCCGGGGCAGGTTTGTCATCAAGCATCCAGGGCATATCAGTGAAATATATACCGTCCAGATCTTTATCGCGTATGGTGCCGGGCTTCTTGGTGAAAATATGCGAGGTTGCATATACGGGGATGTGATCGGCATAGAAGAATTTTAACTGAGCTTTTATCTGCCTGGCTTCTTGTGAGGACGCGGCCATGAAAATCAGATCAATATCTCGGCGCAGTCTGGGTGTAAATTCAATGTTCGGGCCCAGTAGCTGTTGAATTTGCTGATGCCTGAACCTGCTTTTATGTAGATTGAATTCCTGTTGTATTCTTTGGGAGTGGTCGGGAGTCCCTTGCGGGTAACGGTACTGTGAGACGATGGTTCCCCCCAGCTGTCGATAGGTTGCAGTAAAGGCTTCATAAAGACGGTTCCCCCAAGTGCTTTCGGGCACAATAACCATGGCGTGTTGTCGGCCGAGGAGGTGGGCCCGGTTTGCTGATTCAATAGCTTCGGATTCAGGGGCAAGCGTAAATTGGTAAATCTTATGATTTGAGTTCCATTCCGGCAAGGCTTGGTTTAGCACAAGTAGTGGCACCGGGTTTGGCTCAGGGTCGGTATTTATGGTGTCTTGTGAGTTTACAGATAACGGGTCGGGTGGTGGTGCTGCTCCATCGGAGTTGACAACTGCTGCCACGGCGGCTTTATCCAGTGGCCCGACGATGAAATCGGCATCGCTCTCGCTGGCTCGTTGCAGTGATAGTTTGGCAGTCCCGGGGCTGCTCTCGGTATCGTAGATATCAATTGATGCGTTGATTCCGAACTGTCGCTTGAGTTCCAGGTGGCTTGCCAGAAATCCGTCTCGGATGGCTTGTCCGATGGCTTGTAGTTTGCCCGATAGTGGCAGTAATAGTGCTATATGCCGAGGGTGATTGCTGGTAGCGATTTGTCGTTGCCTGATATTCTCGACAATGTGGCGATGGGCGGGATGGGTTGCGTGTCTGAGCGACCAGTTATTGATTGCCTGATCCAGCAGGTCAGGGCTATATTGGTGTTGCTTGCTCAGATAGGCAAGTTCCAGCCAGCCGCTGAATGTGTCCGGGATCTCGGATATGTGGTCACTGATAATGGTCGGTGGTAGCCGCATGAGGCTGTACCATAGCCGCCGGTTGTTGTCCTCTTGGCGGGCTTGCTCGCTATTGGAGTAGAGCTCGTCTAGTGTTATACGTAGCTGCACGCTTTCAACGGCAAGGCCGACCTGTTCCAGCGCATTTGCCCGCAATTCCACGAGCTGTATTTTTTCTTCTGCTGTCGCCAGCAGGTCGATACTGTCGATATTTGCCAAGACATCGCGTGACTTGCCTTGGGCAAGCAGAAATCGTTGCTTGAGAATTTCAATCTGTACCTGGTAGGCAGGTCCGGGATACTGCTGTTCGAGTGTTATCATGCGCCTTCGGATTGTTACGGGTGTTTCGTGGTCAATGGATAATTCTATGGCTTGTCTCCGTAGCGCAAATCCTTCGCCGACCGGTTTGTTGTTTGCTGCCTCGAGTAATAGCTCAATTGAAGCAAGGGGAGGCAGCTCTTCAGTAGAAATGTCTTCGATATTCGTATCGGCGATTTCGGTGGCCGGTTTGGTTCTGTCTTCCACTGTGGTTTGGGGGGGGGACTGCTGGCATCCGGATATTATGTCTATGCACAGTGTCAGGAAAAGCAGTGCTGCCGCATTTTTTTTGTTTAGAAGAAAAACCAGCCGCAAAAAATTGCAGCCTGTTAATTGGGAAAGCATATAACATTCACTCCATGGAAACAGGTTGTCTTTATGTTGTTGCAACGCCCATCGGTAATCTGGCTGATATTACCCAACGGGCGATTGAAACGCTCAGAAAAGTTGATTTTATTGCTGCAGAAGATACACGACACAGTCGCAAATTGCTCGCTTCTCTGGCGGTAAATACTCAACTGATTTCATTGCATGACCACAATGAGCGTAGTCGTTGCGCTGCACTGGTTGAAAAAATGCAGCAAGGCCTGCATATCGCTCTCGTGAGTGACGCGGGCACACCGATTATCAGTGACCCAGGTTACCATCTACTACGTGCTGCACAGGATGCAGGTATTGTCATTTCTCCTATTCCCGGGGCAAGTGCGGTGGTGGCCGCACTGAGTGCCTCCGGTTTGCCGGCAAACCGGTTTTATTTTCACGGTTTTCTGCCGGTAAAGGCCGCCGCCAGGAGAACAGCCCTGGAGGGCTTGACCGATATTCAGGAGACATTAGCTTTTTATGAATCGGGTCGGCGTATCATTGCCTGTTTGCAGGATATCCATGATATTTTGGGTGGCGACCGTGAAATGGTGATAGCCAGGGAGTTGACCAAAGTGCATGAAACTGTATTGCGCGACCGGGTTTTCTCGGTACTGGACAGTTACTTGGCGGGTCGGTTGCAGCAGCGAGGCGAGTTTGTGCTGTTGGTTGCCGGAGCGTACAAGAATCACTCCGATACAGATATACGCCAAGCGCAGATATTACTGGAGGAGCTTGGCGACAGCCTGCCGGCAGGGCAGCTGGCCTCGGCGATCAGTAAAGCCGTGAATGTGCCTAGAAAACAGGTTTACCGGATGTTGATGGATCTAAGAGAGCGGGAATAGTTCTTATTGTTGCTTTCTCTATAATACTATCAGAAGACTATATTAGGAAATATACTTGATGCTGGGCAAGTAAAAAAATCTTTGCCATGTGGCACATATGTCCTTGCGACAGTTTTAAGTTCAAAAATCACGAGCTCATTGTAGCAAATCCAGCATGTTAGGCCGGCCGGCCTTCGGGAATGGAGCTGCTGCACGTGGAGGTGGCCGGGTTGCCCGGCCTGTGAAGCGTGAAATGGATGCTTGGGTTCCAAGTATATAATTCCCATGCATTAGATAGTTTCGCCGCGAGACTTCACATCAGAGTATCAAACAACGTATTTGAATGGTTGCTACAATAGCATCATCGGTAGGAAAGGTTGAAATCAGTGATTCATAGTTATATTAGCTGGATTAATAGAAGTCCCTTAATGTCATGTTTGCAAATGGCAGCTATGGGTCATAGTGATGCCTGAGGAACGTTCACTAGCTCTATGATGCAATTATTGCAGGCGGTGTCATTTCTGATTGACGATGTTCGCACCGATGGTGCAGCGTACGATGGTGCCTATATGGTGTTTGTTCAGAAACGCAATATAAAACCGCGAATTACAGGGGAAAGTTGTGGTGTGATTTATAAAAAGTAGTTGCATAGTATGGTTCTGGTGGGAAAAGATCTCTTGCCAATCAGGGAAACGTATAACATTTATTTCATGTTGTTTATAAGTCCGGCGAACCGCCGATTTACAACAGAGATGAAGCCAGTATCTCCAGCCCCCACAGGCTTAGCATCCCGACAATGATTGTGATTACGACACGACCCGTTATCAAAGCTGCGATCAGGGCGGTCAGAGCTGCATAAATACGCATATTATCGCTAAAAGACAGACTGCCATCGGGTAGAAACACCCCATGAATAATAATGGGTGTTAGTACGGCTACCGGTACGTACCTCATGGCTTGTTCAATGAGTGGGGGTAATTGTCTGGGCAACAGATCAGATAGCGGCAGAAAGCGTGTTGTAAATGTCAGCAGGCCACAGGCAAGAATCAGCCCCCATAGCTTTACTTCGCTCATGATACTTTACTCTGTCTGTCGGCTATAAGTTCCGCAAGCAGACCGCCGACAATGCCGGACAGGGCTGCCAGAATCAGCCATAGGCTCCAAGGCAGGTGGTAAGTTAGCATCACAGTGACTGTTGCGCAAATGGCTGCAATGAGTTCAGTCCGAAGTCGTAGCATGGGAACCAGTATGGCGATAAAAGTCAGAGGAATGGCAAAGCCTAAAGATAGGTTGTCTGGGATTGTTTGGCCTATCAGTACACCGCTGATTGTGGCAACCTGCCAGAAAAAATATAATGTTAGCCCGGTCCCCAGAAGATGATAGTGCATATGTGGTGATGGTGGTTCCCGAGTGAACCGTTTTATTGAAACTGCATAGGCTTCGTCGGTCAGTAGATAAGCTAGACACAGTCGCCAATGAAGGGGCAGGTGACGTAGATAAGTTGCCATTGATAGACCGTACAAGCTATGGCGTATATTGATTGTTGTTACAGAAGCCAGAATTACGCTAAAGGGTGTGCTGGTGGCGATTAGCTGGACAAAAACAATCTGGCTGGCTCCGCCGAACAGGATCACTGACATCAGTATGGTTTGCAAAGCGGTTAGCCCGCTTTCCACTCCCAGAATACCAAAGACAAGGCCGAACGGTATAATGCCGAGCTGCAAGGGCAACTCTTCCAAGATGCCGAATCTGAACTCCTGCCAGCTGGTTCTGTTTTTATGTGCGGATTGGTTCATTGAACCAGTTATTATTTGTTGATGCTTGGTTTAACCGAGTAAGCAGTAGTATATTGTTTAATAAACCATGGGACTAAAATTTATATTACAACTCAGTAAGCCCGCAAGCAAAATCCCCAGAACCATATGGAGTTCGGAAAATCCGCTTAATCTCAAGCCTCGTTTGGTGACGCTGCTGTTGCTGGTTTCTGGCTTGTGGATTTTTGGAACAGGCGAAGCCCTGCTCATTGATGCGGGAATCGGTGTAAGCCCGTGGACTGTACTTGCTCAGGGGGTGTCCGCGCGGACGGATTTTACTGTTGGAATGGCGACATTTATCATCAGTATACTAGTGCTTGTTCTGTGGATACCGCTACGGGAAGTTCCGGGAATAGGCACAGTTTTGAATGCCATACTGGTTGCGGTGTCAATAGATGTCATGGCACCTTTCATACCGGATCAGGCCGGGTTTCTGCCGGCGGTTATCCAGTCATCAGCAGGCACCCTGCTGGTTGGTGCAGGCAGTGCCCTTTACCTCACTGCAAATCTGGGCCCTGGTCCAAGGGATGGTTGGATGACAGGTATTCAGAAGAAAACAAACTGGCCAATCGCAAGGGTCAGAATGGGCATAGAGATTCTGATTTTGAGTATTGGTGTAGCTTTAGGGGGAACTATCGGGCTGGGAACCATCATATTTGCGCTGGGGATAGGACCTGCCATAGCGTTGTTTTTGGGTATTTTAAGAGAGTGGGAAATTTGATATGTAAAAAACAGATATGTGAAAGATGGTTTGAAGTATCTCCATTATTTTTTCAGCAGACACCAGACATCATAGTACTGAATTCGGATGTCTGAAGTGCCTGCATTGACCGCTGTGGTTGGACCGACAAGCATCCCTATATCTTTGAGAGGGCGAATCAATTGCTAGCACAAATGTGGTATGGGGTAGGGTACTTCGTTCCCAGTAAGAGCAATAGACGAGTACACCGCTCACTGTCTGTGTTACGCCACATGGGACTCATCGTCAAATGGACTAATATCAACCGGTTTTCTAGCCTGGAGCTGCCAGTGTCCATCAAGTGCTATGTTTATTCTTATACCGGCAGACAGGCTGTGTGTGGATATTACGTCTGATGCGCTTCGGGTACCCGGAATACCGCATCACTGGCAATCATTGAGTGGGTTCACACAGTACCAGGTGGGAATACGTGCATGTCGCCATCGACAATTATTCTCGGTTCAGCTTCTCTGTGCTCAGTCTGATAAAACCGGACGCAATGCCTGAGTCGCATTGTTCACTAGTCTCTTTTATAATAGCTACTCAGGGAGTCAGGCAGGCAGTCGCTATATTGGCATATAGAGGAAAGTCCGGACTCCATAGGGCCAGGGTGCCAGCTAACGGCTGGGAGGCGTGAGCCTACGGCAAGTGCAGCAGAAAGTAGACCGCCTAGGCAGGTGCTCGCCTGCTGGTAAGGGTGAAAAGGTGCGGTAAGAGCGCACCGCACGGATGGCAACATTCCGTGGCAGGGTAAACCCCACCCGGAGCAAGACCAAATAGGGGAACAATACATGGCCCATGTCGTTCCCGGGTAGGTTGCTAGAGGCAATTGGCGACAATTGTCCCAGATGAATGGCTGTCCAAGACAGAATCCGGCTTATCGTCTGACTCCCTGACTCCTAATGCCAATATTCCCTCTATCGAGGTAGCAAATGAAGGCGTACTCCACAATTTACTGCCTTTTTTCTATTTTAAAGTGACTTATCTAGTAGCACATTTATCTATTTGATTAATAGATATTTTCAGTAGCTTTCATGCC
>JAPYNQ010000050.1 GCA_028289815.1 Gammaproteobacteria bacterium | reverse complement strand
CAATTATTGATAACCGCCTGACTTTATTTTTGTTAACCTCTTGCTGCTGGTGGCTGCGGTCATCCGGTTAGAATCATCCTGACCTGATGAATAAAATATGTACGGCTACGGTTTTTATGCGGCTACAGCCAAGCTCGTGAGCTTAACAGGTTGCCGGGGAAATTTTGCACGGGCCAAGTTTTTGTCAGGTGAGTTTTGTTCGGGCCGCACCTTCCTGCATAAGAGGTAATTTGGTAATGAACCAACTGGTTTTATGGTTGCCGGCGATTTCTTTGATTTCCGCGCTGTTGACTCACTTGCTGGGAGACGTGCTGGGCAGAAGTGTCGTAAAGATCAGTATTGTGGGTGCTGCTGCGGTGCTGGCATTGTCGGCCTGCCTGCTGGGCTTTAGCCTGCTGGGTGGAGACCCACACTTGCATATGATTGGTGCATCTTGGGGAGGGCTGCTATTTGATCCGCTGAGCGCATTGATGGCCCTGATGATTGCCGGTGTTAGTTTTCTGGTTCGTGTTTATTCCATCCGTTACATGGCTGAAGAGCCCGGTTATGTGCGTTTCTTCGTACTGCTTGATGTTATGACGGCTTGCCTCCTGATCATGATAGCGGCGGGCGATTTGGTTACCCTGATTATTTCATGGCATTTGATCGGTCTGTTGCTTTACTTCTTGTTGGGGCACGATACCCGTAGTCACCCGGCATACCGCTATGGTTTCTGGAGCCTGATGATCTGCCGGCTTGGGGACCTGCCGCTGGTTATGGCGGCGCTGCTGCTCTTCCACAATTACGATAGCTGGTGGTTGCCAGAAATTTTTGAAAAAATCGCAGCTGCCCCGGATGCGTTGACTTTCTTGGATTTGCCGGTTGTTGAAGTTGCAGGGGGGCTTGTTGCGCTTTCGGCATTCGCACGCTCAGCCCAGTTTCTACTGCATACATGGTTGCCCTATGCCATGGAAGGGCCGACGCCTGTATCTGCATTGATGCATGCGGGTATTGTGAATGCGGGTGGCATTTTGATTAATCGCTTTGCTCCCGTTTACGTGCATACCGATGGTGTATTGCACTGGGTATTTGTAGTCGGTTTATTTACTGCGATCATTGGTTCGGTGCTGATGCTAAGCCAGAATGATGTAAAGAAATCCCTTGGTTACTCCACTATGGGGCAGATGGGATTTATGGTTATGGAATGTGGCGTCGGGGCTTTTTCTCTGGCGATTTTTCATTTGATCGCTCACGGTTTGTTCAAGGGGACTATGTTTCTCAGCGCAGGTGGTGTCATCGGCGAGGCTCGTCACGACGATGGCGTACCTAAAGAGGACTTGTACACCTTTATCGTGGAGCGCCGCTCGCCTGCGTATAAGCAGCCTTGGCTGATTATGGCGGTGACTACATTAGCGGTGCCCATATTTGTGCTGTTTCTTTCGCATTGGGTGATAGCACCAGACTTATTCCAGAAACAGGGTGCTGTTGTACTGTTGTTTTTCGGTTGGGTAACGGGTGCGCAACTATTATTTTCGACCTACCATATGGGTGTACAAAATCCTTGGCGTCTGGTCGGTCTCATTATCGTTTCGTTTGTAATCGTGGTGATTGGTTATACGCTTATCAGTCACACACTTGATCGGTTTTTGTATCCGAACCCTGAGTTTGTCGTTCAGCTTTATCGTGCTGCCAGCATTGATATTCTGTCCTTTAGTGTGCTGGTTTCAATTACTGCGTTGGTTATTGTTGTCGGTTGGTTGCGTGTCTATTATCAGCATCGCCATCGAAGAGACGAAAATCGGTCTTCCGGGAGTCTTTGGCTGAATTTTTATGCGCTGATTTCGCGTGAATTTTATATTAACGATTTTTATGCTGGCCTGTACCGCAGCCTGTTGTCACTTTCCTCTCGGCTCAACATATTATTGCGATGGGGATGATGGATGCTGTGACACTCATACCGGTTGCCGTTTTCCTGCCGTTATTTCCGTTCAGCGTGGTTTTTAATGCTCTATTTGAGCATTTTTCGCATCCGCTATGGCGTAGTGCCATGTTGCTGGGTTGGCCCTTAATCGGCATTTATCTGTTGCCGGTAGATATGCAGTCACTTCCTGACTGGATAACCATCTGGGCATCTGTTACGACCATTCTATATGGATTCAGATTGATCGCCATACGCGATATGGGATTGTGGATTGGTTTTCTGGCGACCTCGGCCTGGTGCCTGCTGTGGATTAGCATCCATGCGGGTATGAGCATCAATTGGCTTTATTGGTCGGCACTCGGATTTTCTGTACCGCTGATTATGCTGGTAATGATAGCGGCCCATATAGAGACATGGTTTGGTGCGGCTTATACCGGTCTCTATGGGGGACTTGCGGTGACCATGCCGCGGCTTTCGGGTGTTTTGGTATTTGCCATGCTTGCCGCCACCGCTACCCCGGTATTTCCGTCATTTTTTATCATGTTGCGTAATATTGTT
The DNA here is from genome assembly GCA_028289815.1 of Gammaproteobacteria bacterium. Lineage (GTDB taxonomy): Bacteria > Pseudomonadota > Gammaproteobacteria > JAJDYQ01 > JAJDYQ01 > JAJDYQ01. The sequence continues at coordinate 15,866 of JAPYNQ010000050.1, read as the reverse complement.
GGTTCCACACCGGGAATTGTGGCGGTCATGTTAGCCGTCTGGTTACTATGGACCTGGGCCGGTGCTCACCTGATCCAGGGATTAGTCGTTGGGTCAGGAGCTGGTGAACAGGTTCAGGATATCAGCAAGGGACTGACCTGGTTGTATGTCCTGTTAATAGTCGTGCTGTTGTTGCTTGGCTTCTACATTATGGGGGGGCGCTTGTGAATATTGCAGCTACGGATATTGCCTTGGGTGCCCGCCTAAAAATTCGTTCCATGGTTCATATGGCGGCGGAGCCCATACCGTTTTTCTGGCCAATGCGAACATTTATTCACCATAACCCCTTGCATGGTCTGGAGGATATACCGTTTACTGAGGCCGTTGAAAGAGGTGCAAAATTATTTCATGGGCGTACCTTTTTGTCTCGAAAGCTATATCAGAAGTATCTGGCCGAAGGAGAGATCAATCAATCTGCTGTCGTTACTGCCATACAGAATTTTGTTGGTGTCCATGAGCAGATTAACGGCATTGATCTCAACGAGTGGCTCGTGTCTTTGTTGAGGGGAGTAGAATACCCTATTACGCTGACTAATACACTGGCTAGTGCTGATCATGTCCATGCCGCCCTTAATGGTCGGGATATCGGACCGATTGAAGATATGGTTCCGGAGAAAATAGAGTCTTTTCTTTGTGATGTACTGCTTGATGGTCGCCCGGTTTACGAGATAGTGGATACCTTGTTCGGTACCGATATTGGTAATGAACTGGACAAACTGGTCATAAAAATCTGCCTTGATTTTTTTGATGAAGGTCAATCGGTATGGGAAATGCCTGAGCGCGAACAAGGCTTTTTTACCGCCTGGCGCGGTGTCGCAAAGCGTAATCTACGATTTTTTATACGCGGATTTCACATTAGCCGGATTCTTGATACTGCGGAAACACCTGAAGGGATTATTAACTTCGTTATGCAGCAATTTGGTATTCCACAAGATCAGTGGATTGATTATTTTACACATGAATTATCACGCTTGCATGGCTGGGTCGGATTCATACGCTGGCGCTCAAGCGCTAGGCATTATCACTGGGCAAATCAATATCCTGCTGACCTGGTTGATTTTATGGCTATTCGCTTGACATTGGCGCTAGCGCTGCTGAACAGCCGCCGAATAAAACACTTTACCTACACGCTTGATGGCCTGCAACAAATCATTCAAAGTAATACCATTGAAGTATATCTGAGATATGAGCTTTATGGTAAAACAGTACTGCCTGAAATGGCACTTTGTATGGAGCGGGCAATACAACTAGGTAAAAGAGAGAAATTGGAAGTTGTGTTCTATGAATATGTTATTACTAAACGTGACCATGAAGCTCGTCGTCAGGCGGCACATCTGGACAGTCTTGCCATGCTTTCCGGCAACCATGATGCGTTAATGCAGCTATCCGCGATAGATCTTTCCAGGCTACAGAATATTATTGCTGATTTTGAAAAACAGGAAGGCATGATCTGGTTGCATGCTATGGAGTCCGAAGCTATTGCACATTTGCTGAATAGATTAACGCCTGAACCCGATAATAACAAATCCGAATCCGGGCGACCTTTTGCGCAGGCAATGTTTTGTATTGATACCCGTTCAGAGCGTATCCGGCGCCATCTGGAAAGTGTAGGAGATTATCAGACATTCGGTATAGCGGGTTTTTTTGGTGTTCCGGTCAGCTTTATGGAACACGGCAAGGGCAGTGAGACTCATTTATGTCCGGTTATTATTACACCTAAAAATCTGGTTTTGGAAGTTACTGTGACCCAATATCAGGATATAGTAGCGATTACCACCCTAGAAAAGGCACTACATGAACTCAAAGAATCGGTGTTGGCACCATTTGTTACCGTAGAGGCGATTGGTTTATTGTTTGGTTTGGATATGGTAGGCAAGACGCTTATTCCGCAAGCCTACGACCGATGGCGTCGACATTTACATGAAACCAGACCACCAACTCGCCTGTTGCTGGATAAGTTGAATCGGCAACAAGCGGATTCCATACTGCGTGCGGTACAGCGGGCTGTTATTGAAAAGGCTGTAGTACAGGAATTCGAGATTGAACCCGAGAAAATCACTGATGATATTATACGTGATATTCGTGAAACGGCGCTTGGTCGCCAGCATCGTGCCGATATATTTGCCCATGCATTGAATTTGGATGATGAAGTTACCTATGCTTTTATTAGTCGCCTGCAATCGGCTTACCGCATTAACAGAGACTTCTCCCATCGGCAAATTGAACAACTGGGACGCATCGGCTTTACTCTTGACGAGCAGGTGACATATGTCGGTACTGCCTTGCGTACGATTGGCCTGACAAAAAACTTCTCCCGATTTGTTCTACTGGTTGGTCATGGCAGCACCTCAGAAAACAATCCGTACGAATCCGCCCTGGATTGTGGTGCCTGTGGCGGTAACCATGGTCTGGTAAGTGGTCGTGTTTTGGCCCAGATGGCAAACAAACCGGAAGTACGCCGGGTATTGCGCCGCCGGCACGGCATTGATATACCTGATGATGCCTGGTTCATTCCAGCCTTTCACAATACCACGACGGATGAACTGCGTATGCACGACCTGGAACTGATTCCACCGTCTCATCTGGTTTATATCGACCGCCTTAAAAATGGTCTGGTCGCCGCTTCAAAGCTGAGCGCGCACGAGCGTGTACCCGAGTTGACACCGGATACAAGCCGGCAGCTGAGTCTGGCGAAGGCCTTTAGTCTGGCGCAGCGCAACTCCGTGGATTGGTCTCAGGTCAGGCCTGAATGGGGATTGTCCAAAAACGCCTACTTTGTGATTGGTCGGCGTAGCCTGACACATGAATTGGTCTTGCAGGGAAGGGCTTTTCTGCATTCCTATGATTACCATATCGACCCGCGCAGGCGCCTGCTGGAAAATATACTGACCGGCCCACTGGTAGTGGGACAATGGATCAATATGGAGCACTACTTTTCAGTTGTCGATAATGAACGATTTGGTAGCGGCAGCAAGGTGAATCATAATGTCGCCGGTCGTTTCGGCATAATGACCGGTAATATCAGCGACCTGAGAACCGGCCTGCCGTCGCAAACCGTATTCAAAGATGGCCTGCCTTACCATAAACCGATACGCCTGATAACCGTGATTGAGGCGCCGATAGAACATGCTAGGCAAGCCATTGAGGGAGTCGTTGCAGTCAAAAAACTGGTCCACAATGGCTGGCTGCGTATGATAATTATTGACCCGACCACCCAAAGTGCCTGTTTGTTCACTGCCGGGCGCTGGTGTAAAATTGATTTACCACTGATGGAGGAAGCCCTGATCAATGCAGAGTTACCTGAAAATTCATCTTCTGAGGAGCGATCTGCGCCATGAAAGATCTGAATCTGAATCCGTTAAAAAAGCTCGAAATTATTCTTGAGGGCGAACAGCTCGAATTTGCCACGGACCTGCTTGATCATGCGGACGTAAAAGGCTACACAATCGTCAATAACTTGTCCGGCAAAGGCAGTCATGGCTTTCATGAAGGGCATCTGATGTTTAATGAGGAAGAGGTGCTAGTTATGATTATCGCGGCCGTCCCGGAAGATAAGGTCGAGCCTATTCTGGAAGGCTTTGAGCCATTTTTCAGCAAACACTCCGGCGTTGTGTTTGTGTCGGACATACAGGTTACCCGCTTGGTGAAGTTCCAGGGAAGCCCCAATTAAATTACCCAAACAGGGCGAGCCGGGGCATAATACGGCACCCCTACTCCGATCTGAATACAATAATAAAGGAAATCTGCTTATCAGGATTTTCATAAAATTCTATGCTGCCGGATGATCAGCAAAAACACAAACCACGTCAGCTAATGATAATCCGGGTATGCTTGAGATCTGTAAAGACTTATGAACAGACTGAAGTAAATGAGCTAGTATATGCCATGCTATTCCAGTGCTTTTTTATAGGAACTTTGAACACAAATTAATGACATGTTATCATTAACTCCGGCGGTACATCATCGCATCACAAGAAGCTCTGGTTTAGTCAGAGTCCCCTCAAATTGATTTTGAGACAGGCACAAGTTAGCTACAGATTAGCTAGGCCGTTAAACTCCTGGGAATTTGTCTATGTTCATGGAAATTCTGGAAGTAACGGGGATTATTTTTTCTATTTTTGGCTGAAAGTTTTGTTCATGCAAATCACAAGTGCCATATTACTTATCTCCGGGTGGATACTATTAGACTTGTTTAGGATTTTGCCTAAAACTTTCAGTCCATAAAGATAATTTCGATTAAGGAGAGCAAAAAACTAAATAAGCCTAAAGGGGGTTATGAAAATTTTACCTGATAGCGGGCAATAATATGCAAGCCTTCCCGTCAGATAGATCGAAAACAAAGGCCCTGACTTTCTATCAGACCTCAAAGAGCATTATACAAAACCACCCTGTATTTGCTGAGGGCTGTTTGAGTCAGTGGCGAAAATGACGCATTCCCGTGAACACCATAGCCATTCCATGTTCATTGGCTGCTGCGATAACCTCCTTATCCCGCATGGAACCGCCGGGTTGCATGACGGCAGTAATGCCATCTTCGGCGGCATTATCAATGCCATCCCTGAACGGGAAGAAGGCATCGGAGGCCATGATGGAACCTTTTACTTTAAGCCCGGCATGCTCGGCCTTGATGCTCGCGATGCGGGCGGAATTGATGCGGCTCATTTGACCGGCACCCACTCCTATAGTCATACTGTCCCTGCTATAGACAATTGCGTTGGACTTGACAAACTTGGCAACTTTCCAGCTAAACAGGAGATCTTGCATCTCTCGGTCGGACGGCTTACGTTCTGTCACCACCTTTAGTTTGCCATATAAGTCCAGGTCGGCATCCTGTACTAATAACCCGCCATGAACCCGTCTGTAATCCAGACGCTTTGCCGGGTTACCAAATTCACCGCAGGTGAGCAAACGTATATTGCCTTTAATGGCTGCGGCTTGTTTCGCTGCTGCGCTCACAGATGGTGCAATAATGACCTCGACAAACTGCCGCTCAATAATTGCGGTGACAGTGAGCTCATCAAGCTCACGGTTAAAAGCAATAATGCCGCCAAAAGCCGACTCCGGATCTGTGCTATAGGCGCGGTCATAAGCCTTCATAATATTGTCTGCGGTAGATACGCCACATGGATTGGCATGTTTGACTATGACACATGTGGGTTCCTGGTACTGTTTGACACACTCCAGAGCAGTATCGGTATCGCCAATATTGTTAAATGACAGTGCCTTTCCCTGTAACTGTTTTGCCGTTGCCACGCCGGACTCGGTGACATCATGTTCCACATAAAAAGCGGCCATTTGATGTGGATTTTCACCATAACGCATACTCTGCCGACGATTAAACTGCATCGTAAAAGTTGTAGAAAACCCATTTGCCTGTCCCTGATGATCCCTGGCGGTCAGATAATTAGAGATGGCGGCATCGTATCTGGCCGTGTGAGCAAAGGCCTTTGCAGCCAGTTCATATCGCAGTACATTCGTGGTTACCCCGTTGCCATTAACCAGCTCGTTGATCACGCGCCCATAGTCATCGGTATCTATCACAACCGTAACGTCGTGATAATTTTTTGCCGCAGCTCTCAACATTGCCGGGCCGCCAATATCAATATGCTCAAAAGCCAGTGGCAGCGGGCAATTTTCATGCGCGATAACCTTTGTAAATGGATACAGATTAACGGCGACGAGATCAATTTCCTCAATGCCATGTTCGTTCATCACCATATCATCGGTGCCACGGCGGCCTAATAATCCACCATGAATTTTCGGGTGCAAAGTCTTAAGGCGCCCGTCCATCATCTCGGGAAGTCCGGTATATTCGCAGACATCCTTGACCTTAATGCCAGTATCCCGCAGTAGCATGGCGGTCCCGCCGGTGGACAGAATTTCTATGCCACGCCTTTCAAGGGCGGCTGCAAATTCCGTAATGCCGGTTTTATCCGAGACACTAAGCAGGGCACGTTTTACAGGGCGGGACACAGAAAACTTCCGGTTAACTTCAAGGAAACTGTGAATTATAGCGGATAAGCATGATCTGTAGAACGGTAGCAATGCCTGGTTACAGTATAAAGCAGGTGAGTGATATGGCTTTTCGAGGCTTCCAAATGCTGATTAATCGGCAAACTTACTCAAGATCATAAACTTGGAGTTTTTTTCGCAGTGTACTTCTGGAAACTCCCAGTACCCGCGCGGCATGGCTCTGATTTTTTCCGGTATATTCCATCACCGACTCAAACATGGAGCGCTCCACCTCCGTCATAACCATTTTGTAGATATAAGAAGGGCTGTGCCCTTCAAGATCATCGAAATAAAGCTGTAATGCGGTTTTAACCGCACTGGCCAGAGGCTGGTGACTCTGCCTCTCATCGTCCGGAGTCCCGGTCGCTGTGCCTTGTATTTTATCCATGTTACTAACCTCGAATCAAAGTCTGTTTTCAATTTTGTGAAAATCATCCGGAAAGGTTCGCTGATAGACAACAGCCGATACCGGATATGATTTATGTCTTGTAAAAGTCAGTCAGGTTTTACGCATAATTTTACATGGTTTTACAAAAAATCAAACCGGTAGGAAACAGCCTCCCTTCCCGGATCGACAACCTCCATAATCATGGTTACCGGCAGATCGATACCCATCAAAGAAGATGCCTGGTAATCTTTTTTCAGATATTCCTCGGGCTCAAAATACCGCCGTGCAATGATCTCCCCATTCAGAGCTGATAATCGCAGACCGATTTTAGGATAAGGTTGCTCAAAATCGGCATGATTGATAAACGTTGCTGTGATGAGTAATGCTCCCTTGATAGCGGGGTGTGAACGCACATCCCGGTTGAGCAGCTCTATCTGCTCCAGACTGACCTGCTGCTTCAGTTCACATGGCAGCCGTTCGCAGGCCATCAGGACATATGGTCGCAACTCTTCCCTTGCAGACAAAGCCTCACGATGAAACCAGGCCAGCTGCGCCAGAACCGCCGCAAGGCTAAGCAGGATCAACAAAGTCCAGAGAGTAGTAGTCCACCACGGTGCCCCCGGGTGTTTGTGTACGTAAGCATTTTTTAATGACGCGAATAAATCTTTCGCCGCCAGATCACGACTTTTCAGGACCAGCATGTCTTTAAGAGAATAACTACCAGCCTTCCGGCTGATCGTATCGACGCGCGAACCGAGTGCATTAAAGTAGTGATGGCAGACTCCGCACTGTGTCATGCCCGAGGCAGCACTGGCCTGGGCTTCAGTCAGATGAAAAACGGTTTTACAGGCAGGACATTTTGTTTGCATGGAAATCAGGTATTGCAAATCGCACACAAGGGCCATCAGGCCAGAGCCAGTTTTTTCTCCAGATAGTGGATATCGACATCGCCCTGCCTGAAAGCGGCATCATTAATAATGTTTCTTTGCAGAGGGATATTGCATTTAATCCCGTCAATAACCGTCTCGCTAAGGGCGATGTCCGAGCGCGCCAGAGCTTCCTCACGACTGTCGCCGTGTACAATGAGCTTGCCAATGAGGGAATCATAATTTGGAGGTACCCTGTAGCCGCTATACAAATGAGAATCCATTCGCACCCCGGGGCCGCCCGGGGCATGGTAATTTGAAATCAGTCCCGGAGAAGGCAGTATGGTGTCGGGATCTTCGGCATTGATCCGGCACTCAATGGCATGGCCTCTTATCGTAACATCCGATTGCCTGTAAGCCAGTGCTTCGCCGGCAGATATTCTGATCTGCTCCCGTATGATATCCACCCCGGTAATCATTTCAGTAACCGGATGCTCGACCTGCACACGGGTATTCATTTCAATGAAATAAAATTCACCGTTCTGATACAAAAACTCAAAAGTCCCGAGACCGCGATAACCAACTGCCTTGCAGGCCTCGACACAGCGTTTCCCGATATACTCGCGTATTTCCTCGGTAATACCGAGTGCCGGTGCCTCTTCTATGACCTTTTGATGCCGACGCTGCATCGAACAATCCCTCTCGGCTAGATGAATCGTGTTGCCATGCGTATCCGACATAACTTGTACTTCAATATGCCGAGGTTTTTCCAAGTATTTTTCCATATAAATCGTATCGTTTCCAAAAGCTGATCCCGCCTCAGCCCGGGTCATGGATATGGCGCTTAACAGATTAGACTCGGTATAAACAACCCGCATACCTCTGCCACCACCACCACCGGATGCCTTGATAATGACCGGATAGCCGATTTTCCGCGCCGCTCGGATATTGTCTTTTTCGCTGTCTCCCAGCGGGCCATCAGAACCCGGAACGGTGGGAATGCCGGCTTCTTTCATGGTCTTGATTGCGGCAACCTTATCTCCCATTATGCGAATGGTATCCGGGTTTGGTCCTATAAAAATGAAACCGCTGGACTCGACCTGTTCAGCGAAGTCCGCATTCTCGGCAAGAAACCCATAGCCGGGGTGTATGGCTACGGCATCAGTGATTTCCGCTGCACTGATTAAAGCCGGCATATTCAGATAACTTTCCGCAGGAGACGGGCCACCGATACAAACACTCTCATCGGCCAGACGAACATGCTTCAGATCGCGATCAACAGTAGAGTGGGCTGCTACGGTCTTGATTCCCATCGTGCGGCAGGCACGCAACACACGCAGCGCGATCTCACCTCGATTGGCAATAAGCACTTTGTCCAGCATGATAACTATTCAATGACAAACAGCGGCTGACCGAACTCGACAGGCTGTCCGTTTTCCACCAAAATTGCCTTAACCACGCCTGCCTTATCTGCCTCAATCTGATTCAGCATCTTCATTGCCTCAACAATGCAGAGCGTATCGCCTGCCGTGACACTCTCCCCGACGGCAGTAAACGGTTTGGCACCCGGTGAGGGTGCGGCATAAAAAGTGCCCACCATAGGCGATTGCACAGTATGGGTGCCGGACATATCAGCTTCCGCTGTCCGAGGTTCATTAGCGGTATCCGATACCACGGTGGGTGCCATTGGTACGGAGGTAGTTACCGGCGCGGCGGCAACAGGTGCCGGTACCGGGGAATAGCGGCTGATTCTTACAGACTCCTCACCCTCATGGATTTCAATTTCAGCGATACCAGACTCCTCCAGCAGTTCAATTAGTTTTTTAACCTTTCGTATGTCCATTATTATCCCCTGGAAAGTCCCTGCCTGTTGCTCAGATGGTCATCAGCTGCCTGCAATGCAAGTGAGTAGCCCTTTATGCCAAGACCTGTAATCACGCCGACCGCAATATCCGAAAAAAAGGACTGATGCCGAAATTTCTCGCGCGCGTGGATATTAGATAAATGCACCTCAATGAAAGGAATGCCGACTGCTAAAATAGCGTCCCTTAATGCAATGCTGGTATGGGTGAAAGCGGCTGGATTAATAATGATGAAGCTGACATCGCCCTGTACCGACGTGTGTATATGCTCAAGCAATTCTGCCTCGGAATTTGACTGAAAATGCTCAAGGTTATACCCTAAGGCCTGTGCCTCTGAAGCCAGAGAGTGCGCCATATCGCTTAATGTACGAGAACCATAATGCTCCGGTTCACGCCTGCCCAGCAAATTCAGGTTAGGTCCGTTGATGATCCGGATTTTAGCCATTGACACAACTCTCCCACGCATATAATTCCGACTGATACCGAATTTTGCAGCATTGGCGCATTATTGTCCAGAAAACTATAAAATTAACCTTTTTCGCAGTAAATCGCTGCAATTTATCGACAAATAGCATAAACCCATGAGAACCGGTTTCCCGCAAAGCTACCTACAGGCATGTCAAAATTACATCTCTCAATCCAGCTGAGACGGTTTATAGTAACCGGCTTATCGGCTGCGCTGATTGACTCAACAGTCTATGCACTCATGCTTTACCTCGGTATGGATTTTTCTCCGGCGAAGGCCTGTGGTTTCATCGCTGCCCTTAGCGTTGCCTATAACGGTCATCGGCGCTGGACCTTTTCGACCCACGGCTCCCGCAAACGCATTGCCGGTTTTGCCGGACTTTATATTACCACGTTTCTGATAAATAATTTGACTAACTCCCTGATGCTCGACATATTAGGTAAGGAACAAAAGATAGATATTGCCGGCGCATTTATTGTGGCTACCGGATTGACTGCACTTGTTAATTTTACCATGATGAAGTTCTTTATTTTTCGTTCAAGGAAGGCAAATCCTGATATATCACAATGAATATCCTGCTTGAAAAAAAATATCGAAGCCTGCTGAAAAGGGCAGATATACGATTTAATGGCGACAGACCCTGGGATATTCATATTCACCATAACAGCCTGTACAAAAAAATGTTTCTGCATGGTTCACTGGGCGTAGGCGAAGCCTATTATGGATGGCTGGTGGGAATGTCCGGCGATAAAACAGATGTTTAAACGCATTTTTCAGGCAGGCCTTGGTAGCAGCATATCCTCCCCGTCATATCTGCTGGACCGGACTATTGCTTTGCTGACCAATCCGCAAAAGCTCAGGCGTGCTTTCCATATCGGTGAAAGGCACTACGACATCAGCCACAGACTATTTGAGCAAATGCTGGACAAACGCATGATTTATAGCTGCGGCTACTGGAAAACGGCAGACAACCTGGATGATGCCCAGGAGGCAAAACTGAAGCTGGTCTTTGACAAGCTTATGCTCAAGCCCGGGATGCGCATCCTCGACATAGGCTGTGGCCGGGGCGGTGCTGCATGCTATGCGGCGGAGCACTACGATGTATCTGTCACAGGGATCACGGTTTCCGAGCAACAAGCGCATTATGCACGTCACAACTGCCGCGACCTGCCTGTGGAAATACGCCTGCAAGACTACAGAAAGCTGGATACCGGATATGATCGTATTTACTCAATAGACATGTTCGAACACGTAGGATATAAAAATCACAAAACCTGCCTTAAAACCATACGTCGCTGCCTGAAGCCCGACGGGCTATCGCTGTTACACACCATTGGCGGCAACACAACCAGGCACCTTACCGATCCCTGGATAGACAGATACATATTTCCCAACTCCCTGATCTCTTCGGCGAGACAGATCACCACTGCCAGCGAAGGCCTGTTCGTCATTGAGGATTGGCAAAACCTCGGTCCGGACTATGCCCGTACCCTGCTTTCATGGTATGAAAATTTTAACAGTCACTGGCGGCAATTAGAAAAAGCCTGTGACAGGCGTTTCTACCGAATGTGGAAATATTATCTGCTAAGCTGCGCCGGTGCCTTTCTTGCGCGCAGCCTCCAGACCTGGCAGGTGGTGATGTCCCCGCACGGCAACACGCAAACCTATCACTCACCCCGATAGATTCGGCCATGAAAAAAACCGCAGACAACGGGCTTATCGCTTCACCATACTTTACCCGGTGAGCAGAACTATAATACCACCAACTTCAAACCGGAAACGGGACGGCGAAAGAACATGAAAATTCTGATCATAGGCGGCGGTGGCCGCGAACATGCTCTGGCTTGGAAAGCAGCGCAATCAGATACCGTGGATAGTATTTATGTCGCACCGGGCAATGCCGGTACCGCCGCTGAACCCGGCGTCGAAAACATAGCCATAGAAGCCGAAGACATTGATGCCCTCAAAAGTTTTGCGCTGCGGGAAGGTATTGACCTGACCATTGTCGGGCCGGAGGCCCCGCTGGTCGCCGGCATTGTCAATGACTTTGAGGCAGCCGGGCTCGGCATATTCGGCCCGGACCGTCAGGCTGCAAGGTTAGAAGGATCAAAAGTCTTTGCCAAAAACTTTCTCGTCAGGCACAAAATACCAACGGCCCGATACGACCACTTTACCGATGTGTCGCAAGCCATTGCCTGCATCAAAAAAATGGGTGCCCCGGTTGTGATCAAGGCAGACGGCCTAGCCGCCGGCAAAGGCGTTATAGTCGCGCATACCCAAGAACAGGCCATTGCCGCGGTAGGTGCCATGCTGGACGGCGCCAGATTTGGCGAGGCTGGCAGCCACATCGTTATAGAAGAGTGCCTGACAGGCGAAGAAGTCAGCTTTACCTGTATTGTTGATGGTCAGGATATCCTGCCGCTGGCTGGCTCACAGGACCACAAGGCACGTGACAACGGCGATAAAGGCCCGAACACCGGTGGCATGGGGGCCTATACACCGGTACCCGTAATCGACGATGTCATGCACGAGCGCATAATGGAGCGGATTATCATCCCCACGGTCAGAGGAATGAATGCCGACGGATGTCGCTATCGGGGGTTTCTCTATGCCGGTCTGATGGTAGACGCAAGCGGCACACCGCACGTCTTGGAATACAACTGCCGACTGGGTGACCCGGAAATCCAGCCCCTGATGATGCGCCTGCAAACCGACCTGGTTGAACTGTGTCAGGCGGCCGTTACCGGTCAGCTGGCCACAAAAGCCATTGACTGGGATCAGCGCGCCGCGCTGGGGGTCGTAATGGCTGCCACGGGTTACCCGGACGACTACCACAAAGGCGCTATCATTCACGGCCTGCAAGACATTGACGACGAATCAACCAAAGTATTTCACGCCGGTACCGACATAGATGGTGATAACACAGTCACCAACGGTGGTCGCGTATTGTGCGTCACTGGGCTGGGCGAAACCGTAAAAGAGGCCGCTGCCACAGCCTATCGGGGCGTCAAAAAAATTCACTGGGAGGGCACACACTACCGTACAGATATAGGTCACCGGGCAATCAGCCAGAACCGGAGAGCCGCAAAAAATTGAACGTATGATGACGCCCGCAACTCCGGGTCATGATTGTGAGGCAGACAGCCCTTTTGTTCGCCATACCCCGCTTCCGAAACTTTTCTATCGCTGAAAAAAGTATAAAATATACTTAAAGATATTGACATACGCTCAGTTTGTTATAATTTACTTTAAGTTATGATTTGGAAAACACCCCCGGTAACGGTACAGTAATGATCATCCGACTAAAACATCAGGTGAGTAATACAGGGGCAATGAGATATTTCCCTCCGTTTAAGCTGGGCACCCTGAACGAAGCTGTCGCACCGCAGACCGGACGGATAAGCGTCTGTCAGACAGTAATTTTCCTTGAAAGCAAAAGTATCAGGCAAGGGTCATGCTGACGGCAATTATTCAATCTGTAGCCAGCGCCTACAGATTTGCCCTGATTAACAAATTAGAGCATCGGGAATCTCGCAAAACCGGGGTAGTGGCCCGTCTCAAGAACCGCTCTGCCGCGCTGTTGCCGGTTCTATGCAGGGCCATGCTCTGCCTGCCGCTGTTTGCCGGCCTGGCCTCTGATGCCATTGCGCAGACAATGTCCGTCACCATCAGCACAGATGTCCTCATGATTAACGAGTCTGGTGATACGGTCAGCTACACCGTGGTGCTGGATGCGGAGCCGGCCAATGACGTGACCATTGCCGTGACCTCTGCCGACACCACGACCGCGACCGTGGATATGTCCAGCCTGACATTCACAACCACGAACTGGGACAGGGTGCAGACCGTGATAGTCACAGGTGTCAGCGACAGCCCTGATGATAGTGCCGTCAGCAGCCGTATGACAATGATCAGCCACCGGATCGCAGCCGGTGATGGTGCCGGTTACATGGCAAACCGGGACCTGGAGAGCATCACGGTGACGGTACACGACCCCATCACCGTCACCTTGAACCGCGAGGCCGGTACGAGCATCAGCGAAGGTGAGACACTGACCTATACCATTGTCCTGAGCCGGGCACTGGCCGCCGGTCAAAGGCTGACTGTACCGCTGACATTCTCTGGCACGGCCAGACTCAACACCGACTACTGGATGGAGGTGGAGTCGGCAGTGGGTGTGGACGGTGGGAGTGCCAGATTTCAGGATATAAATAATGAAATCCTTATTCGCTTCACAGAGGATGGTCACACGGCTACCCTGACGTTGCGGGTCTTGCACGACTTCGTGAGTGACGACGGTGAGACAGTGATTCTGAGTATGGGTGCTCTGCAGGCTATCGCAGGCCTGCCCGGCGATATAACACTGGCTAACAATGCGGCCCCCCTTACCATTGGCGACGACTCCTCAATTACGGCATCGCTGCAAGTTACCCCGACGGAGGTGCCGATATCCGCTTTCGACAGTGGCGGCACCACCACGCTGACATTGATACCGCAGAATGTGTCTTTTCTGGGGGTTATTGATAGGCCAGTCATTGGGGGCGATGGCGACGGGGAAGGAGGTCTGCTGGATGATGATGATGAGGGTGTGCTGACCGCTGCTGGTCTTGCGCTCATCACCCTGACAGGGTTATCGGGGCTGACCATCGACAGCAGACCGTGGCCAGCCATTGATACCAGTGGCCAGTACGGTGTCCCGGTGCACAGATCTGCCGAGCTGGTGCTGTCTTACAGCGGTACCTCTGTCACCCGTGCTACAGAAGTAACCGTGACGGTTGATAGCGAACTGCTGCGCCGGGTTTTGACCGAAAGTGAGGCGCGCCGCTACCGGGGGGCTGATCTGTCAGCTACCTTCATGGTTACGGTTTCGGCGGGTGTCAGCATCAGCGAGTCGGACGATAGCACCATCTTGGCCGAAGGCGGTGGTACGGATACCTACGGCGTAGTACTTCACCCACACCGCCCTGTCTGACGACACCCGTTATGCGACCAGTGGCAGCCTGTCCATCAGCGATGTCGTAGCCACATTGACCGACGATGATCCGACCACGGTTACCCTGACCACCGACCATAGTGGCGCCATTGAGGAAGGCGGTACGGTGAGTTTTACCGTAGCGCTGAGTCGGACGCTGGCAGCCGGTGAACGCATTGATGTGCCGTTAGTGATTGATGGCACCGGCGTCAGCGTCACCGACTGGAGCCTGGTCGCCTCAGGTACCGGCGTGACCCTGCTCAATGGGGATACAGGCACACCCACGTTATCTTTTGAGGGCCTGGGCGCACAGACCGCTGGCATGGTGCTGACGGCAACGTCAGACAGTACCGCCGAGAGCGACACCGAGACCTTCTCCGTTGCCCTGGGCAACAATGCCGATTTCAATAACGACAGCGATACCAATGTCGGTGGTGGTGCCCAACCTGATGCTACCGATAACGGTTTTACGGTACAGGTCAGCGATGTCGTACCCTTTATCCTGTCGCTTGCCATCCAGCCCGGCATGGCTGATGAGGGTAACACCGGTAATTTCGTCGATGCTGCCACGGTAACATTCAGTCTGGATCGGGAACGAACGGGCTCAAATGTCCTTTTTCTTGTCTGTCTGACCGGCAGCGCAGAACGGGGTGCCGGCGGGGATTATCAGTTTACTGGCCTCAGTGGAGCGCCAATGCTGACGCCTGCCAATCCTCTTTGTGGTGTGGCGTCAATCAGTACAGGCCGGACCTCCGTTGCTTACAGCATTCGAGTCAATGGTGACAGCACCCCCGAGCTTGACGAGACCGTCATCATCATTGTGCAACAAAGCACTGACGCCTTTGCAACCCCGGACGATGTTGAATTTTCTCCAACCGCCAGCGTCGCTATCTTCACTATCGTTAATGACGAAGCGCTGGAGGCGGCAGGCGTGACCGTCAGCCCGTCCACTGCCACGGTCAGTGATGACGGTACCGCGACAGACAGCTACACCCTGGTACTGACCTCGGCCCCGCTGGCCAATGTAACCATCACCCCTGACGCCACCGGCGTGGCCTTTGAACCGACCGGGCTGACCTTTACCAGCACAGACTGGAATGAGGCAAAGACTATCACCATCACCGGCGAGAATGACAGCACCGATACCGCCGACCGACAAGTAACCGTCACCCACACCGCCCTGTCTGACGACACCCGTTATGCGACCAGTGGCAGCCTGTCCATCAGCGATGTCGTAGCCACATTGACCGACGATGATCCG
>JAPYNQ010000005.1 GCA_028289815.1 Gammaproteobacteria bacterium | reverse complement strand
AATATATATAGCGCGCAATACGAAAACCTCGATCATCTGCTGGTCCGATTGCTCTTTGTCGATATGCGGAGCGTAGTTCAGTTAGTGTGCCGGACTTCCAGCTCGAACCTTTGACGACATGTCCGTCGGAGTCGGTATTATTCAAACTTCCTAACGGATTGCCCATGTCTTTATAATCCACGGTATAAGTATCGTGTACCCACTCGCTGACATTGCCTGCCAAATCGTACAAATCTGCTTTGTCTGGTTTGAATGAACCAACAGGGGCTAGTTTCGGATAGCCGTCATTGTAACCGGGTATATAAGTTGCGACGCTATTTTTCGAACTTTCATCCGCCAAGTTACCAATACCTGCTGGAATAGTTGTTTCGTTGCCCCAGATAAATCGAGTAGATACACTACGATTTGCGTAGCGTGCCAGCCATTCCCATTCGGCTTCACTCAATAATCGATATCCTGTACTTTGCGGATCATAGCCAGTAATATTACTCCCATTTGTAGTATAAAAGTAAGGTAATTTTTCTTGTTCACTTAGCCAGTTGCAAAAGAGTGCTGCTTCACCCCAGGTAACTTCATTAACCGGGTTGTCAGAAGCAGCGGTCTGCCGATCAAAGGCACGATAATGATTGGCAGATATTTCAGTGCGGCCGACATAAAAAGCTTTATTTAACTTTACGGTGCGCAGGATCTCGTTGGCACGCTGGCCCTTTTCGCTGCGGTGTGCGCCTAACTTGAAAGCAGCCATTTTGTCTGGCCTGAATAGTATCAGTTCAAGCCCTATTGAATTTTTGGCTACTTCAGGGGATTCGGCAAGTTGTGCTTGTTCCTCCGTCAGTAGTATCTCGGTAATCCGGGTTGCGTTCCGGCTATTAGGATGTACCACCTTCTCAATAGAGCGATAACCAAGTCTGTAGAGGTGGATATTCTGAGGAACGGCTTTTAATGTAAATGTCTGAGGGGTTTGTCCTTTTATCTCATCATTTATTTTAATTTCTGATGGGGGAGTTGTTTTAATAGTAACTTTTCCAAATTCCGGTTTTAGCCGTAATGCAATCTTTTCTTCTTGGTCCGGCCTAAAAGTACGCCTGATAACTTCAGGAAAGTAACCTGCTTTGGAATAGTTGATCGTCAGTTCACTCAGAGGGTCAAGTTTTAGGGGCTTATCCGTTACCGGGAATAATCTGCCATTAACTGATAATTGTCCTCCGGGTGGGGTAAGCACAAAGTCTATAGTCGCCCTTTTATAGATTAGTCGGTAGTCTCTGTCGACAATCGGCTGCTGGTAGGTAATCTCAATGGTATCGCTAACAGGTTCAAAGTCAGGGGCTTCTATCTGTAAGTTGTATCTGCCTCCCTGCCGTTCCATGAAAATGGGTGTTTGTCCAATAGCGTTGCCATCCAGCAGAACGGGCACGCCTTCGGGCCTGGAAATTAAGTTCAATCGCCCCTTTATGGGCTTTAGCACAAAAGATAATATTTTTTCTGCCCCGCGGTCCACGCTGATAAGGCGTTGCTGTGGTTGGTAGTAAGGGTGCGAAACCTCCAGAGTGTGTGTCCCTGGCTTCACGGTGGCCCGCAGACTGGGGCCTGAGTCTGTAAATTTTTTATCAATGTGCCATTTGATCCGCTCATCCATCGGTGTGGCCGTTGCCTTAATCATAGCTGGTGCCTCTTTAAGATTAACCGTGATGTGTCTTTCAGGCGTACTGTGTTTCAGGGTAATTGTCTCACTGATAAATCCTTGAGAAGTGATCTGCAATTCTGCTTTGGGCGTTAGTAGGTAGACTTGATCTCGTTGTATCCAGCCTAAGCCGTTCAGGGTGAATTGCGCGTTAAGTGCTGCGATTTCAGGCTTAACCTCGACGACGACCGCCTTAACCCAGAAGACAAAGATTAACACAATAGCAACAACAGATATAGCTGCAATGCCTGTCGCAATAGTCTTTTTCAAAAAAGTTCTTTTGCGTTCGCTAAAATGCTCTTTAGATAGGCTCATCACAGACGACTCTGATAGTAGCAGGCTGGTCAGGTTTTATATGAACCTCAACAAGTTTGTCCTTAAATCTCCTGCGCTTTCCTTTGAATAGATAATGTCCCGGCTTCAAACCTTCTTTTAGTTTATATTCCATGACTTTTCCGATAATACCAACGCCAATTACTGATACATGGGTTTTTCCATCCGAAGAGATAGTAACTGTGACAGGTGTGGACATTTCTGCGATTGTATTTTTCAGTTGGGTAGTAAGCTCTTGGAGTTTAATGCTATATTCAGCTTGTTTGGCGCTTTCTTCAATAATCTGTTCCATTGCCAATGCTATTTGATTATCTGCTAGTCGCCTAGGGCGTAATAATGCCTGTTCGATTATTCTGATATAATGGTTAATTCGTGAAGCGCGTTGCAGATGATTCTCAACATCATCTCTGTCAGGAAATATCAATTGAGCTTGTTGATAATGGAGTTCGGCTTCATGCCAGTTGTCATGCTGTACAGCAGTTTTGGCTTTTATCATTAAATTTTGATACTTTAAGTCTTTCTCCAATTTTTTGATTTTATCTGACAGCATTTCTAGGGATGGATGCTTGGCATCTATTTTTTGTATTTTCAGAAGATTTCTCTGTGCTTTTTTCACATCTCCGTTATCCAATGACTGATATGTTTGCTGTAATAAGGTATTAAATGTTTGTTGACGATGTTCTGCTACCAGCTGATTATATCGATCTGAAAGATCGGTACGATACGGGTCATATTTGATCGCTTTCTCCAGCATCTGCATTTCTTTGCTAGGATTATTTTCTACCCGTGCAACATCGGCTTCCTTAATCAGGCGAGAAACAATCTCCATTGAAGCAATACGATCTTTTAGCTTCTGTGCATCCTGGTTTTTGGGTTTATAACGTAAGGCGTCACGAATTGCTGAAGATGCCTGATCAAAATATCCCTGCGTAAGCGCCTGTTGTGCATCTTCCAGAGCAGAAAGGAAATTTTTCTGCTGTATGGACCGTAATTCAGATACTTTTTTCAGTAATCCATCTAACTCGAGTAGTGCCACATCAAACTGGTTGTTGCCAAAAGCTTTAATGGCGTTTTTTTCTCGCTCGCGCAATTCTGCATTGCTGTCAGGAGACCATATGTCTAGATTGAGCTTTGCAATTTCAATTTTGGTCTCGAACTCATAAAGTTTCATCCTGGTAAGATAGATTTGTCGCAAATCTTCCTGTTGATCGTTGCTTAAAAACTTTATGCCACCGTTACTATCAATATTCTGTGTTTCAAAGTCGGGAATTGACGCCATACGTCCGTAGAGTAACACGAAAGCTGCGATAGTAAGCAAAGTTGCGGCTATAGTGATATTTGCAAATAAAGAATATTTCCGGTTTATTTTCTTACTTTTAAATAGACGGCCTTCTAATTTAATACTAGAGCTGTCTGTCTGGCGTTCTCTCTTCAATATATATCCTTTTCAGTGCCGCACGCCATTGATTAAATTGCTCCATCATATCTCCGGTCAGTTTTATTGTTTTCTCTTCAAATTCAATTACCTGGGGGGCAACCTCTAAGTCTGCGGACCTTCCGAGTTCCATTAATGCATCTTGATGAAATTTGGCTTCTTGGTAACTCTGCGCGCTGCTAGCTAAAAGGACCCCACTGGCAATTACCGCACCTGTCTTCACTGCTTTACCAGCACTTGATTCTGAGTCGCTGGCAATAGCAGCTACTCCGATTATCAGACCAGCCAGTGCCTGGAGCATGGCTTTTTTTCGGGACTGGCGCTTTGCTTTATGTTCAAAATAAGCAGCTTCCTGCCATGCACTATAGGATGGTGCTACCTTTTGGGCAAAGTTATAGTAGTTTTGCTGCATTTGATCCGTAAAGAATTGATCCTCAACACGGTACTGGTGGAGACGATTAAGCATAGGGTCATTATTTGAGGGTGCTCTTACCAGTTTTACTTGATTACCTGTGAACTCCAGAAATTGTGCAAAACCTTTGTCTGACATGGAATGACCAAAACGAATTTCGGCAAGCTGGTTAATCGTTTCCAGATAGTCGCTTTTTTTGGACTTCAGTAACTCAGCAATGTCAGTCGCCGCTTCTTCAAATACCGGATAATAGGCACTTTTATCTTTATTGCGTATGTTTGCAAAGGAATATCCGGCAACTCGGTGCTTATAATTTTTACTTAGCCAGCTTTTACCGTCTATGCTGATAACCTTTATATTAATACTGACATCTTCGCCGTTTGATTCGTTTATTTTCCCGATTACATAAATATCGCCTGTCACTTTTTGATCTGGTGTTACACGAATCGCACCTAACTGGTTGGTTTCTTCCAGTGCCTTTTTCATTTCAAGCGCAAAATTTACTGATTCTACTCTGCGTAACTCAGGCCAGATACCTTCCTCTTCCCACTCTTCGGTATCTTCGGGAATATTGGGGTCAAAGACAGGAATGATGACCTCAAGTTCCCTCTGTATCGCTCGCACCGGGTTTTTGATTTCTGAGGCATAAGAACCTTCCGGTCCGACCAGAATCTCCGAATCATCTAATGTGCCCCCAACAGTCGCATAACAGCCAGTTAATAAAAAAAATGTGATAAGCAGGTAAAACTTGGCTGGCCACAGGCAGGCCCATCGGTACAGTGGAAAGTACAGTTCTCTAAAGTATTTATTTGTATTCATGGATCAGAATCATTTTATGGAACCTCTGGGAATCTGTTATGCGATGTCCACGGAACTCCCATGTATTGGTGATAAACTAACATTGTTGCTCCTGTGTTCTGTGAACCTTGTTGCGAGCGACCCGCTACAGCTTTTCGAGATTTTTTCAGTCATTGAAATGGTTTATCTCAGGCTTTTTTGCCAGACATTCCAGCTTTAGGAGTCTTTGCTTTACTCAGAGTTTCCTTCATTTCTCCGGCAATCCTTTATAGCGGCGATACTCATTCCAGAGTTTTGCCTGCTTTTGGGGGTCAGCTTCTGAAGAAGCTGCCTCTCTAATCTGACGAGCGACTATATTATCATTATCCGCTGGTGGTATATCCTCTGGTAATTTTCCATCAGGTGTTGAACTTGTGCGCTGTGAAATTTCTGCGCCTGAGAGCTCGTTATCGGGCCGGGCAGCTCGCGTATTTTTAGTAACATTCCGTCCGTTGCCAGTGTCATCTATCGCTGCCTGTTCAACTTTTGTATCATCCTTATGCTGGGCGATATTCGCACCCATGCTACTACCGGCAATATCGGAGGCTGCTGAACCGGGAGCAGTATTGCTTTTCTCAATATTAGCAGGTGTATGGCGGCAGTTCTGTACTTGACCGAGCGCATCTTTGAGTACCTGATCCATCATCTGAATACGTTCCTCGCGGGTTAATAGGGGGGTATCATCAAATTCGGGTATCACCAAGGGGCAATCGATCTCATCACGCGCATAAAGTGTACCTGATAGCGGAAGTACAATACTCAGGAAAAATATCTTGATTGTAGAAAAGTCTTTTTTCATTTGATTCGGTCACCTATCGTCTCAGCCAGCCTTAAGGAAAATCTGAGAATCTGCCAGTGAAATAGCATAATATACGTTTGAGGTTCCACTCATTTGGTGCGATGAGGCGTTAAAGATGGTTCCAAAATGCTCATTTATTTTTGTGTCAGCTATGCTCTAAGTCTAATGACAAAAATAATGAAAAACAATTCCAAATCGATCTGTCAGTCATACTGGTAAGGTACAACCTCACAGGTATGTTCCTCCAGATGTATATTTATTATGCGCTATGGGCATTCAGGTCACAAATATAGTGTTGGAAGTGCCAGTGTAAGGCCAGTGTGTCTCCTTTGGACTGTTGAGGGAGATATCTCTGCATTGCGTTGATAGTATCAATCTGATTGGATAATTATGTCGGGAGGAGATCCAGCTAATTCGGAGCTTATCCGGAAAATAATAGAGTTTCATGCCGATTAACTTCTCACAGGCCCGCTTTATCAAGGGTGCTCATAATCTTAATCAGTGTCCGCCTGATACGGGTTTGGAAGTTGCCATCGCCGGGCGTTCCAATGCCGGTAAGTCCAGCGCCTTAAACGTAATTACTGGTATTAGCGGTCTGGCAAGAACCGGTAAACAACCGGGACGGACCCGGCAAATTAATTATTTTGAACTGGCCGAACGGCGCTATCTGGTCGATTTGCCGGGGTATGGTTATGCCGAAGCGCCATTAAAGTTGCGCCAGCATTGGGATCGGACCCTCGGAGCATATTTTGAAACCCGTAAAAGTCTGGTGGGGTTGTTAGTGATAATGGATATCCGTCATCCGTTGAAAGATCTGGACCAGCAGCTGATCAGCTGGGTCTCGGATATCGGTATACCGATTCATTGTTTGCTGGCTAAAAGCGATAAATTAAAGCATGGTCCGGCCAGTGCGATTCTGCGCAGAGTGTGTTCCCGATTAGCGAAAACAGGAACCGATATTGGTATACAGCTGTTTTCAGTCGCAGACAAGCGAGGCCTGAATGATGCTAGGGAGAAAATCGGACAGTGGCTTGGTTAGTCTTGGCTGTAACTAAAAGAAAGCCCCGGTATAATGGGAGAATACCGGGGCCAATAATTCCCGGCGGGGGTAGTGCCGGGTAATCCCGCTCAGGGAGGAACGCGGGAAGCGCCATGATGACCATGGAACGGCGCCGTGAGGTTCAGAGCTTAAAATTCCAGTTAAGTTCCATCAAATTTTCATGGAGGTGCGGGGCTGTAAAAGATTTTGTGTAGCTGCAGTGAGTTAAACGAAGTCTGTTAGTTGATCTTCGATCTCAATCATAAAACGATTCAATGCCGCTTTCCAGTTACGAATCAGCATGGTCCACTTTTTTGAT
>JAPYNQ010000049.1 GCA_028289815.1 Gammaproteobacteria bacterium | reverse complement strand
TTGATATTTGAATAACTTATAATGGTGGACGTTCATTTCTTATTTATTTGAGAAAATACAATGAATATCACTGAAATGTCAAAAATGAGCAAATTGGAGCGTCTGCAAATCATGGAGGCCTTATGGGATTCACTTATCCACGAAACTCCTGAAATTGAATCGCCCGAATGGCACCGGGATATTCTTGCCGGCAGAGCAAAAGAAATTGAAGAAGGTAAAACCGCATTCATCTCAGCTGACGAGCTGAGGTCAAAACATGGCAAATGAATACCAAGTCCATCAAAATATTGTCGGACGCCCTGATAGATCTTGAAGATAGAAGGAATTTTTATGAGAACTAGGAATGTGGTGTTGGAGACTATTTCTGGGACTGTCTCCTGTCGAATATAGAGTCACTGATTATTTACGGCGGCGTACACAGGAAAGAGTATGGGGTATTATTGAATGCTTTCTAGGAGATTCCCATATGCGATTTATTATGACTTATCAGATGGATGTGCATATATTATTGCCGTGCTGCCGATGCGGACAATCCCCGACTCGATTCGGGAGAGAATAAGTCAAAGAAGTTGACTAGGTATTCTTCTATTTCTGCCAATTCCAGCACCGTCAATACCGTCAGCGCTTCTGGCAAAATCCGCCGGTTGTCAATGCTTCTTACCTGCTCCGGCATGACCTCGAAGTCAGTTTTCAGCTGATCCCTTGCACCTACCCGGTATCGCAATGGTGCCACATTGTCGGCCAGCCTGCTGGTGATCGGGATGATCGTTGTGCTTGGATGGTTGGTGTCATTATAGCAGTTCGCTCTGAATGACCAGACGCGGTCATATCCTGTCGGGTTTCGTGCCTTTTGTGGGATTGAAATTTGCAAGACGTATCTCGCCGCCGCGTCTACAAGTCATCGGCGTTGGCCGCGTCAAATTCAGTTGCGCATTGCCTAGCTTCCTCTCGGACTTTCAATGAGGCTTTTCAAACCTGGCGCACCAAGGAGGCCCGCTCCAGATGCTTTTTGTAGTTCAGCGCCGCAGCACGCATCACCTCGCTTTTGGTGGCGTTGAGAGGTGTCTTGCCATTCCCGTCAACAGGGCATCGAACGTTTCATCGGTTTTCAGAGTAATCGTCTTTATTGCTGTAAATGGTAATATCATTTTAAGTTACTGTAAGGTTAACATTCGGAAGCCAGACAGGTAAATTCAAAGATCATTTTTGAAACTATGAGTGGACAGTGGAATGAAACAGCTGCTGAACTTGGCAGGCGGTGATGTGCACCACTGAGGCCAGTTTCAGGAGACGGGTGCGGGGTGTACCGCATTGTGTTTTGGCTCAACGGGTGTCGGCCAGTCCCGGGCGGCGCAGGCTGTGTGTGAGCAGGCAGGCACACGAGGACAGGTCACCGGGGACAGGATTTTTTCAGCAGTCTGAGTTTCTCAGATGCCTCTCTTTGATTGCCCGGGCGGTCAGGTGTCTATACAATTCACCCTCGAATTTTCATGGAAACCCGCCGAGCGGCGCGGTTTCTGTTGCATTACCCTGATACTTTTGGAGTTTCAAATGGCGGTAGAGCGTACCTTCTCCATTGTTAAACCTGATGCGGTTGCCAGGAATGTTATCGGAGAGATTTATTCCCGTTTTGAAAAGGCAGGACTGCGTATTGTCGCATCTAAAATGTTACATCTCACGCGTCAGCAGGCCGAGGGTTTTTATGCTGTTCATAAAGAGCGTCCCTTCTTTAATGATCTGATTGAATTTATGACCTCAGGCCCGGTCATGGTACAGGTGCTTGAAGGTGAGGACGCAATCAGAAAAAATCGCAAGCTGATGGGCGCAACCAATCCCCAAGAGGCCGCCCCTGGCACTATCCGTGCCGATTTTGCATCAACTGTCGATGAAAACGCCGTACATGGTTCCGATGCCCCGGAAACGGCGGAGCAGGAGATCAGGTTTTTTTTCGGCGAAGACGGTATTTGTGAGCGTATCCGCTGAAATAAGCGCCGATGACTGAAAAAATCAATCTGTTGAATCTTGACCGGGAGGCGTTGGCGGTATTTTTTGCCGGTCATGGCGAGCAGCGTTTTCGTGCCGACCAGCTAAGTCAGTGGATTCATCAATTCGGGGTAATCGACTTCGACAAGATGACGAATATGAGCAAGCCGTTGCGCAGCCGGCTTAAGGGGTGCGCAGAAATCAGGTTTCCTGAAATGGTCCGCGAGGAGCTCTCAAAAGACGGTACCCGCAAGTGGTTGTTTCGGTTGGATGATGGTAATGTCATTGAGACCGTCTTTATCCCCGAAGGTGTGCGCGGCACACTTTGTATTTCGTCCCAGGCCGGTTGTATTCTTGATTGCACATTCTGTGCGACAGCCCGGCAGGGTTTTAGCCGTAATCTGACAACGGCGGAGATTGTCGCCCAGCTCTGGATGGCAAACCGCTTCCTGGCAGGTTTTGGTCGCAGGGTCAGGGTTGTCAGTAATGTCGTCATGATGGGGATGGGGGAGCCTCTGTATAATTATCGTAACGTATTGCCCGCACTCAGAGTTTTTATGGATGATTTCGCCTATGGTCTGTCCAGCCGTCGCGTAACATTGAGTACCGCGGGTGTTGTGCCTCATATTTTGAAGCTGGTGGATGACTGCGATATCAGCCTAGCCATTTCCCTGCACGCATCAAACGATGAGCTTAGAAATAAACTGGTACCGATCAATCGGAGATTTCCGCTTGCTGAATTGCTTGCGGCATGTAAAAAGTACACCTATGCTAAGGCCCGTCGTGTGGTTACCATGGAATACGTTATGCTGGATGGTATGAATGACCAGCCGCAACATGCAAAGGAGCTCAGCCGGCTACTGGAAGGATTGCCCGTAAAAATTAACCTGATTCCGTTTAACCCATTTAAGGGAATCTCATATCGTTGTTCGGACAGTCATACCATTCGCCGATTTAGAGCGATGCTAAAGGCCGCCGGGTTGGTGGCGACGATACGTAAAACCCGTGGACAGGATATTGAGGCCGCCTGTGGGCAATTGGCGGGTGAGGTGCGGAATCGTTCCATGCGCTTTAATGAGGTTCAGGTGGCTGTGTCATGAAAGCGATGCCTGTTATTTTGTCGGTAGTCTCGTTGATACTCGTATCAGGTTGCCAGCTCGCAGGGCAATCCTCGGAATCCCGATTTGCCAGCGAGCAGCCCAGAGAAAATTATATTAATTCTCCTGCTTATCTTAATGTTCAACTGGGTATTGTGTATATGCAGAAAGGGGAGCTGGGAATAGCCCTGGAAAAATTGAAGAAGGCGCTGGTACAGAGTCCTGAGCTTGCGGTTGCGCATAATACTATTGCCGTGCTTTATGAAAGAATGGGAGAGAACGGTTTGGCGAAACAGCATTATGAGCAGTCAATCAGGCTGGATTCCAACGATTCCAAGCTACGCAATAACTACGCGCAATATTTGTGCCGGCATGGCAGTGAGCTGGAAGCTATAAGGCAATTTGATATTGCGGCTGAAAATCCGCTTTACAGGACACCTTATTTGCCTTTGGCGAATGCGGGTTTGTGCGCATTGCGGATAAATGAAGACATTATGGCAGAAAATTATCTTCGTCAGGCATTGGAAAAAAGTCCGAAATTGCTTCCTGCCCTGGTTGGTATGATTCGGGTAAGCCTGAAACAGGCTAAATATCGACAAGGCAGAGACTACATACAACGTTATGTTGCTTTGGCCAAGCATACTGCCGAGACTTTGTGGGCCGGTTACCAGGTCGAAAAAAATCTGAGAGATAAGCAGGCAGCTGCCAGCTATGCGGTGCGCCTCAAATCACGCTTCCCTGACTCGGCGCAAACGATGTTACTACTTGAAGATCTTGCTCCAAGATGAGTATGGGTATTGATAACGAACAGGCTACCGGGGAACAGGAAATCGGCTTGCCCGGTCTTCAGCTGAAAAACGCTCGAGAGGAGAAAGGGCTTAAGTCTGAGGATATTGCCAGTCGCTTGCACTTGGAAGTGAGCGTGATAATGGCCCTGGAGGCGGATGATTATGCTCTGTTGCCGGAGCCGGCCTATGTCAGAGGTTATATTCTGGCTTATACGAAACTGCTTGGCCTGCCCGAGTCTGTATTGAAGCCATTCGACCAGCGGTTTGATCTGAATTCTCCCCTTCGATCCACCAATACGGCATCATCTGATTTATTTGGTCAGGATGGCTGGGTTAAATGTATCAGTGGTGGACTGATCGTTTCTTTGGTGGTAGTTGTTGGTCTGTGGTTTGTTGAAAATTCTTTCCATGTGATAGATCAGATAGTGCAGCCTCGGCAACACCCGGCTGAAGAGGCACCGGCGAGTCCGCTGGCTGATGCTCCTGTAACGGAAGCCAAAGAGCATAATGCCGAAATGCCGCTGGTGACCGCGAATTCAGAGGAAGCGGCAATAGCTTTACAGAGTGATACCGCACAGGTATCCGATGATGCATTGACTGACGATGCAGCAATAGCTACTGACATACAGCAGCTCGCCCCGGCTCTGACCAACGGGACAGTGACCGGAGTAGAGTCACTGGAGCCTGCCGGGGACGTAACCGCAGCCAAGGCTGATGTGGTATTGATATTAAAGGGTATTAGCTGGGTCGGAGTGCATGATGCCGATGGTGAACTGCGGGCCGGTACGTTTGACGATGGTCAGCGTATTGAGCTGAATGGTGTTTCTCCTATCAGGGTTACCTTAGGCAGGCCGGAAAATGTGGAGCTGATGTACATGGGCAAGGTTATCAATTTGGTTCCTTACCACAATAAAGTGGCCCGACTGATTCTGGATGATCAGGTCGAGTAGTGCCGACCTTTGGTTCAAAATCGCTTTAATACAAACGCATACCGGAGTTTATTTCTTGGCAACCTCCTCACTACAGGCTATCAGGGGCATGAATGATGTTTTGCCGGCTGATACAGGGGTCTGGCGGTATATAGAGCAGTCACTAGGTGATATTTTACTTGCCTATGGCTATCGGGAAATTCGTACACCTGTTGTCGAGAAAACAGAGTTGTTCAAGCGTTCTATCGGCGAGGTGACCGATATTGTTGAAAAGGAGATGTACACTTTTGATGACCGTAATGGCGATAACCTGGCCTTACGACCCGAGGGCACGGCCAGTTGTGTGCGGGCAGTTTTACAAAGTGGCCTAATCAATCAGGGTGTTCAGCGCCTTTGGTATGCGGGGGCCATGTTTCGACGTGAAAGGCCACAAAAAGGACGATATCGACAGTTTCACCAGATCGGATCGGAGGTTTTTGGCTTAAGTGGTCCGGACATTGACGCTGAAATGATTATGATGACGAATCGTTTTTGGCAAAAGCTGGGTATTGAAAATGTTCGTCTGCATATAAATTCTCTTGGGAACCTTGAGTCCAGGTCCCGATATCGTGAGGCACTGGTCACCTATCTTGAGAGACACATCGGAAAGCTGGATAATGATAGCAGACGGCGACTCCATACGAATCCACTGAGAATATTGGATAGCAAGCATCCTGATGTGCGAGTTGTTGTGGAGAGTGCGCCATGTCTGACGGAATATCTGGACGAGTCCTCACGACAGCATTTTCAGGGCTTATGTGACCGGCTGGATGCAGTAGGAATTTCATATGTGTTGGACGATAAACTGGTAAGGGGGCTTGATTATTATTCCGATACTGTATTTGAGTGGACCACGGATAGCCTGGGTGCTCAGGGAACCGTTTGCGCGGGGGGGCGCTATGACGGACTGGTCAGTCAGCTGGGTGGACAACCCATGCCGGCAGTAGGGTTTGCACTGGGTATTGAAAGGTTGACCGAAATGTTGCCGGATATACAGGCTGAAAGATCCCCGCACATTTACTTCGTTGGTGTTGGTGATGCTGTTCAGGTGGCCTTATACCGGTTGTCGGAAAGGTTGCGTTCCGACATTCCGGGACTCAGGATGATTGTAAATTGTGGTGGTGGGAGTTTCAAAAGCCAGTTTAAAAAAGCGGATAAATCCGGTGCTACTGTCGCGCTGGTTCTCGGGGAACGGGAGCTTCATGAGCATAATATTGTGGTTAAGTTTCTTCGCAGGGATGCTCCGCAGGAGATGGTTTCATATGATCAGCTCGCCGGGCGCATGACAGAAATCCTGAATATCCGGGAGCGCCCGAAAGTGGTAGCAAGCGATGCCGAAGTATGTAACAACCGACAGGCTAGTGTATAAATTAATATACGAGGATGCCCGGTACTGCGCGACGCTATCATGAGTGTTGCGCACATTTCTTAGAGTTTCTTCTGTTAATTAAATATCAGGTTGGATGACATGAGCAGTAAGGATACAGAAAAAGAGCAGTTGGCGCAGATTAAAACATGGATTTATGAAAATGGATTATCAATTACGCTGGGGATCATCGTGGGCCTGGGTGGAGTGTACGGATGGAAGGCATGGGAAGAGCACCGTATAGTAAATTCCCGGAAAATCTCCACGAATCTGTATGACATAATCAGGGTGCTTGATAGTTCCGGGCCGGACACGGCGGAAGCGAAGGTGAGGTCTTTATTGTCGGGCATGAGCGATGGCCTGTATGCCGATATAGCAAGACTATTGCTTGCCCGCTCGCTTGTTGAACAGGGAAAGCTGAAAGATGCTGCGCAGCCTCTTGCAGAAATGATTGATCGCGGCGAGGCATCCATTCTGGTGCCGATAGCCAGAGTTCGTCTGGCAAGAATCTATATCGAAATGTCGAGATTTGACGAAGCCGGAGCACTACTGGCTGAACAACCTCCAACAGCGTATGCTGCTCTGTATGAGGAGGTTCAAGGTGATATTCACTATGCACAGGGGAATATTCAGCTTGCCAGAGAATCTTATTTAAGGGCGCAAAGGCGGGCTGGTAATGGCGCGAATACCGAGGCCTTGCGCATGAAAATTGATGGTTTGTCGATGTCCGTGGATGATATCGCCCACACCGATACAACAACGGAGTAACTGCCATGTCTATAGTGCGCCATTGTGCTTATCTGCTGTTTTTGTTCGGGTTAAGTGGTTGTGGAACTGTCAGTGGTTTGTTTGAGGATGATGATAATGCGGAACCTCCGACACCCCTGTTAGCAATCAAAAGCTCGCTTGCGGTGAGCAGGGTATGGTCAAGGAATGTTGGTGATACGCACTATGCTATTAATTTAAAGCCGATATATGCCCGTCAACGCCTCTATGCGGCCAGCCAGGACGGTACTGTTACTGCTCTGGATTCCGGTTCGGGTGAGATCAAGTGGCGCACCGATACGCAGTCCCGTTTAGGTGGTGGTCCGGGTGTGGGGGATGCTCTGGTGTTGTTGGGGTCGCGAGAGGGCGAAGTGATTGCCCTTGCAGCTGACGACGGCAGGGAGTTGTGGCGCAGTCGTGTAACCAGTGAAGTGTTGTCTGTGCCGATAGCCGTTGCCGGTATTGTCATAGTACGGTCTATTGATGGACGCCTTTTTGGTATGTCGGCAGAGAATGGTGAGCGCCTGTGGACTTATGATCGAACAGTTCCGGTTCTTACCCTGCGTGGCAGCAGTTCACCCACACTGGCAGGTGGTTTGGTGATCTATGGTTCGGATGGCGGTAAATTAACGGCGATTTCGCTGAAGGAAGGCTTGCCAATCTGGGAAAAGAGCGTTGCTTATCCAAGTGGCCGCTCCGATCTGGACCGTATTGTTGATATTGACGGCGACCCGCTGGTGATCAACGGTGTTATTTATGCCGCATCCTATCAAGGTACTGTGGTTGCCCTGGATCTTGAGACCGGTCACACTATCTGGTCAAAGGAACTGGCAACCTCGGTTGACATATCTGCCGACGGATCAAATCTCTATGTCACGGATGTCAACGGCAATGTCTGGGCACTTGATCGTAGGAGTGGTGCCGCCCTTTGGAAACAGGACAAGCTGCAATTCAGGAGCGTAACGGGGCCTGCTGTAGATGACAAATATATCGTTGTTGCTGATCTTGAAGGTTATGTGCATTGGCTTTCGATTGATGACGGAAGTTTTGCCGCTCGTATCAAGGCGGGTAACTCTGCGATTAATGCTCCGCCGCTGGTTATAGACGGATTTGTGTATAGTTATTCGCTTGACGGGGAGCTGTCGGTTTATTCGGCCAGATAGCCGACTTGTTCCGGAATAGTTCTGTGCCAGTTGTCGCTTTGCTCGGTGGGCCGAATGTTGGCAAATCAACGCTTTTTAACCGCCTCACCAGAACCCGTGATGCCCTTGTGGCAGATTATCCGGGGTTGACTCGTGACCGTCAGTATGGCCATGCCGATATAGGTGGCCGGCCGTTTATTATCATAGACACCGGAGGGCTGATTGATGAAGCGAAAGATATTGATAACTTGGTGATGCGACAATCTCTGCAGGCGGTGGGTGAGGCCGACTTGATTCTTTTGCTGGTTGATGCGCAACAGGGACTTAATGCGCATGATGAGCAAATTGCTGAACAACTCAGGCGTCATGGAAAGCCGGTGCAACTGTTGGTGAACAAAATTGATTCTATGGATGCTGATATGGCGTTAAGTGAATTCCACATCCTAGGGCTTGGTGAACCCATGGCGATAGCCGCAGTCCAGGGTCGAGGCCTGACCAGGCTCTCTGAGAGACTGGTTGGTTACTTTCCGATACCAGAGGAGCCTGGTGGTCAGGCTGACCCGGCCGACAGGGGTATGACCTTTGCGGTTGTTGGTCGCCCGAATGTCGGCAAATCTACCTATGTCAACCGATTGCTGGGCGAGGAACGGCTGGTTATCTTTGACCGGCCCGGCACGACGCGTGATAGTATTTTCGTTCCTCTCTGGTATGGCACCAAAAGAATTACATTAGTTGATACGGCCGGCATACGTCGTCGTGGTCGTATTAAACAGGTAGTAGAGAAATTCAGTGTGGTGAAGACGCTGCAAGCTATTGATGAAGCCAATGTTGTGATAATGATGCTGGACGCCCGTGAGGGCATTGCCGACCAGGATGCCAGTTTGTTGGGCTACATCATAGAGAGAGGACGGGCACTGGTTCTCGCGATCAATAAATGGGACAGGTTGTCGGCTGAGCAGCGCGATAAAATCAAGACACAGCAGGAACTAAAACTCGGTTTTGTAGATTTTGCCGAATTACACTTTATATCCGCGCTTCATGGTACGGATGTGTTTGATGTTCTGGATTCAGCCGAGAGGGCCTATACAGCATCGTTTCGTCGTTTTGCGACACCTGCATTAAACAGGCTACTACAGGATATGTTGGCAGAGCATCAACCACCATTAATTCGAGGGCGCAGAATTAAGCTCAGATACATGCATCAGGGAGGTACGAATCCACCCCGGTTTATTATTCATGGAAACTCTGCCGAGGCTGTTCCCGACAATTATCGTCGCTACCTGGTTAATCGGATACGCAGGCACTTACGGCTGTGGGGTACGTCAATTGAAATTGAATTCCGGGGCGGCGATAACCCCTTTAAGGATCGGAAAAATAAACTGACTCCTCGGCAGATAAAGAAACGTGAACGGATCAGGTGCTGGCACCGCAAGCGTTAGTCGGTCAGGAGAAGATTCACTTGCCATACTGACGGATATCAGCCATGATTCCGTGCCGTTGCTGATTGAGAGAATTGTGAAAAACCGGTTGGGGGCAAAGTGCCTGGAGCTAAGGGGTTGCGGTATATAACTGGTGCCCGATAAACCGGGTGCAGTGCAGCGTTGTTGTGCGATAGTCTCATCGACTGCTTTATAGAACCACCCGTGCGGAATAAGCATAACGGAGAATCTGTGTAAAATGCTGGAAGTACTTCGACACTTAATACGTATGCTCCTGCGTATTTTATATCGCGTAGAGGTGGGGGGCATTGAAAATTTTCACCGTGCGCACGGGCGCGTCTTGATCGTTGCCAATCATGTGTCATTTCTTGATGGTATGTTACTGGCTGTTTTCCTGCCCAGAATGCCATTGTTTGTTATTAACACCTTTATGGCCCGTAACTGGTGGGTGAAGCCATTTTTGCGGCCAGTTAAATACCTTACTATCGATCCGACGAATCCTCTTTACGTTAAAACGCTTATTCGCACGATTGAAGATAATGAGCTTGTCGCTATTTTTCCTGAAGGCCGCATTACCGTAACCGGTTCCCTGATGAAAATTTATCAGGGATCGGGATTGGTGGTGGATAAGACGGGTGCACGGATACTGCCCATACATCTTGATGGGCCGGAATACTCGAAATTTTCCCGACTAAAGGGGATTGTTCGCCAGCGCTGGCTTCCCAAAATACGAATAACAATTCTTCCCTCTCGTACGATTGACATCGATCCCGATATCAGAGGTTCCCGACGGCGTTCAATAGCCGTTCGTCTACTGGAAGATATGATGCGAGACATGGTGTTTATCTCCGGACGGTATCATCAGACACTTTTTGAGGCATTGCTTGAAGCGAGGACGATACATGGTGGATCGCTGCCGATAATAGAAGATATCAATCGCAAACAACTAAACTATACGAAATTGTTACGTTCGGCGTTTGGCTTGTCTTATGCGTTGAGGAAGTTACTAAAAGATAGAGCAGGTATTGGATTAATGTTGCCTAATGCCATACCCACGGTTGTGTCTTTTCTGGCGTTACACTTGCTCGGCAAGACACCTTCCATGATTAACTACACTATGGGCATAAAGGACATTCGATCTGCAATCCGCACGGCGAGTATCGGTATGATTATTACCTCCCGAAAATTTATTGAGGCATTGGATAGGCAGGATGTCATAGAGGCAGTGGCAAACGACACTGATATTATTTACTTGGAAGATGTTAAAGAAAGCCTCACTGTAACCATAAAACTGAAGGCTTTATTGTCAGGTCTGTTGCCTAATTTTGCCTGGAGCCTGAGCCAGGCAACTGATGATCCGAGAGAGTCGGCCGTCATACTTTTTACATCAGGATCAGAAGGTGCGCCTAAGGGTGTTGTGCTTTCCCATGCCAATTTGCTGGCAAATCGTTGTCAGCTTGATGCCGTAATCCCTTTTACAGCGAATGATGTCATATTAAATGCTATGCCGTTATTTCATTCATTTGGGTTCATGGCGGGAATGGTACTGCCATTAGTCACGGGGGTCAGATTTTTTTTATATCCATCGCCGTTACACTACAACATCATTCCTGAGCTGGCTTATGATATTCGTTGCACGATTCTGTTTGGTACTAATACTTTTCTGACAGGTTATGCGCAAAAAGCCCATGCTTATGATTTTCATAAAGTCAGACTGTTATTGTCAGGGGCGGAAAAATTACAGGAAGAAACGCAGCGAATATGGTATGAAAAATTTGGCTTGCGGATTTTTGAGGGCTACGGGGCAACTGAAACCAGTCCTGTTATTGCTGTTAACACGCCAATATATTGTAGGTCAGGCACCGCGGGTCGATTATTGCCCGGTATCGAATATCACCTTGAGCCGGTTACCGGAATTGAAGAAGGCGGGCGTTTACATGTTAAGGGTATGAATATTATGAGTGGTTACCTTATGCCGGATGAGCCCGGTGTATTACAGCCACCATCAACATTGAAAGGCGATGGCTGGTATGATACAGGTGATATTGTCAGTATAGATGATATGAATTTTGTCACGATAAAGGGTCGGGCCAAACGCTTTGCAAAAATTGCGGGGGAAATGGTATCTCTGATTCAGGTTGAGCATCTGGCCAGATGCTGCTGGCCGGACGAAGATCATGCTGTAGTCGCTATACCCGATGCCGCAAGAGGGGAGCGGCTGGTGCTGTTTTCAACCGGAGATATTGCTGATCATGGTCGTATGGAGCTGCTCGAGATGGCACATCAAGTAGGCCAAAGCGAGCTTCTGGTGCCAAGAAATATGATCCATGTGGATGGTATTCCATTGCTGGCAACAGGGAAAACGGATTATGCTTGCTTGCTTGATATGGCGTCCAGTCGATTTGGCTGAACCGGGTTATCCGATAAAATCATGAACTTTGAAATATTGGCTTTATCATAAGGTATATTGCAACCATGAACTATGAATGTGCGGTCACTCGTTTTTGTATGTGTTCCAAAACTGGCCAGATCTTTATACAGAGCTCTCAGGGTGACCAACAAAATATAACTTACACAGGAGAAAATTAGTGTCTGAAAAAAAGTCGATGAAGCCTGTTGCTGCTGCAATGGGAACAGCTATAGCCGCATCTTTGGCAACCATGCCTGTTGCTCAAGCCGATGTCAGTCCGTTCGGTATGGTGGATTTGGGATCAGGTTATCAGGTTACAATGGAGGGCAAGTGTGGTGAGGGTAAATGCGGTGGTCGCAAAGCCGGAGGCGAAGGCAAGTGCGGTGAAGGCAAATGTGGCGATTCCAGGGTTGGTGCTGAAGGCAAGTGTGGTGAGGGTAAATGCGGCGGCCACAAAGCCGAAGGTGAAGGCAAGTGCGGTGAAGGCAAGTGCGGTGGTGACAAGTAGTCTCTAGCGACTGCCTGTACAGTATCTCATGGGATGGGACGATGGATGATGTTCAGGTGCGTGATTATCCCGTATATGGTGCAGGCTTGGGTCTCCGGCGATCCTTGATGGACTCGCTGGCAGCCGATTTTCCAGAGCGTGTTTCATTTATGGAAGTTGCCCCGGAAAACTGGATGAGAGTCGGCGGTAAGGCCGGTAAGCAATTTCGATCTTTCACGGAGCAGCATGACTTTGTCTGTCATGGTTTATCCCTTTCAATTGGTTCGCCATCTTCCCTTGATATCGAGCTTGTCCGGGAGGTAAAGAGTTTTCTTGAGGAGCATGGCATTCTGTGCTATAGCGAGCACCTCAGTTACTGCTCGGATGGTGGACATTTATATGATTTGATGCCAATCCCGTTTACTGAAGAGGCTATACACTATGTGGCTGAGCGCATACGTCGTGTGCAGGATATTCTGGAGCGTCGTATAGCCATGGAAAATGTTTCCTACTATGCGGCACCAGGGCAGGAGATGTCAGAAATTGAATTTGTAAATGCGGTTCTTGAGGAGGCCGACTGTGATTTGCATATCGACATCAACAACATCTATGTGAACTCAATTAATCACAGATACGATGCGAAAGAGTTCCTCAAGGCGCTGCCTGGAGAGCGTATCGCCTACGCCCATATCGCGGGGCATTTTATTGAAGCACAAGACCTGCGTGTGGATACGCATGGTGATGATGTTTGTGAGCCGGTATGGAATTTATTACGGACTGCCTATGATACGTTTGGTGTGTTTCCGACCTTGCTGGAGCGCGATTTTAATATCCCTCCCCTAGAGGAGTTGCTTATTGAAGTTGACAGAATTGCCCAATATCAGTGTGGTACTTCTCATAGCATGCTAAAAGCACAGGCTTCCTAGCTGTGTCACTGCCGGGCTTCAAGCGGATACAATACGATTTTGCCGCGCATATCCGTGACCCGGGCAACATCCTCGGGCCTCAGGGCATAGAAGACCGTCGCATGATGATTTACCGCGAACTGTTCTACAATAATGTGGAAGGCTTTATGGCAAGCGGCTTTCCGATTTTACGCTCACTCTATGATGAAGATGCCTGGCACCTTCTTATGCGGGACTATTTCTCGCGCCACCGCGCCAAAACTCCACATTTTCCGGAAATGGCGGAGGAATTTGTCCATTATTTACGCAATGAATTTGTTCGGAGTGACGATGACCCTGCCTTTATCCTTGAATTGGCTCACTACGAATGGATGGAAACCGCGTTGCGGTTATCCAGAGGCTGTCTGACCGATATATCATTTGACCGCCAAGGCGATTTAATGCATGAATCTATTGTTATCTCTCCTCTGGCATGGCTGCTTTTCTACGAATGGCCGGTGCATGCGATTAGTCGTACTTATCGTCCGATCGCGAAGCCGGACCAGCCAACCTGGATTATCATTTATCGTGATCATCAGGATGATGTGGGTTTTATACAGGCAAATCCTGTTACTGCACGACTGTTCGAGTTGCTTGATAATGAAGAGCGGAGTTTGAGTGGTGAACGAGCACTGGAGCAGATCGCGCAAGAACTGGAACATCCGCGGCCAGAGGTCATTATTGCAGGCGGGATGGATACGTTAAGGCAATTATGGGCAAAAGACATTGTACTGGGTACAGTATGGTCTCCCGATAGTTCAATATAAAAACCTGTAAGGCCTATACATTAAACCTATAATAGGTAAAAGTAAGTTATCAGTCACATATAAAAAGGAGTGAATAGTGAAGGGATCAGAACTGTTTGTCCGCTGTCTGGAAAATGAGGATGTTGAGTATATCTTTGGCATCCCGGGTGAGGAAAACATCGCTGTGATGGATGTTCTGCTTGACAGCCCGATCAACTTTGTTACGACACGCCATGAGCAGGGAGCGGCTTTCATGGCCGACATGCAGGGCCGCCTGACAGGCAGAGCGGGAGTTTGTCTGGCTACTTTGGGCCCCGGTGCGACCAACCTTATTACCGGTTTTGCTGATGCGAATATGGACCATGCGCCGATTTTAGGTATCGCCGGTCAGGGCGCAACAACGCGGCTGCACAAGGAAAGCCATCAGATACTTGATCTTGTTAACCTGTTTGAGCCCATATCGAAATACTCAACCCAGATGCTCGAACCGGAAATTATTCCTGAGGTTGTTCGTAAGGCCTTCAAAGTAGCGCAGGCAGAAAAGCCTGGTGGCAGTTTTATTGATTTTCCCGAGAATATTGCGGGTATGCCGGTTGAGGGAAAGGAACCGCTCAAGGTACAAAGTGCAAAGGCCCCGATGCCGCCTGAAGACAAGTTGCAACAGGCCGCTGATATTATTTCTTCTGCCCGTTTTCCATTGGTCATGGCCGGTAACGGTGTTGTGCGAGGTAAAGCCAATGAGGCGCTGGTCAGGTTTTCCGAGCGACTTAATCTGCCGGTGGCGACAACATTTATGTCCAAGGGCTCCATTCCATTCTCGCATGGACATTGTCTCGGTTCGGTAGGGCTTGCGGCCAGCGATTATATTTCCTGCGGGTTTGACAGGGCCGATGTTGTCGTCTGCGTAGGTTACGACATTGTCGAGTACCACCCGCATTTATGGAACAGGAACAAGCAGGCGAAAATTGTCCATATTGATTTTTCAGCTGCCGAGGTTGATGAATATTACATTGTCGAATGTGGTGTTATCGGTGATATTGCTCAGGCGTTGAACGCTATCAGCGAGTGTGCCAGGCCATGTGATACGTTTCCGGCAACGACCCTGCGTCAGACTATTCTTGATGAGACCGGTGAACATGCCAATGACGCCGGCTTTCCCGTCAAACCACAGAAGATCATGTGGGACTTGCGGCAATTACTTAAATCGGAAGACATCGTCATCAGTGATGTTGGCGCACACAAGATGTGGATGGCACGCATGTATCAGGGGGAATATCCGAATACCTGCATTATCTCAAATGGTTTTGCGTCAATGGGTATAGCCGTCCCTGGTGCTATCGCCGCCAAGCTGCATTATCCTGAACGTACCGTGGTTGCGGTAACCGGTGATGCAGGCTTTATGATGAATTCCCAGGAAATCGAGACCGCACTGCGTATTGGCACGGCCTTTATCGTTCTTGTCTGGACTGATTCAAAATATGGTCTGATCCGCTGGCACCAAATGAAGGCTTTTGGCCGGCCCAGCCATATAGATTTCAACAATCCGGACTTTGTAAAGTATGCGCAAAGTTTTGGTGCCAAGGGCTACCGCGTGGAATCTGCGCAGGATTTGTTGCCGACATTGCGGCGTGCGCGAGACGATAACACCGTCGTGGTCGTAGACTGTGCTGTTGACTACGAGGAAAATATGAAGCTGACTGAAAAACTTGGCGGGCTGGTTTGTCCGATTTAGCAGATACGATCACCTAATATCATCTGGAGCTAATATGGCTGAAGATTATCCACTAATGATTGCAGGCTGTGAGGCTGAAAAGCAGCTTGCCGTTACCTCGCCCTTTGACGGTTCCCGGATTGGTTCAGTCGGCATAGCAGACAGCGGGGCTGTGGAGACTGCGTTATCAGCTGCTTTCGCACTTTACCGTGACCGTAGCCGGTGGCTGAGCGGAGCCGAACGTGTTGGAGTGCTGAACAAGGCAGCTGAGATCATGCAAGACCGGTCTGAATACCTGGCCACTGAAGCGGCCCGGGAGGGAGGTAAACCACTGCTTGATTCGCGTATTGAGGTGGCGCGGGCGATTGATGGTGTCAGGAATTGTGCTGAGCTATTGCGCAATGAGTCAGGGCGGGAAATTCCGATGGATATTAACCCTGCATCGGCGGGACGGTTGGCATTTACGCACCGTGAACCCATTGGTGTTGTAGTCGCCGTCAGCGCATTTAACCACCCATTAAACTTAATCATACATCAGGTGGGGCCGGCGATTGCTGCCGGTTGCCCGGTGATTGTCAAGCCGGCTGAGGATACGCCATTGTCATGTATGCGGTTTGTTTCAATACTCAGAGAAGCGGGCCTGCCCGAAAAATGGTGTCAGGCTTGTGTTGTTGATGATCTCAATATTGCGGAGCAGCTGGTGACCGATGGGCGTGTCGGATTTTTCAGCTTTATCGGCAGTGCCAAGGTAGGTTGGATGCTGCATTCCAAACTGGCACCGGGTGCGCGTTGCGCACTTGAACATGGTGGTGCCGCGCCGGTCATTCTGGCAGAAGACGCAGACCTGGATGAGAATCTGCCGATGATTGCCAAAGCCGGTTTTTATCATGCCGGGCAAGTCTGTGTATCGGTACAGCGCGTTTATGCGCCGTCGCGGCTGGCTGAAGAAATTGCGAAACATCTGGCAGAATTAGGCGATGCCATGCAGGTTGGTGACCCGGTGTCTGAAGACACAGATATCGGCCCCCTCATTCGTTCTCGTGAAGTGACCAGAGTACATGAGTGGGTCGATCAGGCCGTGAATGATGGTGCCCGGCTGCTGGGCGGTGGCAAGCCGGTTTCAGATACATGTTATCCTGCAACGGTATTGTTGAACCCGCCTGGTGATACAAAGGTCAGCCGTAATGAAATATTTGGCCCCGTTATCTGTGTCTATGCGTATGATGATATTGATGAGGCAATCCGGCAGGCGAACAGTCTACCGTATGCTTTCCAGGCTTCGATCTATACACGAGATATGGATACGGCCCTGCATGCCTATAAAAATCTGGATGCTGCGGCTGTTATGATAAATGAGCATACGGCATTTCGGGTTGACTGGATGCCATTTGCTGGTCTTAAACAATCAGGTTACGGAGTAGGTGGCATACGCTATACCTATGAAGATATGACGATGGAAAAAATGATGGTCATACGCTCTAAAGCCCTGTAAATAAAGGATAATCGGAGATTGATTATGGTAGAAACACTACAGAATAGTTTTATATATATCACCCTGGAAGTTCTTACTGTAAGTTTTATCTTTGTAGTAGGTCTTTTTGTTGCGGTGATTATCATTACCTACATTGTTGATGTTACACAAACCCAGCATGCCATCCGGCGCAACTATCCGGTTATCGGACATTTCCGCTATCTGTTCGAGCATATCGGTGAGTTTTTCCGACAGTATTTCTTTGCCATGGACCGGGAAGAACTGCCATTTAACCGTGCGCAGCGCTCATGGGCGTACCGTGCGGCGAAGAATCTGAATAATACTGTAGCGTTTGGTTCTACCCGTGACCTGAAACCACCGGGCACGGTTTTGTTTGTGAACTGCCCGTTTCCTACCTTGGGAAAAGATGCCGTTGATCCGTCGTCGGTGACCTTGGGACCATACTGCAAAAAGCCTTGGACCACCAGCGCACTGTTTGGTATTTCGGGCATGAGTTATGGGGCGATATCCAAGCCTGCGATACTGGCTTTGTCAAAAGGTGCTCGCAAGGCTGGTATATGGATGAATACCGGAGAGGGTGGCCTGTCGCCCTATCACCTTGAAGGAGGGGGCGATATCGTTTTCCAGATCGGTACGGCAAAGAATGGTGTGCGCGATCTGGAAGGTAATCTTAATGATGACAAGTTAAGTGAAATAGCCGCACATGAACAGGTCAGGATGTTTGAAATCAAGCTGTCCCAGGGAGCAAAGCCCGGCAAGGGTGGCATCCTGCCGGGGGCCAAGGTGACTGAGGAGATTGCCCGAATACGGGGTATCAAGGTCGGTGAAGATGCCATCAGCCCGAATCGCCATACAGACATCAATGCCAATGCTGACCTGCTGGACATGATTGATCGCATTCGCCGGGTGACAGGCAAACCGGTCGGATTCAAGGCGGTGATGGGCGCCTATGGATGGCTGGATGAGTTATTCGATGTCATCAATCAGCGAGGCAAGGAGAGTGCCCCTGATTTTATTACGGTTGATAGTGCAGACGGCGGAACCGGTGCGGCACCCATGCCACTCATTGATGATATGGGTTTGCCATTGCGCGAAGGGTTGCCGTTATTGGTGAACAAGCTGATTGAGCATGATCTGCGCGACCGGATAAAGGTATTCGCCTCCGGCAAACTGGTGACACCCGCCGATGTTGCCTGGGCGCTGTGCCTTGGGGCCGATTTTTGTGTGAGTGCCAGAGGCTTCATGTTTGCTCTGGGCTGTATTCAGGCATTGCAATGCAATAAAAATACCTGCCCGACCGGCATTACCACGCACAACAAAAAAATGCAGAGCGGGCTGGTAGTCACCGAAAAAGCCGAACGGGTCGCCAATTATGCCAAAAACATGGTGTATGAAGTCGGTATGATTGGCCACTCCTGTGGAGTAAAAGAACCAAGAGAACTCAGGCGCTACCATGCAAGAATTGTCGGTCAGAACAGCCTGTCTGTACCTTTGAATGAACTTCATCCTTTGCCGGAAACAGCCGGTGCGGATAAGGCATCATAATGTTTTCCCTGAGAAGGGAGGTGGGAATGGCAGATCGGTTGCCTTTTTATAGATAACGAATAAAGGTTTTATGAAAACGTTTCAAGTTTATAAACATCCGGTTTTTGGTTTAGAGGCGGTAAAAGTTGGTGTTAACTGGCCTGTATTCTTTTTAGGGATGATAATCACCATCGGATCAATAGCTTGGATGTTGGTATGCAAACTCTGGGGAAAGGCTATTCTTTGGTTTGTTCTTTGGGCTATTGCGATAATCTTTACATGGAGCGATGGGCAGGGGATATCCTTATTTGTGGGGTCGGTGGGTTATTTTGTACTTTGGTTAGTGCCTGCATTCAAGGGTAATGCCTGGCTTGCCTCTAACTACGGAAGCCGCGGCTATGAACTAGTCAACATAATACAGGCAATGACCAAAGATGCGGCTATTGGTGAAACAGTCAGGCAACAATCCTCAGAAAATAATTGAGATGGATATTTATATTGAGAAAAAATGATTGGATTGTTTACCAAACTACAGAATCTGGCCGACATGGCCTGCATAATTAATCATGTCGCTGGCACTTTTCTATATCGGTGCAAGTAAGCAAGTCGTCACCGACTACTGAATTGCATATCAGTTTCGTCAATAGATAGTTTGCACATATGACCATACAGCACATCATCCTGCTATTTATGGGTATGCTGCTGCTGGCCATTGCTATTGAACCGCTGGCGGAGAAAATTCACCTGCCGTTTACTGCGGCGTTATTGCTCATCGGCTTTGTCGTATCAGAAATCCTGGTGATGTTTTCGGTCGATACCGGCATACGCTGGGATAATTTTCATGGCCTGATCTTCTTTGTTTTTCTGCCCGTACTGATTTTTGAAGCGGCATTCAATCTCAACCTGCGTTCGCTCATAAAAAACATCATTCCTGTTTTGTTTCTGGCTATCCCTCTGATGTTGCTGTCAACGGCCATCATCGCCGCACTGCTGTATTATGGTATCGGTTATCCTGACGGCTTTCCGTGGGTTGCGGCCCTGCTGTCCGGTGCCTTGCTGTCAGCAACAGATCCTGCGGCTATACTGGCACTGTTCAAAAAACTGGGTGTACCGGAACGGCTTTCCATCCTTGCTGATGGTGAAAGCCTGTTTAATGATGCAACCGCCATTGTATTATTCACCCTGCTCATCGCTATCGCAACGCAGAGCGATGGTACAACCGGTATTGCAGATGCCATCTATGCTTTTTTTAAGACATTCTTCGGTGGTATGTTGGTCGGCGGTATTTTAGGCGGCCTGGTTTTTCTCCTGCTGCCGTTGATTAAAAATGTCATCACACGCGGTGTGGTCAGCCTGATATCGGCATATATATCTTTCATCCTTGCGGAGGGGCTTTTACATGTTTCGGGGGTGATGTCGGTCTTGGTTGTCGGGCTGCTGCTGGGTCATGCCAGCCGAAATATGCTGGAAAAACAACAGTACGGCTTCATGCACGAATTATGGGAATATAAAGCCTATGTGGCGAATGCCATGCTGTTTCTGATTTCAGGGGTTACCATCCAGATCGTCATGTTCACGGACCAATGGCTTGCGATACTCATGGGAATTGGAGCGTCAATGGTCGCCAGACTTGTCAGCATTATGGGTGTAATACCGCTGTTGAACTATGTACCGGGCGTGACCCCGATTGATCTGAAATACAGGGCTGTGATGTACTGGGGAAATATTCGTGGTGCAGTAACCTTGGCCTTAGCCCTGTCATTACCGATAGAACTGCCATACTGGTGGACGATCCAATCCATTGCCTACGGCGTTGTCATTTTTACCATATTCATTCAGGCGACCACCATGCCACTGCTGATCAATGGCCTGGGGTTGAGTAAGAGACATGTATAATTTTCAAAGTTGGGAGACTTCGTTTCGAGTGATTTCCC
Source organism: Gammaproteobacteria bacterium (assembly GCA_028289815.1). GTDB lineage: Bacteria > Pseudomonadota > Gammaproteobacteria > JAJDYQ01 > JAJDYQ01 > JAJDYQ01. Next base: position 16,704 of record JAPYNQ010000049.1, on the reverse strand, counting down.
AGTGATCAGAAATTATGATTGGTTGTTACGCAAAGCGCTTGGAGTTTTAGCTCATATCAATGGCAATTCAATATCACATTGGCCAGTTTCCTCCTGTCAATATTGATTGGTCTCAACTTATTTCGTTACTTGGCCCGGCAAGAGTGCTGCGGTCGCTCGCTACGATGGTACGCTTGCCGCTATTCCTAATGCGTCGGTGTTACTAGGGCCCTTAACGACACAGGAGGCGGTATTGTCTTCCCGTATTGAAGGCACGCAGGCCACTATGAGTGAGGTGCTGCAATACGAGGCCCAAGGCGAAAATGATACGATTGGATTTGCAGCGGAACATAAGGCAGATATTCACGAGATACTTAATTATCGGAAATCAGTAAGACAAGCCGCAAAAATGCTTGCAAAACTGCCGTTGGGTCAGCGAGTAATACGTAAAACTCATCGGATACTGATGGATGGTGTGCGTGGCGTGAATAAAAATCCAGGCGAATATCGAAAAACTCCTAACTGGATTGGTCCTCACGGCTGCACCATCGAAACGGCGCGATTTTCACCTATTGGTGCGGATAAACTTCCTGATGCCATGTCGGCGTTTGAGAAATATATTCATGCTGATGAACCCGATCTGCTGGTCCAGCTCGGAATTATTCATGCTGAATTTGAGGCTTTACATCCGTTTTTAGATGGTAATGGGCGTCTGGGACGAATAATCGTTCCACTTTTTTTGTGGCAACGAAAGCTCATCAGGGGTCCCATGTTTTATATATCAGCCTTCTTTGAGGCCAACCGCGAAGAATACTATGATCGCCTGCTTGCTGTCTCTGCTAACGGTGACTGGACACAGTGGAGTGTTTTTTTCCTCAGAGCGATTAAAGAACAGGCAGAGCTTAATCAGGCTAAAGCTACTGATATTCTGGCTTTATATGACGATATGAAGGCCAAGGTCACCACAGTGTCACGTTCTCAGTATGCGATTCGTGTCCTCGACTGGATCTTCGAAAGGCCTATTTTTAAGTCCACCGACTTCATCAAGCATGCGAGTATCTCCCCTGCTACCGCAAGACGTTTGCTCTCGGAGCTGATCAATGCCGGAATTATAAAGCCAATACGAAAAGGCGGGGGACGGCGTGCGGGGATGTATGCTTTTCCCGATTTATTGAATTTGGCAGAGGGTACGGATGCTTTTTAGTTCATTTTTGGGCAAAAATGAGCGACAAAGAGGTTTGTTACTCATATATGAGTAACAAAACAGGATGACTAAGCATCAGTTATGCGGAATTATTGCAATATTGAGCATACCCGATTAGGCCTGAATAAACTTTGGGGCGCTCGTAGCGCCATATTCTGGTCGGTTGCCCGGTTCAGGAACCTCGGAACTCCAGCCTGCTTTATTACTTAATGTACGGATTTCTGTGCGGTAGTTCCCTGCACTTTGAACTGCTCACTTGCTCTGGCTTTTTCCGAGGGAGCTCTGGACAAGCCTGTCCTGAACTTAATGCAGGCGATTAATTTGGAACAGAGTACTGCTGTTCCAGAATATGATAGCCTGGCTTGCCCAGTTCTAAAAAATACCCATAGGTTATTCCTTCAGAAATCATGTCAACCGGAATAATTTTCTGAATCTTTATCTGGTTATGTGCGAAAACGGATTCCACGACTTTTAATATCTGCTCTATTTCAAGGCTGGCCGGATCTTTTATCCCATAAAAGACCCATGTACGTTCCCATGATCCCTCCATCATACGATCATGTGGCTCTTTGATGAAAATGACATCGCCTTTTTCATTTTTTCTGTATCGCCGTTTGCTTCATCTCGTCGAATTGGAGTGCATAAATGCGAAGCTTTTGCTTTTCCTCAGCGGATAATTCGTCATGAACCAAGCCGTCAAGTGCGTCCACTGTGCCCCCGATCATTAACCCTCCAGCAATGAGTGCGCCAAGCGGAGTAAGAATCAGCGAACTTGCCATTGCCGACCCGACCCCTGCCTTGAGTGCGCCACCACCAATTTTGCGAAGGCTTTCCTCGTCTTCATGGTTGGTAAACAGTAAATTCGCCTCATTAACCTTGTACTCCATTGCCCTGAGCAATCTTTGGCAGTCATAGCTGGTATATTGATTTACTTTTGCAGGTGGAGCAGTGCAACCGGATAGCAATAAAGCCGAAGCAAACGATGTCATGCGCAAAAAATTCATTCTCATGATCCTTACTCCGTATCAGAGATTTTCGATCTGATTTATAAGCTACCAACCTCTGTTTACTAAGAAATCCTTAGTATGTTTAAGGTCAGCATACTAAGAAAATCTTAGTATGCCAACACCAAGAGTCTTTTTTTGTGGGTCAAATTCGTAATCCGGTTAGAACCCGCCTGAAAGAAATCCGGACTGCGATGGGTTATTCCCAGAGGCAGCTCGGTATTGATGCGGGAATTGACGAATTTTCAGCCAGTGCCCGGATGAATCAGTATGAAACGGGTAAACACGTCCCTGATTTCCTGACATTGAAACGAATTGCTCTGGTTCTGGATGTGCCGGTTGCCTATTTTTATTGTGAGGATGACAATCTTGCCAAACTGGTTAGTGAATGGGATAAATTACCCAGGCTGGCGAAAAGGAAAATAAAAGCTGTTTTGGGCGGTGGCAGTTAGAGCACGAGTAAGTAGCATGGCCTTTTTGCTGGGTAGTATTAAGGCCCATTATTCCTGATAGACTGTCAGGAAAGAATTTTCTACGTGGAGACCGGTAGTTGGCAGAGATCGCTGGCCATCGTAAACTATCTTGGCCGGATATGGAATGACAACGGATTTGATACATATTAAGTTGCGGTCTTACTGATGGTCCGGATTTTACTGAACGGGAGTATCTGAATGGACACTGAAAAGCGCTATTCAAGCCTGTCCGATGCGATCAACCGTGGTAATTTCTCCGAGGCGTTGAGCTATCTGTCCGAGGGGCAGTTTGATTATGATTTATCCGGGGATTCCCAGCGCAGAGATGTGCTGCATGAACAGGTAGTCCTGCTGTATAAATCACTGTTTATCAGCGGCATCAGCAATATTGTTGCCGGTTCGCTGTTTGTTGTATTCATGTGGCCGAGTTCGCCACATAGCGAGTTGTTATTCTGGTATTCGCTCCTCATAGTTGTGTCTTGCCTGCGCCTGTTCTGGGCGTCTTTGTTCAATAAAGCACAATCCCGGTTTCCCGATAATGCCTGGCAAAGGCTGTTTCTGGTCGGGGCGGTTGTCTCGGGGCTTGTCTGGGGAATGGGGGCGCTGTGGTTTTTTGTCCCTGATTCGCCGGTAATACAGGTTGCTCTCGCCTTTACCGTATTCGCTATCGGTGCCGGTGCAGTGGCAACGCATGCCTTTCAGTGGCAACCGTCCATTGCATTTATTGTCTGTACCATTCTTCCGCTTGACATTATGCTGCTGATGCAGGGCGAATATCTGGCCTATGCACTCGGTGGAGTACTGTCTTATGCCATTATTTTTCTTTGCCTTACTGCCATCAGGGTTTATAACGTTACGCTGATCAATATCAAAACTCGGCTGGAAGCGACTGAGAAGGGAAAATATCTGGAGTACATCAGCATATTCCAGCGTAATTTGTTATCGGATATGGCAGATGCCCTGATTACTCTGGACGAGAGCGGCAATATCTTGTTGTCCAATACCGCTGCAGAAAAATTGTTTGGTTATCAGCGGGAGCTTGGTCATCGCCGGGTCAGTGAACTGCTGGCATTACCTGAAATCGATGTCAGGGTTTCCCGACATATAAAAACCATGGCGACTCACCGTGACGGTCACCAGTTTATGGTCGAATTGGTAACGACGCCGATAAAGCTGAGGGATATGACGATTATTTCCTGCCTGCTGCGTGATATGACAGAGCGTCAGCAGTACGAACAGATGCTCATCAACGCGCGGGATGAGGCAGAATCCGCAAGCCGGGCAAAGTCCGAATTTCTATCCAGTATGAGCCATGAGCTGCGAACCCCCCTGAATGCTATTTTGGGTTTTTCCCAAATACTGGAAATGACCCTGAAAGATGAGGAGGAGCTTGCTTCAGTGCGACAGATCCTTATCGCGGGTGAGCATTTGCTGGCGCTGATCAATGATATCCTGGACCTTTCAAAAATTGAGGCGGGGCATTTTCAGATGGAGCACGAATCGGTCGATATCCAAGCGCTTGTCAGGGAGTGTATTGAGCTGACCATGCCACTTGCTGAAAAAAGCAATATTACCATCAGCAGCCGACTTACCCATGATGGCGATCTTGTATTAATGGCTGACCGGCGGCGATTAAAACAGATACTGATTAATCTGCTGTCTAACGCGATCAAGTACAACAGGGCTGATGGTGCTGTTACAGTAGTTACCGGACAGGTGCCTGACAATCAGCTGCGTATTACCATTTCGGATACCGGCATGGGTATGACGGCGGAACAGCAGTCGTCTATATTTCAGCCGTTTGAGCGGGCCGGGGTCGACCATATTTCCGGTATCGAAGGTACGGGCATCGGCCTTGCAGTAACCCGAAAGCTGCTACAATTGATGGGCGGTGAAATTGGCCTGACAAGCGTGCTTGATGAGGGCAGTTCTTTCTGGATTACGTTGCCCCTGGATGTAACGGGCGGCATGGCTGGATAGCAATGCTATAGTGCGCTCTCCTAGCCGGTGGATAGTCCTTCACAAGGCTTAGTCAAGGTCCGCAGCATGGCGGTGTTGATCTGTTGTTCGGGGTACCGGATAGTTGTGAATGACAGCTCATGTAGGCGACCCCTGTACTTTCATGTAAAATCCGTGTTTCATTATGTACTTAGAATCGTCAAGATATGCAGCAGTTTGAGGGTACTACTATCCTGTCTGTCCGTCGTGACGGCAAGGTTGCCGTCGGTGGTGACGGTCAGGTTTCATTGGGTAATACTGTTATGAAAGGCAATGCTCGCAAAGTTCGCCGTCTGTATAACGAAAAGGTAATTGCCGGGTTTGCCGGGGGTACAGCCGATGCTTTTACCCTGTTTGAACGTTTTGAAGGTAAGCTGGAAACCCATAGCGGTAATCTGATGCGGGCTGCAGTCGAGCTGGCCAAGGACTGGCGGACTGATCGTATGCTACGGCGCCTCGAAGCCATGCTGGCGGTTGCAGACCATGAGGTTTCGTTGGTTATTTCTGGTAACGGCGATATCGTACAGCCTGAAAACGATATTATGGCCATTGGTTCCGGCGGCATGTTTGCCTTGTCAGCAGCTGTTGCGCTGTTTGAAAATACCAGGTTGTCGGCCCGTGATATCGTAGAGAAAGGCCTGAATGTCGCTGCCGGTATCTGCGTTTATACCAATTCCAATCTGATGATTGAAGAGCTGGGATAAGGCACCATATGGTGTCGGCATCTCAAGGAATGAGTCACAATGTCCGAATTAAACCCTAAACAGATTGTCGCTGAACTTAATAAGCATATTGTCGGCCAGCGGGCTGCCAAGCGGGCGGTAGCCATTGCCCTGCGTAACCGTTGGCGCCGCTTGCAGCTTGGTGAGGAGCTGCGCAATGAGATCACGCCCAAGAACATACTGATGATCGGCCCCACCGGTGTCGGCAAGACAGAAATTTCCCGCCGTCTGGCAAAACTGGCGAATGCTCCGTTCATCAAGGTGGAGGCGACCAAGTTCACCGAAGTGGGCTATGTCGGTAAGGAAGTTGATACGATCATTCGCGACCTCACCGATGTCGCTGTAAAACAGACCCGCGAAAGCGCGATGGAAAATGTCAGGGAACAGGCTGAAATCGGAGCCGAGGAGCGCATACTTGATGCCCTGTTGCCTGCGCCCGGTTTCGACAATACTGATGACAACCGATCCGGTAACACGACTCGTGAAAAATTTCGCCACAAGCTCCGTGGTGGTGAGCTGGAGGACAGAGAGATTGAGATTGAGATTTCCGGGATTTCTGTCGGCGTTGAGATTATGGCCCCTCCCGGCATGGAGGAGATGACCAACCAGCTACAAAGCATGTTCCAAAGCCTGTCGAACAAAAAGAAATCCACCAAGCGTCTGAAGGTCTCTGATGCCCGTCAGCTGTTACGGGATGATGAGGCCGCCAAGCTGATTAACGAAGAAGAAATCAAGCTGCAGGCTCTGGAAAACGTTGAGCAAAACGGCATAGTTTTCATTGATGAAATCGACAAGGTTACCAAAGGCGGGCACAGCGGGCCGGATATTTCCCGTGAAGGCGTGCAGCGTGATCTGTTGCCGCTGGTTGAGGGCTGTTCAGTCAATACCCGATACGGTATGGTAAAGACTGACCATGTGCTGTTTATTGCTTCCGGGGCGTTTCTGCTTTCCAAGCCTTCCGACCTTATCCCGGAATTGCAGGGTCGCCTGCCTATTCGGGTTGAACTTGACCCGCTGAAGGCCGAAGATTTTGTCCGTATCCTGACTGAACCGGATGCCAGTCTTACCGAGCAGTATGCCGCCCTGATGGCAACCGAAGGGGTCGATATCAAATTTTCCAAGGAGGGCGTACGCCGCATTGCCGAGATTGCTTATTCCGTCAACGAAAGAATTGAAAATATTGGTGCTCGTCGTCTGCATACGGTTATGGAGCGCCTGCTTGAGGATGTTTCATTTGAAGCCTCTGATATGAGTGGGGCGTTGGTTTCTGTTGATAATGCGTTTGTTGACAGTAATTTGTCTGAGTTTGCTGAGGATGAAGACCTCAGTCGGTATATTTTATAGAGATAGTCACCATGTCCGGTAATAATCCTGTTCCTACCGAACTGAATTACGATGCCTCAACACGGGTTCTCACGGTCTCATTTGATGAGGGCAGCGTGTTTGAGCTGTCTGCGGAATATCTGCGCACACATTCACCTTCTGCGGAAGTCCAGGGCCACGGGCCGGAATCTTATAAGTTGCAGATTGGCAAGGAAGACGTGAAAATCGAGAAAATCATGCCTGTGGGGCGCTATGCAGTTTCCATCGTGTTCGATGATGGTCATGATTCCGGCATTTTCTCCTGGGATTGGCTTTACCGGTTGGGTATTAACAGAGACAGCAACTGGAAAAAATATCTTGCTGCTTTGAAGGCAGCTAACCACAGGCATAAGGAACTCTAGCGGTCTGTATTCCGCGATATATGGGACGACTCATATGGTCGATACCACCACCGATAAAAAAGGCCATGTTGATTTCGGTTACGAAGGCGTGCCTCACAACGAAAAAGCCAGACGGGTAAGGCAGGTCTTTGATTCCGTCGCCGGCAAGTATGACGTTATGAATGACATCCTGTCTTTTGGCCTGCATCGTCTCTGGAAGCGTTTTACTGTCAGCCTGTGCCAGCTCAGGCCGGGTGATCGTGTGCTGGACCTGGCCGGTGGTACGGGTGATCTGAGCAAACGCCTGTGGCCGGAAATCGGTCGCACCGGTGAGCTAATTGTTGCCGATATTAATCGCGTCATGCTGAGCAATGGTCGTGACTGCCTGATTGATGAGGGTATCAGCGGCAATGTCGGGTATGTGCAGGCCGATGCCGAACTGCTGCCGTTCCCGGATAGCTTTTTTGATGTGATTACCATCGGTTTTGGTTTGCGTAACGTCACCGAAAAGCAGGATGCACTGCGCTCTATGTACCACTGCCTGAAGCCGGGTGGTCGTTTGCTGGTGCTGGAATTTTCAAAGCCTGTCGTTGCGGGGCTCAATCGGCTGTACGACTTGTACTCTTTTTCGGTTTTACCGAAAGTGGGCAGACTGGTTGCCGGTGATGAGGACAGCTACCGCTATCTGGCAGAGTCCATTCGTATGCACCCGGATCAGGAAACCCTTAAGGACATGATGCAAGAGGCCGGTTTTGAGGGCTGCCAGTTTTATAATCTTTCAGGTGGCATAGTCGCCGTACATCGAGGCCACAGATTTTGAGATTACCCGGGGTTATCCTCGCCGGGATTGAAACCGCCTTTAATCGTCTAATCGCGGAACAGCCCGAGCTGATTGTTCCGGCTCTGACTGGTAAATGCGTCTGCCTTGACTTGGTCGGCATTGATTTGATTTTGTTCTTCCGGTTCACGTCAGACCGTGTCATTTTGCCGGGTGAGTACGAGCAAGGTGCCGACGCTACCATTTCCGGTACTCCTCTGGCGCTGATCAGTGCGGGTTCCGGCGGGCGGGCCAATACCCGGGAACTACGGTTTGACGGTGATTTGCAGGTTGCCCAGGCATTCGGCGACCTGTTGCAGGATATTGATCCTGACTGGGAGGAATGGCTATCACGATATACCGGTGATGTCATTGCCTTCCGTATCGGTGAGGCTGCCCGTTATTGTCGGCAGTGGGGCCGTCAGGCCGGACAGGCATTTGCCGAGGATCTGAAAAATTACCTGCAGTTTGAGACCAGGCAATTGCCTGTCAGGACTGAAGTCGATCAATTTATCCACGGTGTTGATGAGCTGCGAGCGGATGTTGAGCGTCTTGAAATGCGCTTACAGCGCTTGCAACGCAGGATTGATGCCGGGAAGCCATAAACCGATGACTGTTATATGCCTCGTTATGAGCCTGAAGGGTAAGACCTGGATTTGCCGGAACTGTGCCATGGTATTACCGGCAAAACAACCATCGGCCTGATAGCAGATGAATGGCTTGCAGCAATTTTTCCGTCTGGTACTCATTAATCGTGTACTGGTTCGGCACGGATTGGATGAAATTGTCTTGGAGGCGCATATCCTCAGACCTTTGCGCTTCCTCATATACCTTGCGCCCTGGAATTGGTTATCCCGCAATAAGGGACCACACGGGAGGCGGATTCGCAGGGCACTCGAAGACCTTGGACCGATTTTTATCAAGTTCGGGCAAATGCTTTCCACCCGCCGTGATCTATTGCCGTCCGGTATCGCTAACGAATTGGCGCTGCTGCAGGACAAGGTGCCCCCGTTTCCCGGCGACAGAGCACGCACCATTATTGAGAACAGTTTGGGGCAGCCGATTGATCAGCTATTTGATGAATTCAGTGAAGTGCCTCTGGCCTCGGCGTCTATCGCTCAGGTACATGCAGCTCGGTTCAAAGATGGTCGCGAGGTTGTTATCAAGGTGTTACGCCCTGATGTTGATCGCTGGATCAAACATGATCTGGGTATTCTTTACACCATAGCCAGGCTGGCAAATCGCTACTGGAGCGAGGGTAAGCGCCTGCGTCCTGTTGAAGTTGTACAGGAATATGAAAAGACCCTGATGGATGAGCTCGATCTGATGCGCGAGGCTGCCAATGCCGCACAACTAAAACGTAATTTTGAAGGATCGGATTTGCTTTACGTTCCCGAAGTGTACTGGGATTTCTGCAGCAAAAACATTATGGTTATGGAACGTATTTATGGTGTGCCCATCGGCGATATGAACGCCTTGCGTACTGCCGGTGTTAATTTCCGTACGCTTTCCGAACGTGGTGTGGAAATTTTTTTCTCACAGGTATTTACCCATAATTTTTTCCATGCTGATATGCACCCGGGTAATATATTTGTTGATGTCAGGAACCCTGAAGAACCACGTTATATGGCGGTGGATTTTGGCATTATGGGCAGTCTGTCGCCGTCCGACAAGCGCTATCTGGCCGAAAACTTTATTGCCTTTTTTGAGCGTGACTATTTCCGAGTGGCACAATTACATGTTGATTCCCGCTGGGTGCCGGAGGATACCCGTGTTGATGAATTTGAGGCTGCAATACGTACCGTTTGCGAACCAATTTTTGAAAGGCCGCTGAAAGATATTTCTTTCGGCCAGTTATTGTTGCGTCTATTTCAGACTGCGCGTCGCTTCGATATGGAAATACAACCACAACTGGTATTGCTGCAAAAAACACTGCTAAACATCGAAGGCCTGGGACGTACTCTCTATGATGAGCTTGATCTGTGGGTCACCGCCAAGCCTTTCTTGGAAAACTGGATGCGTGACCAAGTTGGGTATCGTGCCTTCATCAGGCAGCTCAAGCACGAACTGCCGCTGTGGGGAGAAAAGCTTCCCCAGCTACCCTTACTGGTGCATGAATTTCTAAGGCAGGCCAACGAAGAGAGGCAGCGCTCCGGTGCACATGACGAGGCGCTGCAAGAGGTTAAAAATCGTATCACGGCAACCGGTACCAGATACAACAGGGCTATTATTGGCAGTAGCCTGTTTATAGGCGCGACCATTCTGCCGGCAACAACATCGCTGGCGTCTTGGATTCCTATGGTAATTGGCATCACAGGGATAGGTTTGTTAATAGCCAGCCTGCGTGGAGATAGTTGAACCACCGGCAGGAAATATGCTCCAAGGCGTACCTCCGATAATCTTCCTTACAGACATGAAAAAAATCATCATTTTGTTTTTCTCGCACGGCATCATTTTTGCGTTGGGTTTTGCCGTCGGCATTTACATGCTACCCATACTGGTCGCACCGCAAGCACCCGATCAGGCCGAAGTAATGCAGAGCGCTGAGGGGGCACGTTATACCGCCACATTCAGACGCGACCTGAAAGGCAGTGATGCTTTTCACTGGGGTGAAGGTTCTTTATCCATCGGAAAAGATACCATTTCATTCATGGGCAAACTGGCACCCGGACCGGATTACAAACTCTATCTTTCGCCGAAATATGTCGAAGATGCAGCGGAATTCAAAGCGGTAAAGCGCCGGTCCGTCCAGGTTGGTGATGTGAAGACATTTGAGAATTTCATTGTGACGCTGTCGGACGACATCAATCCGGCAAAATACACCACTGCTGTAGTCTGGTGCGAAACCTTCAGCCAGTTTATCTCGGCAGGGGCTTACAAGTAGACAGCATACCGTGCTGTTCAAGGCTGCTTCTGTGCCTGCTGTCTGTCGGATAATTCCGAAAAATCACAGCGAGCGGTACCTGAGTAGAATCGGCACCCGCTTATATATTATCCTGCCGCGTTTGTGTCGCAGGCATCACCATGAAAGACCAGCTTATCGAATTGTTGACTGTAGCGACCGACACACTCAAAGACCAGGGTGTTGTGGACGTTGATTCTATTCCCTCCATCAGGGTGGAGCGTACCCGTGATCCGTCTCATGGCGATCTGGCAAGCAATGTTGCGCTTATGCTGGCTAGGCCGGCGGGGATGAGTCCGCGCAAACTGGCACAGAAAATTGTGGACTTCCTGCCGGATGTTGACTGGCTGGAAAAAACTGAAATCGCAGGGCCGGGATTTATCAATTTCTTCCTGAAATCCCGCTTGGCCATTGACATCATCGGCCAGGTCCTGGAGCGGGGTGAGACTTTTGGATGCAACGAGTCAGGCAAGGGCGTCAGGGTTTTGGTTGAATTTGTTTCTGCCAATCCGACCGGGCCTTTGCATGTCGGTCATGGACGGGGGGCTGCCTACGGGGCCTCACTGTCTAATCTGCTTAAAGCCAACGGTTACTCGGTACACAGCGAGTATTACGTGAATGATGCCGGGCGTCAGATGGACATACTCGCAGTCAGTGTCTGGCTGCGTTATCTTGAACTTGCCGGTGAGCGACTGCCTTTCCCGGTGAGCGGTTATCAGGGTGATTATATCTGGGATATAGGCGCGACCCTGCACCGGCAGAGCAGAGATGCCCTGCGTTATCCGGCAGAGACTATCCTGACCGATCTGCCTGCCGATGCAGCCGATGGTGGTGATGGCGAACATTATATTGATGCGCTGATAGAGCGCTGCAAATTCCTGCTGGGTATTGAAAAATACCGGCAGGTTCACCGCCAGGGCCTGACAGAGGTTACCGCGAATATCGCCCGTGATTTGCGTGAGTTCGGTGTGGAATACGATGAATGGCTTGCAGAGTCTTCTCTCGTGGAGAACAACGCCATTGAGGATGCTATCGGACAGCTGCGTCAGTCTGGAGACGTTGAGGAACGCGATGGCGCATTATGGTTTAAATCCACCGGTTATGGCGATGAAAAAGACCGTGTCGTACAGCGTGATAATGGCCTCTATACCTACTTTGCCTCAGATGTTGCCTACCATATGAACAAGCTGGAGCGCGGCTATGACCGCCTTATTAATATCTGGGGTGCCGACCATCACGGTTATATCGCCCGGGTAAAGGCGGCCATGACGGCGCTAGGTGCCAGACCGGAACAGCTGGAAGTAATGCTCGTGCAGTTCGTCAGCCTGTATGAAGGCGGCGAGCAGCTCAAAATGTCAACCCGCTCCGGCAACTTCATCACCTTGCGTGAATTACGTCAGAGCACCGGCAATGATGCCGCACGCTTTTTCTATGTCATGCGCAGGCCCGAGCAACACCTGGATTTTGATATTGATCTGGCAAAGTCCCAGACCAACAAAAATCCGGTGTATTACATCCAGTATGCCCATGCCCGTGTCAGCAGCGTGTTCCGCCAGCTGCAAGAGCGCGGCCTGCACTGGGATATGGAGCAGGGCCTGGATGCCCTAGAAGATCTTACCGAAGAGCATGAGCAGGAACTAATCAAAGTCATGGGCCGCTATACGGAACTCATTGTCGATGCCGGTGATCGGCATGAACCGTACCAACTGACCTACTATCTGCGCGACCTTTCTCAGATACTGCACTCCTATTATAACGCCCACCAGTTTATTGTCGATGATGAGCGCTTGCGCAATGCTCGCCTCTGTCTGATCAAGGCGTCGCAACAAATTATTCGTAATGGCCTCAACATCATTGGCGTCGGTGCTCCGCATGTCATGCGCCGCGATTGACAGGTTTCATCCATGCCTGCCCCGAAAAGAGTCGAACTTCCCGAACACAGCCGGCCATGCCGATTTTGCTGGAAAGTCTGGATATCCGGCGTTGTTGTGGGCACGTTCGGCTGCTGGCTTGTCATGAGTGACATTATTTCTCTGCGGGGGCTGGGCCGCTCTCCCGGCAAGAATGATATGCCGGTTGAGGCGGGAGGACCTCCGGCAGAAGAAGATATCCTGGATACGCTTCCCATTGAGTTTTACAAGCTACTGCCCAGCCGCGAGGAATATGTGGAACCACACATAATCAGTCGTCGGCTTCGTGAAGCCCCATCGGACGCAGATAAGCCGGGACAGTACCGACTACAGGCCGGTTCTTTTCAGAAGCAGGAGGATGCTGACCGACGGCGTGCCACTATTTTGATTCTTGGCCTGGAGGCCGGGATAGAGAAAGTTACTCACGGTCATAAAACCTGGTATCGCGTCATGCTGGGACCTTTTGAATCACTCAGGCATCTTGAGGCGGTACGCTATCATTTAAGCAACAATAATATCGACAGTATCGTTTTAAGGCTTAAATCGAAACCTTGATTGAGTTCTTCATGCCTCTATAATCCGGTGCAACTGAATCGGAGGAATACCTTATGCTGAGAGTCGGTTTATTTCTGGGAACCAACATCGCTATTTTGCTTGTCTTGAGCATCACGTTCCGTGTGCTGGGCATAGACGGTTTGCTGCAGCAAAACGGCGTTGACCTCGATCTCAATGCCCTGCTGATCTACTCCGCCGTCATCGGTTTTGCCGGTTCCTTTATCTCACTGCTGCTGTCAAAGTGGATGGCTAGGAAAAGCATGAATGTGCAGGTGATTGGTGAACCTGCCAATGAAACCGAGCGCTGGATTAAAGAAACCGTACGCTTCCAGGCTGATCAGTCCGGTATCGGGATGCCGGAGGTCGGAATTTTCAATCATCCCTCTCCGAACGCCTTTGCCACCGGCTGGAACAAAAACAATGCCCTGGTGGCTGTCAGTACGGGTCTTATGGAGCACATGAACCGCGATGAGGTTGAGGCCGTACTCGGGCACGAAGTCAGCCATGTGGCTAATGGCGATATGGTGACTCTGGCACTGATACAGGGCGTGATGAATACCTTTGTGGTTTTCTTATCGCGAGTCATTGGCTTTATCGTTGATCGGGTCGTTTTCAAGGTACAACGCGGCCACGGACCGGCCTTCTGGATCGTATCGCTACTGGCGCAGTTCATACTCGGAATTCTGGCCTCTGCTATTGTCATGTGGTTTTCCCGCCGCCGTGAATTCGCTGCCGACAAAGGTGGTGCTAGGCTGGCCGGTCGGCACAAAATGATCGCCGCCCTGGAGAGTCTGCAGGCCGCACACGATGCGCCGCCCCTGCCTGAGGAAATGGCAGCGCAGGCCATTAATGCCGGCAGAGTGCAAGCCATATTTTCCAGCCATCCTCCGTTGCAGGAGCGGATAGCTGCCCTTGAAAAGCTGATGGATAAACCTACTGTATATTGATTGATATGTCAGCTCGGACTGCTCCACAATAGCCTGTTAATATTGTTGAAGAAATCATCATGGAGAAAAAAATGTCAGAAGCCGTTATTGTCCAAACAGAACCCTATGAAGTTGAGCTGGAAGCCGGTGCCTACTGGTGGTGTGCCTGTGGACGCTCAAAGAACCAGCCCTTCTGTGATGGCTCACACGCCGGTACCGACTTTTCACCGGTTGAAATCAAAGTGGAAAAAAAAGAAACTCTCTGGCTATGTGGCTGCAAGGCAACCGCAGATGCGCCACATTGTGACGGATCCCATAGCAAATTATAGGCCATAGCCCTAGCGGACCTGTCTCGAAAATCATACGGCTGGCAGAACACCGATTATCATATTGACTCTGGCAGCTCTCCCGGCGTATAAAGAGCGGCTGCTCCCCTTACGCCGCTGTCATCGCCATGCAGATTCTTCACCAGACGGGTCTGTACACTGTCGGAGAATACATATTCACCCCAGCGCAGAGGTGTCCGCTCATACAAGGTGTCAATGTTCGATAATCCGCCGCCCAGGACGATGATCTCAGGATCAAAGATATTGATAACTACCGATAACGCCCTGGCCAGCCGGTCAATATAGTTATCCAGCACTTCGGCGGCCAGCGGATCGCTACCCGCTTGCACGATAATTTCCCTGGCAGTCAATGCTCCACCGCCCGAGTTCCGATAAAGCATGGCCATGCCAGGCCCGGACAGAAAGGTCTCAATGCACCCTGAATGACCACAATAGCAGGCGGCCCCTGGCCGCTCATCGTCACGGGCATAGGGAAGAGGGCAGTGTCCCCATTCACCGGAGATCGCATTTGGGCCGGTAACGAGCTGCCCGTTAAAGACCAAGCCACCTCCGACCCCCGTACCGATGATCACCCCGAAGACAGAGTGCGCTCCCGCCGCCGCACCGCTGGTTGCCTCAGATAAGGCAAAGCAATCGGCATCGTTACGCAGTCGTAAAGGTCGTCCCAAAACTGCCTCAAGATCTCTGTCCAGCGGTCTCAGGTTCAGACAGGCCGAGTTTGAATTACGCATAAGCCCGGTAGCGGGAGAGATAGCGCCGGGAGTGCCGATACCGATGGCTGTTGCCCGACCGGCCTTTGACTCCAATAACCCGACCAGCTGCACAATTTTCCGCAAAGTCAAGCCGTAATCCTGTGATGAAGCAGGAATACGCTCATAAGCGAGTGTGTTGTCATCATCATCCAGGGCGATACCCGCTATCTTGGTGCCGCCCAGATCAATCCCGATACGCATGATTATAACAACCTGTTTTAAGGAAATTCCGAACCTGGCCCGTATTATAGCCATCACCCATTGATCTCAACCACGAAGATGAAGGCCTTTGCCCGGACCGGGGCTGCAAGATATGCCTATATCCTGCCGATTGGCAACAAAAGGTTCCATAAAGACTGGTGCTATTAAATGATATGTAATAAATTATGCGCCATATCTCGCTGCCATTCACCGTATGGACCGTTTCAGCCGAATACTCGGATTACATAAAATCCTCATTTCCCGGCGCACACCGATATCACGGCGTGAACTGGAAGAAAAACTGGATACCAACCGTTCGACCATCAAACGCACCATTGACGATATGCGGACCTACCTCAATGCACCCATCACCTATGACAGGGCGCGCAATGGCTACCATTACGACCAGCAGCATGGTACACACCCCTATGAGATCCCCGGCCTGTGGTTCAGCCCGGAAGAGCTGTATGCCCTGATAACGACACAAAAACTGCTCAGCGACATACAGCCGGGCCTGCTGGATGACAGCATAAGGGCCTTCAGGCAACGGATAGAAAGCCTGCTCAAAGGCATGGGCACAGAAAGCCGGGAACTGTCTGCACGGGTAAAGATACTGCAAACAGAAGCTCGACCGACGGATGCGGCAAACTTCCGTAAACTGGTCACTGCCCTGATACGCCGTCGCCAGATCAATATCCGCTATCACGGTCGTCGGCGTAACCGGCCAACCAAACGTACAGTGTCACCCCAACGCCTGATATACTACCGGGATAACTGGTATCTGGACGGCTGGTGCCACCTGAGAAAGGCATTGCGCACATTCTCGCTGGACAGAACGGAACCCATCGCTATTGATGAAGCCGCAGCGCGGGAGTTCAGCGAAGAACAGCTGGACGAACATTTCACCCGCACCTTTGGCATCTACGCCGGCCCGGCTACAGAAACTGCACACCTGATATTCAGCAGCGAAGCGGCTAAATGGGTAGCCGATGAACGCTGGCACCCACAGCAACAGGGCAAGGTACTGCCGGATGGCCGGTATGAATTACAAGTCCCTTATGGCAATCCGACCGAACTGATCCGCGAAATACTCAAATTCGGGCCTGACGTGGAAGTCGTCGCACCGCCATCGCTTCGGCAACAGGTGAAAGAACGCCTGCAACAGACCATAAATAAATACCAATAAAAAAATTTTTTACAGACTCATGGAT
>JAPYNQ010000048.1 GCA_028289815.1 Gammaproteobacteria bacterium | reverse complement strand
AGATTTACTATCAAAATTTTAGTAACCTTTCGCATCATTTTCTTGAACCGGAATCTTCTCAAATCCTGAACCTATGACTTGAACTGATCCTATCTACGATAGTAGACTTTCATTTCATACTTGTGTGTAAATTTAACCATAGATTGATTATCCTTTTACTTGGCTGGTTTTAATCTTATTCTCTTATAATGGTTCGCTTTAAATCAGCACTTATGAAACGGTCATGGTATTATCGATCCAAAATTACTTATGGACAACTCTATGCAAATAATTCTTAATGGCAAACTGTACCGACTTGATGGTGGTTCCACTTTGCAGCAACTGGTTGATCAGCAAGGTTTGTCTAGGCAACGGATTGCTATTGAGGTGAACCACAGTATTATTCCTCGGAGCCAGTTTACAGTATACCGATTGTGCCGGGATGATCAAGTGGAAATCGTGCATGCCGTTGGTGGCGGCTAAAGGAGTAGCCAGCTGATATCCGCAATGCTTTGATTCCAGACTGCTGCAAACGATATCGGCGATTTTTATCGTAATCAGTGTAATGCTTTATAGATCGGATCAAAGCCGTTAGACTGTCTACACTTTAACGAAAGATAGAACAGGATATGGGAGCAGATATACTCAGGATCGGCGAACACGAATTTTTATCTCGCCTGCTGGTCGGCACCGGAAAATACAAAGATCTGGAGCAAACCCGATTGGCAATTGAGGCCAGCGGTACTGAGATTGTCACTATTGCGGTAAGACGCAGTAATATCGGTCAGTCAGCACATGAACCCAGCCTGCTGGATGTGATATCCCCGCATAAATATACTATCCTCCCCAATACCGCTGGCTGTTATACCGCAGGAGACGCAGTGCGTACATGCCGCCTTGCGCGCGAGTTGCTTGATGGCCATGACCTGGTAAAGCTGGAGGTGTTGGGCGATGAAAAAACCCTTTTCCCTGATATTACAGCAACCCTTGAGGCAGCCGAGTTGTTGCTCCGAGATGGCTTCAACATCATGGTCTATACCAATGATGATCCAATCATCGCCAAGCGCTTGGAAGAGATGGGTTGTGTCGCCGTAATGCCGTTGGCAGCACCTATCGGTTCCGGGCTCGGCATTCGTAATCCTTATAATATTCTCGAAATTGTCGATGGTGCCGAGGTGCCTGTTATTGTTGATGCTGGTGTCGGTACAGCTTCCGATGCGGCAGTCGCCATGGAACTCGGTTGTGACGGCGTATTAATGAATACCGCCATTGCGACCGCAGATAATCCAATATTAATGGCTTCCGCCATGAGGAAAGGTATTGAAGCCGGACGCGAGGCATTTCTGGCAGGACGTATGCCACGCAAGCGCTACGCATCCGCTTCTTCTCCCATCGACGGTGCATTCTTCTAGTAACTGTCCTCTCCTCCAGTAACAAGCGTTGTGAGCGAGAAACATCGACAAAATATTCGACCAGTCCGAAGTTTTGTGCGCCGTGAAGGTCGGCTAACCTCAGGCCAGCGACGGGCATTGACTGAGTTGCTGCCTGAGTATGCAATCGGCGATACACCCGGCGTACTCAATCTGTCGGAAGTTTTTGGTAATCATCATCCGGCCGTGGTTGAAGTCGGATTTGGAAATGGCAGCCTGCTGGCGGTGCAGGCGCGGCACCATGCAGATATAAATTTTATCGGTATTGAGGTTTATCGTCCGGGAATCGGGCATTTGCTGCGGTTGCTAGACGAGCAGGACAGCCATAACGTCAGGATCTTTATTCAGGACGCCATGGAGGTACTTACGAGCCGTATCCCGGCTCATTCACTTTATGCACTATGGCTGTATTTTCCCGACCCGTGGCCCAAAAGAAAGCATCATAAACGGCGCCTTGTCAATCAGAAATTTCTTGATCTGGTCGCCGGACTATTGTTGCCTGGCGGAGTGTTACATATGACCACCGACTGGCCGGGTTACGCGGAGCACATGAAAACGGAGATTCTGGTAAACCATCAATATGAATCCGTCAATGCATGGCAGGCGAAGTATCCGTTCATCCGCCCGAAGACCCGCTTCGAACGACGGGGGCTACACAAGGGACACACTATCCATGATCTGCTTTACCGCCTGAAATAGGCCAGCATGGCAACGTCCGGAAATTATCTTGCTTACGAGGACCTTGAAAAATCTATCGCGCAACGCTCAGAACGCTCATGTGTTAGCCCTAAGATCGCGAACCTGTTGAGCCTTCATCACTCAGCGGGACTTATTATCCTGCTGAACATACTGGCATTTATTCAGCAGCTGCTTCTGTCCCATATATTACCGGCTTCGGCCAACCATACACTCACTTAGCTTATCCGGCTTGATTGTATCCATGATATGGTTTTCCAGATGCGGCTCATTTTGCGATTGATTATGATTCCCATCGTTCTGGCAAGGAGTTCGTAAATGACCGATATTGTAATCATCGGCTCGGGGTTCTCGGCGTGTACGGCTGTCCGTATGCTCAGAGGGAGCGGCTATCGTGACAGTATTACATTGATCGCACCAAGAGCAGACCTGTTCTATTACCCCAGTCTCATCTGGGTCGCCAGCGGCGGCCGCAAGGAGCCTGATCTGAGGATCAATCTGGACAACTTTTTCAGGAAACACAATATCAAACATCTGGCAGCTTCTGTTGCCGAGCTTGATTGTAGAAATAAGACTTTGCGCACCGAACAGGGAGAAACAATAACGTATAGCTATCTGCTGATCGCCAGCGGTGGCTGGTACATACAGAAATTGCCCGGTCTGGAGCACACACATAACCTGTGCAGGTTGGGAACCGACAAACAATTGGGCTCAAAAACTGAATTCCATGACATCCGGCAAGCTCGCGTTTGGCTTCGCCGGCAATCCGAATGAACCTTCCGCCATACGCGGCGGTCCGGTTTTCGAGTTTCTGTTTGGCACGGATACATTGCTGAAAAAGCAGGGCCGACGACAAAAATTTGAGTTACATTTTTTTCTCCTGCCGCAAAGCCCGGAGCACGAATGGGACAAAAAGCTGTCGAGCGGATACTTCAGGAAATGCAGCAGCGTGGCATCACAACCCACCTGAGACACAAAATGGAAGGATTCGAGGCCGATAAGGTTATCACCCAGGGCGAGACTTTTGCGAGCGACCTGACCATGTTTATACTAGGCATGACCGGCCCGGCATGGACATCGAACAGTGGACTCAATATGTCTGATGGCGGATTTTTTCAGGCCACGGAACACTGCAGGGTCGTCGGCAGTGAAGATGTGTATGTCGCGGGCGATGCCGGTAGCTTCCCCGGCCCGGACTGGAAACTCAAACAAGCACATATGGCTGATTTACAGGCCAAGGCCGCCGCCGGAAATATCCTCAGACGTATGACCGACGGTGAAGACAGCTATACCTTCAAAACCGAGCTGATCTGCATTATCGACACTGGATACCGGCACCATGGTGTACAAGGATAGCAAGCGCATGATGCGATTTAAAGGGAAGCCACTTCACTGGGCTAAGTCCATATTTGAATGGAACTATCTGCGACCCTACCGATAACCCACTAAAAAATCTGCTGCACAAAGCCATAGCGATGCTGTGTGGTGAGTAACATCCTTGATATATCCAACCCCTTCATATACTGCAGTCACCGTACCCTGGAAACCTTCTTTACTCTGGAGTCACACACTACGGCTTTTTTGAGGTTCCCTTTTACTGTTACTTTTCACTATAATGATCGGGTTTTTCGGACGGGTCGTATAATTAAATGCCCGCAAACATCCTTGGAGATTCAAAAATGAAAATGATTTATTGTGCAATCGTCGCCGCAACAATGATTATTACACCTTGCTCTACTATGGCCGAAGGCGATGCGGTCGCTGGTGAGGCGGCTTTCAACAGCAAAGGCTGTGTCGGCTGCCACGGCATCGGCGGTCGCAGCCAGATGCCGGCCAACCCTGCCCTCAACGGCAAGGGTGCCGAATACATTAAAACTGCTTTAGTAGCTTATAAAAATGGTACCAAGCAAAATGCCACCATGAACGCTATGGCGGCGCTGCTGAGTGATACTGATGTCGATAATGTTGCGGCTTATCTGGGCACTCAGAAATAAGACCGCTAAGGCCGCAAAGCACCATTCCGAGAAATAAGATCTGATATATGAGGATGAGAAGTTGGCAGATAGTCCTACCGGCTTCTCGCTTACGAACCGGATAAGGTGATCATTTGACATCCCAAGCTAATCCCCCATCCATGCGCTAAATAGCTGTTAGCAAATGTTAAGATTCACCCTAGAGAGTCCTCAAGCAGAAACGGTTGCTAAAAATTTTTCTTCGATCCGAAATGGTTCCGCCCTCCGGAATCCTTATCAACGATCCTGTCGGTTTCTATAGCCAGCTCAACTGCCATATTAATCGCCATTTGCACAGCAGATTTCTGATTTTTTTCAGTCACCTTACCGGTACCAACCATGTGTGCAAATATTTGTGTAGCCGATTCATAAATAACAGTAGGGATTACCAAGTCACTGCGTGCGACCCGGATTCGCGTCATTTCAGACATATCACGCATTCCAGCCATCACATTCTCCTGATTTGATCTGTTACAGTAGCTTATTATAGCGCATCTGATCCGAAATCTCATCATTGGTATCAGCCAAACATGAACTGAAGCTGAATGTGCCAACTAAACCGAGAAAGCGAATTATCCGTGAGCAACCTTAATAGTCAATTTTGGTATTACAACCACAAACAGCCCGGCATAGCTTCCGGAGGGCGAAGCATTGTTCCAAAATAGAAATCAGCTTTGGCATCCGGCCCCGCTTCTAGGTTCAGTTAAGAGCGGAAGCATTAGCACAGCACCCATCAACCACTGATAAACGGCGGCTGCTGGTTACAGGCATTGAGACCAGCCATATTTTCAGGCTTACTGATACGGATAACAGCCACCAGAACTTTTCAAAAAACTGTCAGCAGCGACTCTGATTAAATCCATTTGATTTAATCAGAGTCGCTCTGGCTATTGTCGCTTTTAATCATATCGCTTGCCTTTTCTGCGATCATCATTGTCGGAGCATTGGTGTTACCCGAAGTGATCTGTGGCATGATGGATGCGTCAACGACACGCAGGTTCTTTATTCCATAAACCCTGAGTCTTGCA
The DNA here is from genome assembly GCA_028289815.1 of Gammaproteobacteria bacterium. Lineage (GTDB taxonomy): Bacteria > Pseudomonadota > Gammaproteobacteria > JAJDYQ01 > JAJDYQ01 > JAJDYQ01. The sequence continues at coordinate 8,996 of JAPYNQ010000048.1, read as the reverse complement.
TCCACCACGCTTGTGCCATCATCTATCCCCATTTTACAGGTACCAACCGGATGGTAAATGGTCTGGCTGTAGTTTTCTGCTGCCCGCAACAACTCATCATCGCTTTGATAATCATTTCCCGGCACATACTCTTCTGTAATAACTTCTTTAAGCGGCGAGCTGCCTGCAATTTTACGTGCTACCTTTATGGCGCCGATTGCAGTTTTCTTGTCTTTTTTTGCAGATAGATAGTTGGGAATAATATCCGGTTTTTCCAACCAGTCATTACTTTTTATAGCAATATGGCCTCTGCTTGCAGGGCGTAGAATACACACCGAAGAAGTAAAAGCAGAAAATGGGTGTACTCCATCTCCCGGCTTGTCTGCACTCAGTGGCTGCATATGAAACTGAATATCAGGGCGTGAACCATCCAGTTTAGTATTGGTAAAAGCATAAACCTGACTGGCACTCAAGGTAAGCGGACCGGTCCTGAATAAAATATATTGCATACCCACCAAGGCTTTTTTCCACCAGCGATTCAGTTCATCATTCAGAGTGTTTTCGCTGGTTTTATAGATCAAGCGAATTTGCAGATGATCTTGCAGATTTTTTCCAACCGCCGGGTTGTCATACAATGGCATGATGTTATATTTTTCGAGTAGATCCGCGTCACCAATGCCGGATAATTGCAGTAGCTTTGGTGAATTTATAGCACCGGCACAAAGTATAACTTCCCATGTGGCATGGGCTCGCACCCGGTTACCATTCTGAATGAATTCGACACCGACCGCCCTGTTACCAACAAAGATGATTTTACTGACGGTTGCCCGGCAAGTGATAATTAGATTTTTGCGCCACTTGACTGGATGTAAAAAGGCTTTCGCACTGCTGTAGCGAAAGCCTCTGTACGCGGTTTGTTGAAAGTAACCGACACCCTGCTGCTGCCTGCCATTGCAATCATCGTTAAAGGGGATACCAGCGGCGATGCTGGCCTCAATAAATTTGTCTGCAATAGAGCGCCTGAGACGCAATCTGGACACCCTCATTTCGCCACGATCGCCATGGAATTTGCTTGGGCCGTCTTCGTGGTTTTCTGATTTTATGAAATACGGTAAGACATCGGCATAGCTCCAACCTTTGTTCCCCAATGCCTCCCAGTTGTCATAATCGTAGCTGTCACCACGAACATACAACAGGCCATTTAACGAGCTGGAACCACCCAGGACCTTACCTCTCGGCCATTCGATGGAACGGTTATTGATACCTTTGTCTTCATTGGTTTTATACATCCAGTCGAATTCCGGATTGTGCATAGTTTTGAAATAGCCCACAGGGATATGTATCCAAGGGCTGTTATCTTTGCCGCCAGCTTCTAATACCAATACTTTTTTACTGCTGTCTTCTGAAAGTCGGTTAGCCAGAACACATCCTGCTGAACCGGCACCTACAATAATATAGTCGTAGCTGTTATCCATGCTACCTGACCATATTAAAATCTACCGTAATCGATCATGCCTTGGTCCAAGCGCTTGAATGATGTGGTCATCGGATATTTCAGACCAGTAGCACAATTATACAGGACAGCAGTATCAGCTTTGTTGATCCAACCCTGCTCCAGTGCCCATTTGTAAGCGACGGCAGTTGCTGCCCCTTCGGGGCAGAGCAGCAAACCATCACCAGCGGCAATATTATCGCGCATTTGTATGATATCGTCATCACTAACGGCAACGGCAAAGCCATCTGACTCACGGACGGCCTGCAAAATCAGAAAATCACCAATAGCAGCAGGAACGCGGATGCCGGCAGCAACTGTCCGGGCATTTTCCCATGGAACAGCAGAGGTTTCCTTATTTTCCCAGGCCCTGACGATAGGGGCACAGGTCTGCGCCTGCACAACAACCATTCTGGGCAGTTTACCGGTCAACCAGCCTATAGTTTTGAGCTCATTGAAGGCCTTCCACATACCGATCATACCGGTACCACCACCAGTCGGATAAAAGATAACATCAGGCAGCTGCCAATTCATCTGCTCGGCAAGCTCCATACCCATAGTTTTTTTGCCTTCAATGCGGTACGGTTCTTTAAGGGTTGATACATCAAACCAGCCTACGCTGTCTTTACCTTCGGCGACTATCTTGCCACAATCATTTATCAAGCCGTCTATCAGGTAAACATCACCACCTTGCTGCTTGATCTCGGCAATGTTAACAGTTGGCGTATCATCCGGACAAAATACCGTTGTTTTGATACCAGCATGGCTGGCGTAGGCCGCCATAGCGGCACCGGCATTACCATTGGTCGGTATAGCAAGGTGTTTAACGCCAAGCTCTTTTGCCATAGATACCGCCAAACACAGACCTCTTGCCTTGAACGAGCCGGTCGGTAACCGTCCCTCGTCTTTAACAATAACATTGCCGCTTGATGCACCCAGAGCTTCGCAAGAATGATTAAGCGTGATGAGGGGAGTGACTACTTCGCCCAATGTGACTTGGTTTTCACTTTTTGTTACCGGCAAAAAATTTTCATATCGCCAAAAGCCATTTTTGTTGCTGTCTTTAATGACTTGCTTGTTGACATGCTTCGCCAACGCCTCCAGATCATATTTGACCAGCAAGGGCTTGCCCGCCTCGGACAGGGTCTGAAGCGTGCCCTTTGCATACCTTTTACCGGTCAACGAACATTCCAGATGAGAAACAAAAGTTTTTACTGTCGCCATTTTCGTCATTTGTCAGTTATATAGTACGCTTGGCAACCAAAGCGCCAGCTGCGGGAAGCTGATAATCAGCATCAAACCTAATAGCTGAATGCCAATGAATTGTAGCATACCTTTGTAAATATCCTTCAAGTCCCACTCTGGGACGACGCCTTTCAAGAAATATGCTGACAGGGCAACCGGGGGTGAGAGCCATGCAGTTTGCAGATTAACAGCAACCAGAATAGCGAACCAAGTCAGGTTAAATCCCAGTTGCTCAACCAAAGGTAGCAGAATAGGAATGATGATAAGAACGATAGGCACCCACTCCAACGGCCACGCCAATAAAAAAATCAGCAGCATAATAATGGCTAAAACAATGTATGGGGATAGCTCGAGAGTCAGTAAAAATTCGGTCATCATGATCGGGGTACCAAGGCGCGAGAAGACAGCACCGAAAAAATTAGATGCTGCCACCAGAACCATAATCAGTACGGTAATTTCCAGGGTTTTCATCAGGGCGTCCTGAAAAACTCCAAAGGTCAACCTGCCATACACCAGCGTAAGAAAAATAGCTCCAAGTACCCCTATAGCCGCTCCTTCTGTTGGTGTCGCCAAGCCAAATAAAATGCTACCCAAAGCAGCCGCAACCAAAACAGCGGGAGGCAGCAGACCTCTGGCAAATTCAAGCCAGACTTTTTTCATAGAAGCGCTGCGTAAATGTTCGGGAACCTTAGGCCCCAGACTTGGGTTGATATAGCAACGAATCAGTGTATATGCCATGTACATGGAAGCAAGCAATAATCCCGGAATAATGGCAGCAGCAAATAACTCGGTAACGGGTACTTCCATTATGGGACCCATAACAACCAACATAATGCTGGGAGGAATCAATATACCCAAGGTACCACCTGCGGTAATTGCTCCGGCCGCCATACGCACATCGTATTTGGAACGCTGCATGATTTTGCCAGACATGATGCCTAAAATAGTGACAGAAGCACCAACAATTCCGGTTGCCGCGCCAAAGATGGTTGATACAATCAGCACCGCAATGAACAAGGCACCATTCACTCTGGAGAGCAGCAGCTGTATCGACTGGAAAAGCCTTTCCATGAGATCCGCTTTTTCCATCAAAATACCCATAAACACAAAAAGCGGTATGGCCGCCAGAGTCTGCTCTAACATGATATCAGCAAACTGGAAGGTGATAAGGTAAAAGACCAGATCACCAAAACCCAGCAAACCAAATACCAACCCCAGAAATATCAAGGTGAATGAAATAGGAAAACCAATGAATATTGCTATCAGCATTACCGCTATTAAAACAAAACCAAGCGTCTCCGAACTCATTATGGCCACCTGTTATATTTAATAGCGTAAACACACTTTAAAATTTCGGATATGCCCTGGACGATAAGCAGTAAAATACCAACAGGCAATACTGATTTAATAGGACCCATATGCGGCATCCATGCGGTATCCATTCCCAGTTCTCCGCGAATCCAAGCGGTAAAGGCATAATCCGAGGCTGCAATCAAAAATAGCAGCATGCCCGGGAAGAAGAAAACAACATAAAGAAAGGCGTCCACTTTTGCCTGAGTGGACGCCTGCCAGTTTCTGTAAATAAAATCTGCGCGAATATGAACTCCTTTCAGCAACCCATAAGCCGCTCCCAACATGAACAGGGCACCGCTGAACATACGGCTGATATCATAGGCCCAAAGCGTTGGCGCATTTAAGAAATGGCGCATAAACACTTCATAACCCATAGCCAGAAATATCGGCACCGTAAGCCAGCATATGACCACGGCAAAACGGTGATTGGCCTTATCAATCAGACCAATCACCGTTGCCATCCAAGGCGCCATATCGCCCGGCAAATTATTGATTTGGCGAGATTCTGCGATTAACTCATCGGTAACATCAAGCTCGGCACCTTCATCTGGGGCAGGCATAGATTTACTACTTTAGCTGGTCTGCAAACGCTTTACCCAGCTTCGCATTTGAAGTTTGTGCTCCCGACCAGAAAGGAACCACTGTTTTGGCAAATTCCTTCTGTGAGTCCCAAACTCGCTTAAAGAATGCATTTTCCTCGGCATTTTTGTTGAGAATATTTCTTGCAGCGCCCATATAGGCAGGAAAATAGTCGGCCGGGGTATCATGCAAAATGACTCCGTGGTTTTCCGTTAAATCTCTTAGTGCCTTGCCATTTTCGTAAATTCTGTAAGCAACAGCACGCATAAGTGAAGCATCGGCGGCAACTTCCACAGCACGTCTCTGTTTGTCAGTCAGCTTACGCCAAACATCGCCATTGATATACAAATCCGCATTCACAACAACTTGGTGTAAGCCTTGCAGGTAGTAGTTTTTTAGCACCTTTTGGAAGCCAAATACGCTGTCCGGCTTAGGACAGCACCACTCTGCCGCGTCAATGGTACCTTTCTCCAGCGCAGGCAGAATATCACCACCACCCATAGCCACTGCGGCAACACCTATGTCATTGTATGTCTGACCCGGAATACCCGGAGGTGTCCTGAATCGATACTTGCGAAAGTCGTCCATACTTTTTATAGGTTCCTTAAACCAGCCAAGTGCTTCAGGACCAACAGGCTGGAGCATCAATCCCTTAATGTTAAAACCCATTTCATCCCATAGCTGGTCATACAACTCTTTACCGCCTCCATTCAGATACCAAGACAAAAAGGCAAAGTTATCCAGTCCAACTCCCGCACCCGCCACCGGCGAACCAAAGAGCATAGCCGCCGGATGATACCCCGACCAATAGTGCGTCCAGGCAAAGCCGGCATCAACAAGACCTTTGTCAACGGCCTCTATTACCTGCTTATTACCAACAACGGCGTTGGCAGGTAAAACAGTAAACTGCACCTCGCCATCTGTTAAATCACTCACATTTTTAGCAAAATCCTTAAGCATAACAATCTCGTCTGCCTTTGATGGAATGACTGACTGAATTTTAATATCGACCGATGAATAGGCGAGGGTACCCGCCAGCAGCAAGGTCATTGAACTAATTAGAACAAATATTTTTTTCATCTCATACTCCTAAGCTATTAAGTTACACCCACTTCCAACACATGGAATGAGTAGCGAAACAATGTACCTGGCTATTACAAGGCTGTCCTTAATAGTAAAAACAACAACCCGCATTAAGTGCGACACACCGCTGCCTCAGAAAATACCTTAGTTTTACTGGAAAAGCCAACAATTTAGTTCAGTTTTTGTTAAATCTTTCGCCCAAAAGCGAGCATGAAGCATGTTTACAAGACCAAAGCCAGAAAATCCGAGACTGGCCAGCACTCAATCAGGCGGATTAAGAATAATTTTTATGGCATCTGCTTGTCCTTCCAGCAGCTGCTTAAATGCGAGCGGTCCGTCAGATAAGGTATAGTTTTTATACCAGTCCAGCCTGCCAAACCCTCCTTTGGACATAATATCCACAACCTCCACAAACTCATCGTGTGTATAGGTATAACTGCCGACCACGGTAACCTGTGCCAACGTTATCTTTCTGGGATCAAACCCGGGCTCAGAATCACCAAGTCCAATATGCACAACCACCCCGCCAGGGGCAATACCACTCATAGCATTTTTACGGGTTATATCCGAACCAACCGCATCAATAATAACATCCGCTTCATAGACAGAACTGCCAACAGAGGGATCATGGACATGAACATCCGTAGCTTCCCCAAGCAAGGCTATGCGCTTACGGTTTGTTTCCAGTATGGAAACATCTTCAGCCCCAAGATACCTCAGCGCCAAGGCAGATGCCAAACCGATAGCGCCGCCGCCATAAATTAAAACACGGGCGGATTGCAGTGGCTTTATGCCGTTTTTTTGTGCCAGCTTTACTCCGTGCCAAGCAGTTGCCAGAGGCTCCGCCAAGGCAGCCTGTTCAAAAGATAGATTATTAACCTTAACAAGATTGCGCTTGGGCATAGTAAGCCACTGAGCAAGGGCCCCTGCCCTTGGCGGCATACTGATAATCTGCCTTGTGGTACATAAATTACTGAGATGATTCAGACAGTACCAGCACTGGGCACAGGTAACCAGCGGATCAATGACAACCATCTCGGCTTTCTCATTTATCTGCGCCACACCGCTGGCCTCATGTCCAAGAATCAATGGCGGTGGTCTTCTGCTATCGTGGCCAACATAAGCATGCATGTCTGAACCACAGATACCGGACGCTCTGAGCCTGACCAAAACCTCGCCTTTACTTGGCTCAGGCTCTGGATAAGAGGTATATTCCAGTTTTTCAATATCGGTTAAAACAAGCGCCTTCATACACTGCCCAAAGTATTAAGTTATAGGGAAAATTTTATTTTGCGGTGTAACCACCATCAACTGCTAAAACTTGGCCGGTTATATAGCGACAGGCATTTGAAGCAAAAAACAGCGTCGCCCCTTCCAGATCAGGCAACTCTCCATTCCGACCTACTGCCGTCATGCCTGCATGGTGGGTCAGCATGACTTTATCTTCGTACACCGGTACCGTCATTCTGGTGGGGAAAAACCCCGGGGCAATAGCGTTACAAACAATACCATCGCCCGACCACGCCTCAGCCATGGCTCTTGTCAGTTGAATTATAGCCCCTTTGGAGGCTCCATAAGCCATACTTTTTTTGAAGGCGCGATAAGACTGTAACGAGGCGATATTGATTATATTGCCATAGCCCTTTTGCCGCATACCACCGATGAGCGTTCTTGCCAAAAAGAAAGGGGCCGCGGTGTTGATATTCAGGGTTTGCTGCCAGTCTTTAATCAAAATGTCATCTGCCGCCTGTCTTAGATTGATACCCGCAGCATTTACCAGGATATCGGCAAAACCAGCTTTCTTGCTAATTTGTACAATCGCAGGCTCAATACTCTCTAACACACTTAAATCCAGTGTTTTATAAATACATCCGCTGCTAGGAGATTGTCCTGATATAGCCTGCTTTGTTACCTTTAGTCCCTGCTCATCTCTACCAATTAAAACAACATCCGCTCCGGCCTTGGCCAGTGTTTTCGCCATGTGGGCACCAATGCCGGAACTTGCTCCGGTACACAAGGCAACTCTGCCCTTTAAAGTAAACATGCCCTGTAGATAGGAATTCATTATCCCAGCAGCTTAAATTCCGGTAGTAAATTTTTGCCCTGGAAAATAATGCTTAAGGCGAATATCACCGGTACGAGCATGAGCCTCCATACCTTCCAGCCTTGAAAGTCTGGCAGCTACCATTGCCAGCTCCTTACTACCCTGCCTGTTTGCCCTTTGAGTGGTCACAACCTTGATAAATTTATGTACCGACAACCCACCAGTATAACAACCAGCACGCCTAGTTGGCAGAATATGATTGGCTCCTGAGCATTTATCGCCAAATGCGACTGTTGTTTCTTCGCCAATAAACAGAGAACCATAGTTTCTCAGGCGCCTCTCGTACCAAGCCAGATTACCGGCTTGTACTTCCAAATGCTCCGGTGCGTATTCATCGCTTAACCTTGCCGCCTCTTCATCGCTATCACATACGATAACCTCACCGTAATTACGCCAGGATTCCGCGGCTGTCTGCCGTTGCTCTTCAGGCAGAGCATCAATAATATCCGGCACCAGACCAATCACCTCTTTCCCCAATGTTTCGCTGGTTGTAATTAACCATGCCGGCGAATCAATACCATGCTCCGCCTGCCCAACCAAATCATAGGAAACCAACTCCGCATCAGCACTATCATCAGCAATAATAAGTATTTCTGTTGGTCCGGCAAACAGATCTATACCCACCTCACCATACAATATTCTTTTCGCCTCAGCAACAAAACGATTGCCTGGACCAACCAGGATATTGGCCTTATGGCCGGTAAATAAGCCAAATGCCATAGATGCAATACCCTGGACTCCTCCCATTGCCAGAATTCGGTCGGCACCACATAAATCCATGGTATATAAAATTGCCGGATGGATGCCACTATATTCAGGTTTTGGTGTGGAAGCGGCGATGACATTGCTAACGCCGGCTACTCTGGCAGTGGTAATACTCATAATAGCAGAAGCAACATGAGCATAACGACCGCCAGGTACATAGCAACCAGCCGTTCGAATTGGTATCAGTTTTTGTCCTGCCCAAACTCCTGGTGAAAGTTCACATTCAAATTCCCGGATGCTATCCAGTTGTCGCTCGGCAAACTTGCTAACCTTATCATGAGCAAACTGGATATCGTCTTTTAACTGCTGGCTGAGGCTGCTTTTGGCCTCGGTTATAGTTTCTTCATTAACAAGAACATCACCATGCCAACTATCAAATTTCTCACTGTAGTAGAT
>JAPYNQ010000047.1 GCA_028289815.1 Gammaproteobacteria bacterium | reverse complement strand
ACATAATATCAATAATTTACAAAATATATCTAAGTCTGTTTATCAGATATGCCGGGAGCTACGCATGATAAACCCAACGATGATAGCCGAGTTTTGCGGCCTTACTGAACGAACCATCAGAAAATATAAATCAGGCCGGGCACCACGCTGGTATCAACATCTGATGAAGTACCTGGCTGGTGAGATACCGGGGTGGCCTGGCTTTCGGTTCGAGCCAGGTAAAGTGTGGACACCAGCCGGACAGTTTGTGTCAGCTAATGAAGTGGAGCATGTCCGATGGATGGTACAGGTGATCAGCGAGATGAACAGAGAAATGAAAAGGCTTGAAGAAAACCAGTATTGTCGACAATGTAGGGCAAAGAAATGGGTCCGCGAGGGTGATCAGCAGTCAATCTCGAACCGAATTGTTAACAATGTTCGCAGATGGATAAAGGAGTTCAGGAAGACCGCTAAAAAACAGCAGTCTTCCTGAACCGATATGCAGACGCGATAAAACATGCGACTGCATAATTGAAATATGTACCTTGACCGCTGGTGGGTGTTCACCAAATGTACATACCCTACCAGTACGCATTCCGGTTCAGCGTGTCAAGAACGCTCAAAAATAACGGTTTCCACGAAAAAATCAGGCTAAGGTGCGCTTCGCGATTGATTCGATGATTTTTTCGTAGACCCTCCGTGATTTTTGATTGACACGCTGCCCCTCCATGCGTACAGGGCGCCCATCGATTGCGCGAGCGATACTGCTGCCCGCGCAGCCGATAGGCAACTTACTTGATTTATACTTTGGAGATACTATTATGAATGATATGAATACAGATGACAAAATCGACCTGCTCGACAAAAAGATTGATGGCCTAGAAATGAGAATGATTGAGAGGACTAATCAGATCACCCTCACAATGGTAGGCGTCATCGTCTCCATCTGGGCCGTGACACTCATTACTGCCTCTACCCTCTATATCATTACTCACTAATCGCACCGCCGACAGGTGGCGATCACTACTAGGCAACACTTAGCTGTCTGCTTGGCCGCTTGAACATAACACAGACATTATGCGAAGTTTTTATCAATGACTATAAGACCACTCACGCCAACCATCAATCAGTGGAAAGTACAACCCCAAGCATATTTTCTGTTCCGGATGCTTTGCAGACAACATCTCGGCATACTCTTCCAGCTGATGTCTATAACGATGCTGCTCCTCATCAAGAAACCCCTCAAGGTCGCCACCTTCATGCGAACCGGCTTTATAGTCAATTATCCAGCGTATCCCCTCATTATCAATAAAGGTGCGGTCAATAACACGGTTAACAGCATTATGCGCTATCACGCCACTGATAGCGTATTCATTATTTGCTTCATGATGTGGAGCCAGTAGCCATCGACCTCGCTCTGATCGTATAACGTTATCCAGTATATCGACGATACGACCAGCTGCGTATTCAAAATAATCTTCTGGCAAGCCGAATGATCGCAGGTTCGCGGAAATAGTATTACGCTGATTTTGTATGAGTTCACTATTCCATTTGTCCAGCCCTGTCTCTCCGATTTGGCGGAGATATTGATGGACAACGATGCCCATCAGTCGCGTACTCTGGCCTGCCCAGGAAAATTCCATCAATGCTGTATCCTGCGCTTCAATTACCACACCCTGCCAATCAATGTTTTCAGCTTTGACTACAGGATGCCAATCAGCTGGAACCCGCTTAAGTCTGACCTGCTGACAGATACCCTCCTCCACTGCCTTATCTGCCATCCCCGCCAAGGCAAACTCATTTTGCAGATGTGTATAAAGTAAGCTCAGAAAGCTGCCTGCTCGAGGTTTTTGTAAGTCACCATCTTTAGTCAGAGTCGAAAACAAGTGTAAATGCCGTTCGGCACGAGTGATGCCAACATATAGCAGGCGCTGCACCTCATAGTCTTTTCTTTTTTTCTCACGGCTTCTGACAAAGTCAAAGCTTGCATCATCGCCACCTCGCGCATGTATGGGAGCAAGCAGCAGCCTTTTTTCATAGTCTTCCGAGATTTCTTCATGCCAAGCTAGCAGCGCCTTTTTATCCTGAGGCGTAGTACGCTCCAGACTAGGTAATATCACGGTATCAAACTCTGTCCCTTTGGATTTATGGATGGTCATCAGCTGTACCTTACCGTCACTGCCGCTATCTGTCGTTGAATGCAAGCCTCTTAGTTTGCGCTCAATGGATTTCAGGGTAATTGCCTTATTATCCTGCTCCAGCTGTTCAAGGAGGCTGAAATAAGTTTCGGTATCTCGTTCTGACCCGGCATGGTACTGTTTGGCACCTTGTAGTTTCCATAACCATTCCAGTCGGGTACGAAAAGTTAAATGTCCGGCATAATCGAATATTCGGGAATACGCCCGGATCACACGCTGTAGTCGTTGTCGTTCACCATCAATCAGCCTGTTTTGCCGTTCAATGTCATTGACTAGTTGCCACAAATCTTTGTTCGGTTCATCGGCACAGAGTTGATGCAATGAATCTAGTGTCAGTCCGCACCAAGGTGCGCGCAATACAGCTAGCCAAGCTATACGGTCATGGTAGTGCAACAGGCTGCGTGTAACGGAAAGCAAGTCCTGGATAACAGAAAGCTCGGATAGCGGAAGAATCTCTACGGCCTGAAACGGGATATGATTCTTCCTGAACTGGTCATAGATAAGACTTAAGTGACTTCTGGAGCGGGCCAGTACACCGATAGTAGCATCGGGCTTATCGTTCAGGCGTTGGCGCACCACCTCGGTGATTTGCCTGCCCTCGGCTTTCCGATCTAGTTGTGCGTGAATATGTACACCACTATCATCGTCTTCTTTGCTAGGGCCAGGAGCTGCCGGTGAGTAACTTACCCCTCCCAAAGACAGGTTATCCCGGTCAGTGAGGACACTCGGAAAGATGCTATTAAACCAATCCACCAGCTTCGGTGTAGATCGAAAATTGGTCGTTAGTTTCAAGTATTGCGGATGAATATCTCCGATACCGTGATCACGTGCCTTGAGAAATCCACTGACATCGGCTTCCCGGAACCGGTAGATGGATTGCTTCGGATCACCTACCAGAAAAAGGCTGCGACCGTCGCCTGGCTGCCAGCCTTCAAGCAATAGCTCCAACAGAATGAATTGAGAGTGTGATGTATCCTGAAATTCGTCCATGAGGATATGCTTTAGTGAGTAATCCAGCCTCATGGTCAAATCGGGGACCTGCTCCTGTCCTTCTCCCATTGCCTGCCGGGCGGCCAGTGCTTGCCCGACAAAGTCAATAGCGCTATGGCGCTGAAAAACCCGTTGTAAGTGCCCTGCGCATATCGGCAGTAGTATGATTAATGCCTCAAGCAGCTGCCATTGTTTTTCTGTATAAATAACTTTAGGAAATTTTTTTATACTATTGAATTTAATTAGTAATTCTTTATTATCTATGTTTACTAGCTGCTCATGGATTGAGGCATAGCGCTCTTTATGCTGGCTGCCCGATTCAAAGCCATGCCTTGTGTTAATGCCCCTAGGAGTGCGCCAATTGCCGCTGTCCGTCAAAAACAAACGCGCCAGTGCCTGCCAAAGTGGTATATCAGCAATGTCTGAACCGGGCGGCTTATATAGGTTATGGCAATCAATGTGCGCTGCTGTTTCTCCTCTTTCCCGAAGTCGCTGGGCACTGACGCGAGCAATATCGACCATATCCTGTTTCAGTGGAACCGGTATCATCATAATGAGATCATCCAGTTCTTCCTTAAGAACATGTTCAAACATACCAGTGAGCAATTGGCGAATACCCTGTATGTCTCGGGGCCTATTCAATGGCACCAGATGGCGTAGCCACTGATCACGCTTGGCCAGCAGATCGCATAACAGGCTGGTAACAAGGCGATCATTATTATCAAGGTGCAGCAACAAAGTCCGTAGTGCCCGGCCAACTCTTTCATCGGCATTGTCCATATCTACAACCTGCCAAGCTGCTTCTTCGTATATATATTGGGGCTTTTCTTCCAGAGTCGCATCCGGGCCGATACCGGATAGCCATGGCATGGTACGCACCAGAAAGGCATTCAGGGAGTCAATAGTCATAATGCGTAACCGGGCCGGTTGACTGAGGATATTCCAGTCACGTTCGTCGGATCGCGTCAATACACTTCCTGCCAACCTCCAGGCAGGTCGTTTATGCGATTCGACCGGTTCAGGTTTTTGTGCCTTGTTAAGAGCATCAACTACTCTTTGGCGCATTTCAGCAGCTGCTTTGCGAGTAAAAGTAATGGCCAGCACCTCTTCCGGCTCATTGGCGGTCGCCATCAGTGCCAGATAACGCTGAATCAGTAGTTCTGTTTTTCCGGAGCCGGCCGGGGCCTCAACGATGAAAGATTGCGTGACATCAAGTGCCTGGTTCCGTACCGGTTGATCAGGTGCAGGTTCTGTCATTTCTTTTCTCTTGCATTATTTTTCGATACCCTGATCCTCCTGCCATTCAGGTAGCCGGCAAACAGGATGTATGTCACAGTATCTGCAGGTTGAGTGCGGCTGTTTAGGATCAATAGCGGCATCACCGTTAGTATGGGCTTTCGCGAGTTGCCCAATCACCCTTCGCCACTCATACAATATTTCCTCCCAATTTTTATAAGCCTTCAAGGTAGAATTTCCTTTTAATACAGGTATTTGAGCAATATTATTAAACTTTTCCTGAGATGAAGAAAATTGTTCTTTATCTTGGGTGGCACCGACATATCGGCATTCTCCTGCACTTATACTGGCTAAGGCGACCGTTGATACCGGCTGCTCCCAGATGATGGAATACAGCGGTAATTGCGGTTCATCGGGCCGCTCGCCTGCCCAAGCAGCGATTTTCACTTCTCCGGTCTTGTAATCAATGATGCAGTGACTACCGTCCGGCTGTTGATCAATACGATCAATATAAAGGCGCAGCTTAAGCTCTTCCACGGATGCGTTGATTTCATGCTCCACGGCGACCACCTCAAACGACTGGCGCAGCTTTTCCTGCTCCAGCCACTCCAACACAAGATCGATCAGGCGCTGTTTTTCTGTCTCTCGATTAAATACCCGAACGCTATCCAGTACCTGTGCTACCGTGAGGGTCACGTGCTCTGACAATTCTTTATCGCTCATCTCTTTCAGCCCGCTCAGGTTTCGCCATTGTCCCCAGAGTAAATTCATTACTTTATGAACCCACTGTCCACGATTTCTCGTATCATTTCCCGGCAATGGTTCTTCGGGACCAGCAGCTTTCAGGCGGTGGTTTATAAAGGCGCGAAACGGACAGGCAGCCTGGTCTTTCAAGGCGTCGGAACCGACACTGTAATGATCCAAATCGGCCTTAAGTGCCTGTTTATCCAACAGGTTTTCTTCATAATCTCGCACGGAAGGGGGCTTTTCCTCAGGAAGCTCCATATAAGCGTCAGAGAAATCGATAATCAGCCGGCTAGGAACATGTTGAACCTCTTTTTCAAGCTGTGGGTAGCTGAATATAGTTGATGGCGCCGCTTGTAATAAGTGCCGGGTTTGCAGGTTGGCATATTCATACTGACGTTGCGGTGAGCTGCCCGGCATCCCCCACTGCTGCTGCAATCGTAACGGAATAAAAGGATTAGGATTGGCAGGTGGTGGCCAGTTTGATTCTGTCATACCGGTGACCCATAGCTTGGAAAAAGACATCCCGGCAGCCTCAATGATACCCATTATCTGTACTGGAAGTTCGGCGACGCCGGGCTGAAAAATCCGGCTGGACAGCTGTGAGGCGAAGTGCGATAACGCCCGTTCAAGCGATATCGGGCCAAGCACAATATCGGCACGGGCAAACTCGAACCAAACCTCATCCAGGCTTTTTTGTACCTGATATTGATAATCGTTCCAGTTACTTTTTACAGACCATCCAAAGACATGCAGACACTGTTGAAAACGCTCAACCCAGACAGAGGCGGTATCTCTGCCTTTCCATTTACTTAGCAGGCTCGCCAGCCGTCGAAGTTTATCTCGAAAATCCTCCGGACAGATTTTCGGCAGGCTTTTGAGAATATCCCTCAGGCTTGTCTCGGCAGATATATATCGACGTAGTCGGATATCAAGAAAAGACCTTTCTGAAATGCACTCGGTCGCGCCCTTGATGCTGGTTGATCGCAATACACGGCTGAAAACCTCAAACTCAAACCGAGGACGACACAACGCCAGAATATCTAGTGCACTCGCTATTGATGGTTCATGGTTCAGAGATCTCCCCAGTGAAATATTAAATATGGATCCTTCGCGGATGCCTTGGCCATGGAAACGATCTGACTCCGTAATAAAATAACCATCCCGGGGATAGAAGATTTCTCGAAATATACGCTCAGTCCTGTCACGCTGCTGCTCAAGCCTTGGCACAATAATGCCGATGGGCTCATCGCCAGTATTCCAGGATTCTTCAAGTTGTTGCCGCGCCCAATATGCCGCTTGTCGAATTTCCTGGGTGGCATCAGGACAAGCTTGCCTTAGCGCATGAGTACATTTTTCTGTCCGACTTAAGGGGGCAACCCATAGTGATTGTTCTTCAAGCCATTCTCGCAACCACTCCTGTAGTGGTGTCAGGGCATCAAAACCGGCAAAACAGAGAGGAGTTGATATGTCATGCTCTTTATCTCTTATAGCATTAATCATTTTTATCGCTAATGCAGGTTTATCCAACCAATCGTTTTTTTCGAGTTTGCGAACGTATTGAAGATTCCATTCCCACCAGCGTGACGCATCCTGATCATAGACAAACCACTGCAAAACTTGCTCGCTATCCGGGTCAAGCCGATAATCAATCAATTGTTGTCGTGCTGACTGTGCATGCCGCGCCGCTGCCTGTACGTTAATCAGCATATCGGTATCCCGCTCAATAATAGACTGCCATAGCAATAACGACTGCCAACGGGAAAGAGGGATGTGCTGGCTATGAGTCTGAATTGCAAACAACTGCCATTGCTCTTGTAACCATGCCGGCCACGGTAAAATGCGAGGTGTTAGCCAAGCCTTGAAACCTTTTGTTTGCTGTTGCTGGTTGTACTCAAACAGTAAGCGACGTGATAGACGGCGCGTTGCCGTGATAATGGTAATATCGGTACGTTGCTCAAGTAACTGGAGAACATTCTGCATCACAATATGGTACCACTAGTTCGGTTTGCCTGCTTGATCCAGATCATTACTCCAATGATATTGTTAATCGACAGCAAACCAATAAGTATGATCAGTCCGGGTATCGAAACGGCAAGGAAAAACAATCGCTATGATACCGCTCATGACGTTCCTCGATCTAACTCCACTAGCCCGGTCAGCAATAAGTAGTCCAAGAATGGGCAGCCAGAACAACAAGGTAGACAAAAGCGCCGTCGGTACACTACCGACAATAATAAAATCTGATTTTCGTTCCATCATAGTTAATTTATTTATAAATCAGTATATTACAATATTTGAATAATTTAAAATCTAGGTTTCATGGCGACGCCAGATACAGTAGCCCGCTTGCTTCTCAATCGCACTAAGGTATTTTGCATGAGCTTCAGCCTCTTTGGCAGTAGGAGGCACAACCACTAGTCTGGCACGATGGTCAACACTTAACTGACTAATAACCTTTTGGCTCGTTTGTGTCACATCTTCATCGGTATCCAAAGAAAAAGAGCTTTGTCCGCCCGTCATGGCCAGATAAACATCGGCCAGTATTTCTGAGTCAAGTAGTGCGCCGTGTAATTCACGACTGGACCTGTCAATACTGTAACGCTTACATAGGGAATCCAAGCTATTTCTGGTTCCGGGATGCATCTCGCGTGCTATGACAAGGGTGTCCAGAATCTCACACTTATTTGTTAGTTCAAAGTGGTCACCGTAAACCCTTTTAAACTCATAATTGAGAAAGCCAACATCAAATGGCGCGTTGTGAATAATCAGCTCGGCTCCCTCAAGGTAGGCCAGCAGATTGGCGGCGATATCTGTAAATCGAGGTTTGTCCGCCAAGAACTCGGAGGTCAGGCCATGAACCTCAACAGCACCCTCATCAATCTCACGTTCAGGCTGTAAATACTGGTGATAATTATTCTGTGATAAACGACGGTTTATTATTTCCACGCAGCCGATTTCAATAATGCGGTGGTCATGAGCTACCTCCAGGCCGGTGGTTTCCGTATCAAGCACGATCTGGCGCATATCGGGATTACGATATGTTTGACATCAGTTCATCAATGGCCGCATTGGCTAGTCTGTCGGCCATCTCATTTTCTCGATGGCCACTGTGCCCCTTTACCCAATGCCACTCCACATTATGCTGATTAACTAACCGATCAAGGCGCTGCCACAGATCAGCATTTTTTACCGGCTTTTTTGATGCCGTTCTCCAGCCATTTTTCTTCCAGCTATGGATCCACTGGATAATGCCATTTTTTACATATTGTGAGTCTGTTGTTACAACCACCTCGCTGGGACGTTTCAGTTTTTCCAACGCCATAATAGCCGCCGCAAGTTCCATACGATTGTTGGTTGTCTCGACTTCTCCTCCATTAAAAGATTTTTCTCTACCTTTGTAGCGCATCAAGGCACCCCAACCACCACGACCCGGATTACCTCGACAGGCCCCATCAACAAAAATTTCCACTTTATTCATTTTTTCGGATATTTATATTTCGATAGCCTATACGTGTTGTCGGCTCTATCACGCCATCAAGAACTGTCTTTTTCTTTTTCCGGGCAGGCATGACAATGCTCGGGGGCACTGCCAGATTATGGGCAACGATCATATACACACTATTCATTGGTGCAAGAAAGCCCTGCCCGACTCTTTCAAGAAACTTTATGCGCTTTACCATACCATAATGTTGAATCGGTGGGAGGAAAGCTGTATAGCTAACTGATTTTAGTGAAAAACCTAATAGTTGCAGCCAGTCTCGGATACGTAGAGGATGATAAAAGCGCCCCTGCCACGGCATATTACCCCGGAATCCGGGCAATATCCGATAAAGCCCATAAAAGCTGATCGGATTGAATCCCAGGATAATGATATGACCATCCGGATGCAGTACACGCTCGACCTCTCTCAAAATCGCATGAGGATGCGGACTATACTCCAAGAGGTGCGACAATATGACTACATCAATGCTGTCTCGCTGAATAGGCAGCTGGGTATGGCAGCCCACAACATCACAGCTGCAAGCAGCGCATTCACCCAACATCTGTAAGTGAGTACAATGCCTGATTGATGAAGATAAAATTCCTGTCCGATAATCAGCAACTCCAAACCATACCAGATGATAGCCAAATAACTCGGGCAGAATTTGCTGTAACAGGTTATTTTCCTTTTCCAACAGGCTGGTTCCTGCCGTCGTTTGAAACCATTCGGAAAGTAGGCCAACCTGTCGTTTCGGAACTGAAATCATGAGACTGGAAATAGTTTCTCTGTTAAGTTTTGCCTTTCGGGTTTGCTTCATATGGCATCTGCATCATCATAAACCGAAGTACAGGCTGGGAAATTCATGCGCACTCAGAGTTACATTGTAACGAATGGTTTTGCCTCGAAGGACTAAAACATACCCAATAAAAAATAATTTTAGCCGTTGGTCAAAAGGACTGCCAAGGTTGTTTCTGGTTCAGTACCCGTGAGACAAAATCAGACGACCTGCATGAGATACTGATAATCATTCATAAAGTCTCCAAGTCAACCCTGGCATGATGCCGATAGCGGTTATACTGATATTGCTATTTTGCCAGCTTTTGATTGATCACTCTGGTCATCACCGGCCTTGATAGAACGGATAAAACTCATATCGGCTGTTGCCATTGATGCGTTTCACGTAACCATTGAGCTTCGGGCTTGTGGAGAGCAACACATACCCAAGCCTCGACAAGCTGGTTTGAGTTTACCTGGGAACTCATTGCCACCGTCAACCTGGACCGAGATCAGATCAAATAGCCGCTGTTCGATGGAGTAGATCAGAGAGTCTTTGGTTTCGCAGCTGGTAGCGCAGCAGCAAACCCATATGATGGTCATGCCCGTGACCAAGCTCATCGGCAGCAATGGAGCGCAGCGGAATTGCCGTCCGGCACAATGCCTTGTCAGGTCGTTTCATCACATCAAAGATGTGAATCTGATCCTTTGGTTCTTTGATTTGTATCTTTCGATGTAGCCGTCTTTTTCAAGATAATCAACTCCCTGTATAACTCTCCTCTCGAACTTTGACCGGGGTTTGCCACGAGTCCGCACACCCACTTTCTTAAGGACATGTGAGGTCAAGGAATGCAATGTACATGACTGATTAGGGCGCTCGCGTAAGACAAAAATGATAGCATTCTGAATTTGCATTGCCGTTATTTCCTCTGCTCGGTGGATCGGGCGGCCCGGCAGATTGCCTGAATTTTCTGAATCGGACGATGGGTGATCCTTGTTGCCATGAGCGCCACCATCATTTTCGGTAGTATCGTCGTTGGACTCATGGAGACAGCCTTCCTCTGAATCTTCTTCGCAGGGCATGTAATCGTATTGCGATCCTCCAGAGATGCCCCGCTTTTCCAGCGCTTGCCAGAGTCCAACGAGAGCATCCTTTCTGTTGGCGTAGAAGGCCGACTCTCTGACCCGAAAGAATTTCCATCCGCATCGTTCCAGTTGACGCTGGCGCTGCATATCGGCCTCGTAACGGTCCGGTCCGTGCCAATGGTCGCCGTCACATTCAACAGCCAGGCGCGCCTGTCCGCCCTCAATCACCAGATCGATTCGTTTGCCCGCGACTGGATACTGGGAAGATACCCTGAAACCCTTGCGAAGGAGTTCCAGGGCAACATCAACTTCAAACCAGCTGTCAAAGGGTGGGGGCTGATTTCCGGGGGATCGGTTGTCTTGGGCCGCCCTTCGCTCCAGTTCATCCCGGCCGATGCCAGCGATCTGTTGTGGTTCTTTATTCTGGAAGAAGTCGAGCAACCTCCACCGAAGATCGGATTTGCTGAGGTCGTTACAAGTAACGGAATGGAAAAGAATCATCATGTCGCAGGCACGGCTGGCGGCGACATTGAAGCGCCGCTCGTCCGCTAGCTTTGTGAATGGGCCGATCCTTTTGTTGCTGGCTGCGACAAGCGACAGGAACATAATGTCTCGCTCATCACCCTGGAAGCTGTATGGATTGCCGCAAAGCAAACGTCGATCTTCTATTTCCTCAGGTTCCAGGCGCTTGCGTAATAAATCCTCAATCAGCTGCACTTGTGCTTTTCCTTGAAGCACTACCACGCCCATCGTCTTATTATCATATTGATTGTCGTTGCACATACCCTTGATTTTTTCGACAACAGCTTCGGCCTCCGGTCGGTTTCTCACCCGGCTGCCTTCCCCTTCGCAATACCCGTCTATACAGACACTCTCAAGTGGCTTCAACCGGTCTGGGCCATATTGCCTCAGAGGAATCAACGGCGTGCCCGCATAGCAAAGGTCATTGCTGAAGCGAATGATCTCCGGCATACAGCGGAAGTGCTCGCGCAGCGTAATTTGCCGGGTTCCGTACCGGAGTTTTCCATGATCGAACAGGCTGCGATCAATGTCGAACGAGGATTTAAATTCGAAGTCATAAAGGAACTCTTCCATGCGCCGATGTACGGCGTCGCGAGGCAATCCTACGACCTCCGGGCTGATCTGTTTGTCGTCACCAACAATCAATATCTTCTTTGCGAGATAGAGCAGGGGAAACGCCTCGAAGCCGCATTGCGAAGCCTCATCAACAATAATCACATCGAACATTCCGGGAGCGGGTTCCACGGTGTCCCATACGCGATGCAGTGGCATCACCCACGCAGGAACCGCTTCACGGCACTTATTCTGATGCCCCTGAGCCTGTCGACGCCAGTAAGGTGCATGCTTTCCTGTCCCCTTGCCAAGCCTTTTCATGCACCCCCTCCATGCTTCCATATGGCGGCGATGGTCTTCCTTGAGTCGAGAGAAGCAGAATGACCAGGCATGAATAGAGGCCAGCTTCTCAATCATGCGGTTTATCCCATCTTCAATTTGTTTGGCGCGCTCGTTGAGTGTGGGAACATCTTTCTGCCGGTTATACTCCTCGATCCAGTCCCGTGCCTGACTCCAGCGGCAGGCATCACCGATATGCCGGATGCGATCTTTCCAATGGGGTTCGTTGCAGGTTTGCTCTATAGAACTTTTGAGCTGCGGAAGTATGTCGCGCAGTTTCGAGAGATATTCGTCCACCTTCTGAAGGTGCTGATACTGCTTCTTCAAATCCTGAATCCTGTTTGCGCACCGGGCAAATCCGTCCATATCGCGATTCCGAACGGCATTCAGCAACTCGTTTGTCACCGGGTGAACACCATCTTTGGCCGCCACCTGAGAAATTGAATTCTCAACGTGGGAGATTTTCTCACTGGCAAGATGCTTGTCAATACGGGCCAAGGCCAGGCGGCACGAGGAGATAATGCTTGTAATTCGGGATTCGTCTGCCCATTGAGGTTCGCCCATGTCAGGGTATTGGCTTATCGCTATCCGGCAGTTGGCAATGAGTTCTTCTAGCGCCAGGGCTTTTCCGAGTGCATCCCGCAACGACTTCAGGCGAGTCAGTTGGCGGACATACAGCCCTTCAATCTTTTCACTTTTTCCTTTCCAGAAATCCCATGCCTTCTCACATTCAATACGAACATGCAGCGCATCGGCAAGATTGGTGAAATGCACGACTGTGGAGCACTGGTGTCCATCAATCTTCACGTCCTTGATAACATACAGCCGCTTTTTCACCGGCTCAGGTCGAAATAGCCCCCAGCCCAGCTTCCCGCCACTTTCCATATGCTCTTTTAGTTTGCGGGCATCATCATGCAGCGATTTGATGGAGATGGTATCCGGGAACCTGATTTGCGTCTCGTCGGCGGTCGCAACGAGTTTTTCAATGGATGCAACAACATGGCCTGTGACGCGCAGGAGTTCATGCCACTCAGACGAGTTGCCGCCCAGAATATCGCGCAGGGCATCATTCATCCATGGAAGCGATGCCGCGGAAAGTTTTGCGCGAGCATCCCGGAAAGATGAGAAAGCGTCGTAAATAGTCTTGCTGACTGAAGGATTGTGCCGTGCCAACCACTCGGCAAGTCGTTCATCGGCTCCATGCGCCGCACTTTGCTCTGCCTCGGTCGCGCTTGCCTCATGCTTCACGAGCTCGGCAAAGCGTTCAGAAGGCGGTAAAGTTTCAGGCCATGCGAGCTCCAGTTGCCGGCGCTTTTCTGGTGTGAATTGGCGCAACTTTGTGAGCACATTTTGCAGATCTTCGGCGGAAATCGAGCACGTTTTGTTCAGAGGAACAGAATCCCTGAACCAGTCATAGTCGGCACGGTCCCGGTTCACCGCTTCAGCGATTCTTGCTGCTGTCCCTTGATAGGCCCCCTCCGCAATGGATATCCGGTGTGTTTCGGACTCCCGGATTTCGCGGATTCGCCGGTCAACGCTGGTCTTCTCCTCGCGAAGACGGCGTAAGGAATCTTCACTTTCCTTGCGATCTTGCTCAGCGCGATCTTCTTCCCAATCTGCCTTCTCAAGAAGAATGCCATCCACGCTCCGTTCCAGAGAATCGCGTTCCTTGGTGCCGTGGCCCAGCAGATTGATGCAGAGAGGACGCAACTTATCAGGCAAAAGCCTTTCAAGTACCTGCAGTGCGCGTGGTGTTTTCGCGGTAATGAGTGTTCGCTGTCCCGTGGCAAGCAGGTGGCAAATTAAATTTGCAATCGTATGGGATTTTCCGGTGCCGGGAGGTCCCTGCACAAGCACTCTGTTTGCTGATCGTATTTTGTTCACAATACGGTACTGCTCATCATTCGATAGTTTGGGGAAGAAAATCTCGCCCTCATCGCCATCAAATGTAACCTTTGCCTCTTGCGGTTCATCGCCTGGATCGGGTCCATCCTTCGGACGGATTTCTGCAAGGTCCGCGAATTCGTCGGGGATAGATTCGCCGTTCCCGATTTGTTCATTGATCTGTTTCAGGGCGTTGATGAGTCCTTTGTTGGAACGCTTGCGCAGGATCAGAGCAGGGGCATATTTCACGATGGGTTTCTTTGAGGCGTCGGTGTTATTCGCTTCCAGCGAGTCGTCATAACCGCCTTTCGAGTCAATTGAATGCACCAGTGCCTTAAGAACGCCTTCGACACAGCCCTTTTCCCATGGATCGTCATCGGCTGTGATCAGTGATGCCTTCGCGGTTTTCTCTGCGCCTGCCGGTTGTTCCTCAATGTCCAGCATATCCAGCTCTGGACGTAGCTTGGCACCCTCCGTGTGGGGGCGGACGGTGAATTTTCCCAAGTGGGTATCAAAATCCAGAAAAGCATCAGCGACAACCAGATGACGACGGACCCACTGCTCGGTGGGCGTTTTCCAGGTCAGCAAACCCAGGCCAAGCACAAGTTCGTATTCCTCACTAAGCCGAAGTTGCTCCCCATGGATAGTAAAGAGCCCGGAATAAATCTTTTGGACTTTTTCCCATGCATCATGCTTTTCCTTCCACGGCAACCATTGATCTTCGATATAGCGATACCATGTCTCATCGATTTCGGGATGGTCCTCAAGGAGCTCGGTCTGCCACATGGTTTCCAATTCGTCCGAATCCTCACGCCAATCAGGATTCGGGATTTGCCGGGTAATCTCCGGCAGAAGTTCAGGCAGGTCAGTCTTGGTTCGGAGGAGATTTTCAGGCGGCACCCAGTCCTTACATTGAACCGGAACAGCGGGCAATGGCGGCTCCTTTCGGTGCCGCACTTCCAGCCATTCGTCCGGGTCGTGTTCCTCATCACGTCCCCATGCCTGTGTGAAGCATCCTTTCTCATGCGGACAGTCCGACAACCAAAGCACCTTTTGGTAATCGCTGACATTCCGGTCCAATTTTTTGCGAAGCACTGCCAGATTTTGCAAATACTCCACAAGCCGGAGTGCCTTGTTCTTCATTTCGGGGTTATGCGTCTGCCGGTTGTTCAAAATATCGTCAGTCTCCAGTGGTATTATATCAATGCTATTCTTAACTTAAAATCAATAACTTATCTCATAAAAGTCCAAAAAATATAAACAGCTGGGCGGCTCATGCCGGATTATCTGATTCTGTCAGCTTCCCTTTATAATTCCTCAAAAGATCTGCTGAAAGCCTCGCAAACAGCTACGGGAAACAATTCCGATATTCACCAGAGAGGCCAGCTACATCGTATGAGTAGAGCGGTCTGATTCAAGTGCTCCGGCCAGAAAACCTTCAATTTTATTTTTTGTAACCCCTTTATCCTGATTGCCAAACTGGACGCCTATCCCTGCCTGTCGACCGCCTTGTGCGCCTTCAGGCGTTACCCAGACAATTTTTCCAGCCACAGGAGTTTTTTCTTTGGAATCCATTAAGGTTACCAGCATAAAAACTTCGTCACCAAGCTTATAGGAAGACTTTTTGGTCGGTATAAATAGCCCGCCGTTTTTAATAAAAGGCATATATGCTGCATATAGTGCCGCTTTGTCCTTAATTGATAAAGATAGTAAACTTTGCAATCCGGTTGACATGGTTTATACCTCTGTAGTTTTGCTTGCTGCTCCAAGCTCAAACCAGCGAGACAGAATTTGTTCCATCAGTAGCTCACGATTGAGATTGGCAGTCAGTTCAAGAGAAGCCTGATTTAAATAATCAAGATACTCATATAGTT
>JAPYNQ010000046.1 GCA_028289815.1 Gammaproteobacteria bacterium | reverse complement strand
TTTCTGATATGGCACGAGATAATGTATCTTGCTCATTTTCTTTTGAATCAATATCTTGTTCTAAATCGGCTACTTGAGCTTGGAGTGTTGATACTTCAGTTTCCATTTTAGCTATCTCGTGCTCAAGCTCCGATATTTTTTGCTCGGCTTCGTTAGCCGCGCTAATTTTTTTGTCGCATTCTTCCTGTATAGATTCTTTATGTTCTTCAAGTTTTCTGGCCTGTTTACAGCATTCATCAAAATCTTTTAGGCTGAGACCCCGAATGTTCACAGATTCTATTTCTGGAGTAGCTCTATATCGTCTGGGTGGCTTTATAGCAAATTTCGTCAATAGCTCTCCTAATTCAAGAGAGGTTTTACCTTCGGTGAACTTTTTGGATTTTTCTTTAGCTCCATATAGAGATTCCCAATAAAAACCAAGTGATACATAATTTGGATATCCTCTGGTTTTTACGGTAATTGAAGAAACATATACAGGTTCACGAAAAGAAAATTCAAATCTGGAATTTTTACCACGAAGGAAGTTATCCGGACTTTCATTGTTAATCAATCGGGCTGTTCGATTCCTCATGTTTATAAGGTTTATTGGAATTTCGTATGTAGTCAAAACCTCTTCATTTTCCAGATTTGATCTGAGCTCATTAATATCGGCGGTCATTTTTCCTCCTTTACTTGCATTGCTGCCTGTCACAGGTCAGCTGATGGCATGGTTACTTTCTTAACAGATCTGTCTTTATTCTGTATCAGTGCTTCGTTGTTTACAAGGGCGGGGGCTGGTTTAATGCCCATGAGGCAAAATCAGATAGCCTACATGGGCTGCTGATAATCGCCCATAGGAAAACCTGGGTTAATCTCATCGCGAGTTCAGCAATGTTTGTGGCTGTGTCGGCTTCTGATGGATCGCCTTTACCGTCAATGCTTCTCGGCTGTCAGTCCGCACGATGATCATGTCCGTGACCGGGCAGGTGGTCTTGAACTCCTTGTACGCAATGCCCTTACCGAAATTTGCACTCATGTGGTCTGTCTGTGCACACTCTAACTGAACTGCTTGGCCTTCATCTCACTGATTACGGCAGTCTGTCCAGCAGATTGAAATATGCAAACAGCAGGCGCTGTCCCATTCTTCTGATTGGTCTTAAGGGATGGCCGGGGAGAGGTGAGGTAAAAATGGGCAGGTCATCATCCGGCTTTTTGCCGGCAACCAGTTGTGCAAGGCTGAATGCGGCATAGGCCGAGAACGATACGCCATTGCCGCTGTAGCCCTGGGCGTAATATATGCTCTGATGTTTGTCGGGCTGTATGATTCTTGGCATCATGTCGTGGCTGATATCCATCCATCCCGACCAGAAGTAGTCAATCCCGATATCGGCAAGCGGGGGAAATTTTTTTCTGATGGCTGCCCTTATAATATTTAAATGCCTGGGGTTATCGTTGTCTTTGCCGGTAACGGCGCTTCTTGTGCCGATTTGCAGGCGCTTTTCTTCCGGCAGGTAGCGATAATAAAAGCGTAATTTACGGCTGTCCGTCAGGAACACAGGGGAGCTGAAACCGCAATCGGTAATCTGTCGGTCGTTTATCACGCCGGTTACGGCCGAATTGGCCATAATCGGCATATTTTTATATGCCAGCAGGGGGTGTAGTGAATGGTGGGTGTAGCCTGCGGTGGCAACGATAACAGTCCTGGCTTTAACTGTGCCGCCGGGAGTGGTCAGAATATGTGTTTTGTTTTCTGTTTGCCAGTGGGTTACAGGGCTGCCTGTATGTACTCTGGCACCGTATTTTCTGGCCAGTTTCAGGTAACCAAAGGCCAGTTTTAACGGCTGTACGCCGATGCCGACCGGTTCAACCAGGGCACCTGCCGCTTCCTGGTCTTTTATGTATTGTTCGTGCAGTTCGTCTTTGCTGATCATTTTTGTTTGGTAGCCCAGTACGGTATTGCAGAATTGTGATTCAGTCGCCAGTGCTCTGGTGGCAGAGTGGCAGTGGGCAACCAGTATATTGCCGTCTCCTTTCGGGTTGCAGTCGATGTCATTGACCAGAGATTTGAATATGTCAAAACCTTCCAGGGTGTTTTTATGGATTTTTTTTGCCATATCTGTGCCCCAGCGTTTGACCCATTGGCTGCGGCTGAGGCGTCCCCATGCCAGGTGTCCCTGGCCGCCATTTCTGCTGCTACAGCCCCAGGCGACCTGATTGGCTTCCAGTATGTGTGCCTTTATATGGTGTTCTCTGGCGAGAAACAGCGCCGTTGCCAGTCCGGTAAATCCGCCGCCGATAATAGCTATGTCTACATCCATGTCACTGTTGACCGGCCCGTCATTTGCCGGGGGTCTGCCCGCATCGGCTACCCAGTAGCTTGGGGAATAGGCGCTGCCTTCTCCAGGGGTCTCGTCATAGAGTGGGTCATAAGTTGATTTAAAGGCTGTTTCCATCCTAGTGGTTTCTCTGTAAATCTTGCCTGGTTCGGTCAATGGTAATATATCCGGCCAGCTTAACCTCTCGGGGAGAGGAAGGCAGGTATGGGCGTACCCTGTGTCGGCAGGTTGTTAGTTTTCTGAAATAACATATTGACGCCTATTCCGGTGTTTGGTTAGACTTGTTTTTCCTTATTATTATCATATCCATCTGTTGAGGGTAATCATGGCACGTGTAACTGTAGAAGATTGTCTGGAAAATGTAGAAAGCCGCTTTGAGCTTGTTATCAAGGCCGCTGCGCGAGCGCGAGCGATCGTCATGGGTGCCGACCCGCTGGTTGAGTGGGAAAATGATAAGCCCACCGTTGTTGCCTTGCGTGAAATCGCAGAAGGCTTGGAGGCCTCTGAACCCCGGTCTGATGAGGAGGCATTGATGGATGCCTTCGTTGATAACGAAGAAGATAAAGAGGGTACGGTTGAGGATGCCGAGTTGCCAGCCGAGCCTTCTGCTCCGTGACAGGTTTGCCTGTGGTAGCCGTGTTTTCAGTTTGTGCGAATCCTGAAAAACTGTAGCGGTCGTTTATGCATGGGGCTTCCAGGTAGATATTTTGTCCATGCGCCGCGAGAAAGTCTCTTTTTTCCCCTGCTGATTTAATCCGGGTTTTTACGTTCATCTTTGCAGGTTAAACGCTTGGGAGCATCGACTCAGACCAGTCACCAGCAACAGCCAGGCCTGGCTGTACAGGGCGCGGAGTGTATCTATCGCATCAGTGATTTATGTGAGGTGCTGGAACGGTATCTGGACCCGCAAGAGATCCGCAGGGTATATGATGCCTTTCTTTTCAGTGCCGAGGCGCATGACGGTCAGCATCGGTTAACCGGTGAACCCTATATTACCCATCCTGTTGCCGCCGCTTATATTCTGGCTGAAATGCGAATGGATCATCAGATCATTATGGCGGCCATTCTGCACGATGTTATTGAGGATACTCCGACAGCGAAAAAGCAGCTGGAAGGCCTGTTTGGCAAAGATGTCGCTGCGCTTGTCGATGGTGTTACCAAACTGACCCAGATTGATTTCAAGAATCAGGCGGAAGCTCAGGCAGAGAATTTTCGTAAAATGATCCTGGCAATGGCCCAGGATATTCGGGTGATTCTTATCAAGCTGGCTGACCGGCTGCATAACATGCGCACTCTGGGGGCAATGCGGCCGGAGAAAAGGCGTCGTGTCGCCCGTGAAACTCTGGAGATTTACGCGCCGATTGCCCAGCGCCTGGGAATGAATGTCCTGCGGCTTGAGTTGGAAGAGTTGGCTTTTTCTTCTATATATCCAAAACGTTATCGCGCTTTGAGGGAGGCTGTACTCAAGGCACGCGGGAATCGCAAGGAGGTTCTTGGTGCTATTGACACCGGCATACGCCGTCGCCTGAGTCAGGAACAGCTTGAGGGAGAGGTCATCAGCCGTGAAAAACACCTGTACAGTCTCTATATGAAGATGCGCAGCAAGCAGCTGCGGTTTTCCGAGGTGCTTGATGTTTATGCGTTTCGTATCAAGGTTGATCGGGTGGATACCTGTTATCGGGTATTAGGCGCGATGCATAATCTGTACAAGCCGATTCCCGGAAGTTTTAATGACTATATCGCCATTCCCAAATCTAACGGTTATCAATCGCTGCATACCTCGCTGTTCGGGCCGCATGGCATTCCTATTGAGATTCAGATTCGCACGGAAAAAATGGATAAGGTAGCCGAGTCGGGGATCGCTGCACACTGGAGTTATAAAACCGGAGAAGCTGTTTCCGGTAAAAACCAGGCGCAGGTTAAGGCGCGTGAATGGATGAAGGAGCTCATCAAGTTGCAAAAGGATGTGGGCAGTTCGGAGGAGTTTATTGAGAGTGTCAAAATAGATATGTTTCCGGATGAAGTTTATGTGTTTACACCGGTCGGCGATATCATGGAGTTTCCCCGCGGGGCATCGGTGATTGATTTTGCCTATGCGGTACACTCTGATATCGGTCATTCCTGTGTGGCGGCCCGCGTCAACCGGCATCCGGTCCCGCTTTCTACAGAGCTGCATAATGGCGATACGATTGAGATCATTACATCCAGGGGAATGGCACCTGATCCGGCCTGGCTGGATTTTGTGACGACTGCGCGTGCGCGTACCCGGATTCGGGCTTACCTGAAGAATCTCAAAGAGAGTGAGGCCATAGATCTGGGACGGAAAATGCTCGACAAGTCTCTTGCCAATCTTTCTTCTTCTTATGAGGTGATTACCAGCAAGCAGATGCATGCCCTGCTCAAGTCTATGGGCTTGAAGTCCGTCGAGCTCCTGCTGGAGAAAATCGGTATGGGTAACTTGCCGGCGCTTATGGTCGCCCGGCGGTTGCTGCCGCAAGCCGTTGAGAAAAAAAAGACCCCGTGGTCGTTTTTACGCAGGTTCAAAAAAAATGCACTGCCGATCAAAGGGACTGAAGGTACGCTGGTCAATTTTGCCCGTTGCTGTTACCCCATACCCGGCGATAACATTGTTGGTTATACCACAGCCGGTCGCGGTATTGTGATCCATCGGAGCGGATGTCCCAATATAGCCGAGCAGCGCAACCATCCGGAAAAATGGGTCAATGTGCAATGGGAAAGTGATGCCAACCTTGAATTCAGGGCCGGCATTCGGGTGGATGTTGCCAATAAGCGGGGTGTATTGGCTACCGTGGCTACCGAGGTGGCTGACAGGGAGTCCAATATTGAGAATGTGCAGATCGAGGAGCGCGATGGCCGGATGGTGGCACTGAATATGGTTATTACCGCACATGACAGGAAGCACCTGGCTGCAATTATGCGACAGATAAAGCGCTTGAAGCCCGTTACGAAAATAACCAGAAATCAGGGGTAACAGGTTGCTGAGAAAAATTCTGATAGCTGTCAGCATACCAGGCTATAAAAAGATATGTGAGGAAGTGCAGTGTTTGTAATGGGTAGGCAACAGGATGATCTGTGCGGTATTGAGAAAGTGGAATTTTATAGGTATCTCTTGTCATTCACAGAGATAAAATTTTAATGTCGGCAGGCATGCCTGATATTTTGCATTCGTCAGCAGTTCGTAGTAGATCAGGAGATGTATCAGATAGTCGGGCGAACGGCATCATGAATTGGCATAAACAACCGCTCCCGGTTTTTATTAAAAGACAGTTTCTATCCTCTCCGGAAGGCAGGATTTGCACAGGCATGTGTTTTATTTATCTTGTTGTGGTTGTCCCGGGAGCAACCAGTCCTGACTTGATAAATCTGGCCCCTGAGTTATTTGCAAAATTTGCAGCGCTATTTTTATCCTAGATAGTTGTTTTATTTGTTGTAGCCTGTCCTGAATTAATCTAAAGAGTATGAATCTTGTATCACGCCTCTTTCCGTGGTATGGATTGTTGGTTGGTCATTGGTACCGTTCTGGACGTGGTGGATGTGGTATGGCTGAATTGTTCAAGGAAACTCCGGTTAATCCGGTCATTACGCTATAATCGTTGTTTGTGCTTGCGGTACGCTTAAAGTGCCTGTGGCACTTATTATTCATATCGTATGACCATCTATCGTTATGAGCCGAGCTGGTTTCCTCGCCGCCGGATACGACACTCCCGGGTCCCCGGTCGCTGGCGGAGTTGGTTATATGACGACGATTCTTTAACTGCCCGATTGAAAGCCGGTTGTCCGCGGTCTTTTCAAGTGGAGGTATTGAGGCAGCGCTATGCCCGGGTACAACTTAACGAAGTTCGGGCACTGGGTATGCCGGTGTGCCGATATGCCTTGTTACGGGAGGTCTATCTGTATTGTGGAGATGCGCGTATGGTTTATGCTCGTTCGGTGATTCCTCTGACCACGTTGACCGGCAAGCAGAGGAAGCTGGCTTCGCTTGGAAGCCGGCCGTTGGGCGGCTTGCTGTTTGCCTCTCCCGATATGCGCAGAGAGGAGGTTGAGCTGGCTGAATTTGTTCATGGAGCCCCGGTTTTTGCGCGTGCAACTAAAGATATTCCCGTCGGCATGGGGCCGATTTGGGGGAGGCGTTCTATATTTCGTCTGGCAGGCAAGCCGTTGCTCGTGGCGGAAGTATTTTTGCCCGCGATAGCAACTCTTCAGGAATGAATAAAAGACTGGAACATCTGCAACAGTTATATGCCCGACACAGTCCGTTTCTCAAAGAGCGGATTCGGCAGTATGCGCTGTTAATACGTTTCCACCGACCGATAGGTTCCTTATTACTGGGTTGGCCGGCGCTTTGGGCTTTGTGGCTGGCGGCGCAGGGCTGGCCTGATGGCAGGATATTGCTGATTTTTATCCTGGGTGTTTTTTTTATGCGTTCGGCGGGTTGTGCCATTAACGATTTCGCCGACCGGGAAGTTGACCTGCGTGTTGCCCGCACAAAAGACAGGCCGATTGCCACTGGTCGCGTGACTGCAAAGGAGGCGCTCGGTGTATTTCTGTTTTTTATTACTCTGTCGTTGATACTGGTGTTGCAGCTTAATACATTGGCGATCTATCTGTCATTTGTTGCTGTCTTATCGGCGTTGGTTTATCCGTTTGTGAAGCGCTTTACCTATCTGCCACAGGCTTTTCTGGGTTTTGCGTTTGCCTGGGCGGTGCCCATGGCCTGGGTGGCGCTGACCGGGGAAACAACGAAGGTAAGCTGGTTGCTGTTCGTTATTGTTGTACTGTGGGTGATGGCATACGATACCATGTATGCCATGGTTGATCGGGAAGATGACCTCCGGATTGGTGTGAAATCAAGCGCCATTCTGTTTGGTGATGCCGATAAACTGATGACAGGAGTCATGCAGGCCTGTGTCCTGGTCGGGTTATTGATGCTTGGTGGGCAGCTGGATATGCAGTGGCCGTACTATCTGGGCTTATGCGTTGCCGGTGTTTTTTTTATTTATCAGCAGTACCTGATTCGTGATCGTGATCCGTCAGCCTGTTTTCACGCCTTTTTAAGTAATAATTGGTTTGGGGCGGCGGTTTTTGTCGGTATTTTATTGAATTACGAAATTGTGGCCCCGTAGTGGGTCGGCTTCATGCCCTTGTCATCACCCAGACATCAATTCGTCTGGCACCGCTTTTTTTTAATACCCTGGATAGCTCGTTGACGGTATTTCCGGATGTCATCACATCATCAATAATTGCTATGTGCAGGCCATCCAATCGCCGGTGGTTCTGAAACGCCCCTTTGATATTTGACCTTCTCTGTTTTATGGGTAGTTCGGATTGGCGGGCGGTATTGATTCGACGCTCGCAACTTTTCCAGTCAACCGGTATTTTGTGGATAGCGGCGATCTCGCGGGCAATTTCAAGAGATTGATTGTATCCACGTTCCCGCAGTCTGCTGGTGTGCAGAGGGATAGGTATCAGCAGATCGGGACAGGGATCATTTTTTACGAATTTGGCGAATATTTCCGCTAATATCTTGGCATTTAGTAGCTTTTCGCGAAACTTCAGTTCTATTATCAGCGTCTTGGCAGTGTCTTTATAGAGCAGTGGCGCGAGTGTGCTGTCGTAGTATGGCGGACTCTTTTGGCACTCGCCGCAGATACCGCTGTATTTTTTTTCTAAAGGCCGGGCACAGCTTTCGCAGGCGTCAGTGTTGATCTTAAGGCCTGACTCGCATTTATGGCAAAGTGAAATATGGCGTCGAGCGAGTTGTCGGCATACCACGCACCGGGTAGGTGTAAGGTAAAAGAACAGCTGCCGGAGTGCCTCCAGGGTGCTTGGTAAACTTTTTCTTTCTTGCTCAGGTTGACAGGGCTGCATTCACTAACAATACTTGCTAATTGAAAATATTCATACCCAACAGAGTTTAGAGTTTCCATGAAGCCGGAGGCCGCCAACATGTCTTTGTCCCTGTCTGCTGGAATCCGTCATGACTGGAGCCTTGACGAGATTCAGGCGCTGTTTGATTTGCCGTTTAACGATTTGCTGTTTCAGGCGCATACCGTTCACCGTCAGTGGTTTGACCCGAATGCCGTACAGATGAGCACTTTACTGAGTGTGCAGACCGGCGGCTGTCCGGAGGATTGTGCCTATTGTCCGCAGAGTATTCACCATAATGTCGGTCTCGATGTTCATTCTCTTATGTCACTGGAGGAGGTGGCGGAGAAAGCTGCAGCGGCAAAGATGGCGGGTGCGACGCGCCTGTGTATGGGCGCGGCCTGGCGTAATCCGAAGGGGAAAGGTTTTGCGAAGGTTCTGGATATGGTCAGGGCGGTTAAGGCTATGGGATTGGAGACCTGCGTGACACTGGGGATGTTAACGGCTGAGCAGTCGCAGCAGCTGAAGGAGGCGGGGCTGGATTATTACAACCATAATCTTGATACCTCAGAGACGCACTACAGACAGATTATTACCACGCGTACTTATCAGGACCGCCTGGATACACTGAAAAAGGTGCGCGATGCGGGTATGCGTGTCTGCTGTGGCGGTATCATTGGCTTGGGCGAGGATGTCTCTGATCGTGTGGCCATGCTGCATACCCTGGTCACCATGGAAAAACATCCGGAGAGTGTACCGGTGAATCAGCTGGTAGCCGTTACGGGAACACCGTTGGCAGGTGTAGAACCTGTCGATGTGATTGAATTTGTGCGCGTGATTGCGGTGGCGCGTATCCTCATGCCTGCCTCTGTTGTGCGCTTGTCTGCGGGTCGTGAGGATATGTCCGATGAGATGCAGGCGCTGTGTTTTTTTGCCGGCGCGAACTCCATTTTCTACGGTGAAAAACTGTTGACGACGCCAAATCCGGATAGCTCGCAGGACCGGCAGCTGTTCAGGCGACTGGGTCTGCGCCGTTCTCAATCTGATTACCAAGCCGCGCCTGCCGAGGGATCCTAGCCTGTGGATGCGCTGGCGCGGCTGGGTGCCCGCCTGGCTGAGCAACAGACGAAGGGCTTATATCGTCGACACCGTATGGTTGGTGGTCCTCAGCAGGTACGTTTACAGATGGATGGCCGTCAAATGGTCAGTTTTTGCAGTAATGATTATTTGGGTCTGGCGAATCATCCCGATGTAAAGGCTGCTTTTATCAGAGGTGTTCAGCAGTATGGAGTGGGTTCCGGCGCGGCGCATTTGATTGCCGGGCATAGTCGTGTGCATCAGCAGCTTGAAGAGGAACTGGCCGAATTTACCGGCTACGAACGGATTTTGCTGTTTTCAACGGGCTACATGGCTAACATCGGTGTCTTGTCGGCGCTCACCGAGCGTCACGATGTTATTTATCAGGATAAGCTGAATCATGCTTCCCTGCTTGACGGTGGTTTGCAAAGTCGGGCAAAGATGAAGCGCTATCCGCATGCTGACGTAGAAAGTCTACGGTATCAGTTGAAGAATGAAATGGCTGTGCATGGGCTGGTCGTGACCGACGGCGTGTTTAGTATGGAGGGTGATATTGCGCCACTGCCCGATATAGTTTCTATTGCATCAGACAGGGGTTATATGGTCGTGGTGGATGATGCGCACGGATTTGGTGTGCTGGGTGCCCGAGGACAGGGTAGTGTTGATGCCGCCGGACTCAATAAAGCGCATATATCCGCATATATGGCGACCCTGGGTAAAGCGATGGGGACGTTTGGGGCATTTGTGGCAGGTTCGCAGGCGGTGATTGAATCCCTGATTCAGTTTGCGCGAAGTTATGTTTATACCACAGCGCCACCGCCGGCTATTGCAGAAGCGACTCGTACAAGCCTGCAAATTTTACGGCAGGATGAGCAGCGACGGCTACGATTGCATGACAATGTCGGTTATTTCAGGTCTGTGGCAGCGGAATTGGGTGTGGATACAGGGCGGTTTGCAACCGCAATTCAACCCGTCAGGATGCCGGATGTGGAGTCTGCTATCGGGGTGCAGCGGATTATGGAGCGTCGAGGGTACCTGATTATGGCTATAAGGCCGCCCACAACCCCGCAGCCCTGCCTGCGTATCACGCTTTGCAGTGAACATGCGCATAACGATATCGACGGTATGCTGGATGTATTAACCACGACCCTGAAGTCAATGGGTGTCTGAATTATGGCAGCGAAGAGAAGTTTGGTCCTTTTGCATGGTTGGGGTACGACGGCCCGGGTGTGGGATAACGTGGTGATGGGGTTGCAGGATGAGTATGATTTGTTGCCCGTGCATCTGCCGGGGCATGGTGAAAGCTGGCTGTCCGAGGTAAGTCTGCAGGCGCTGGCGCTTGAATTGATCAGTAAACTGGGGCAGATGGTTTCGGATAGGATGGTTCTTTTGGGATGGTCACTCGGTGGCTTGCTTGCTATTCAGGCGGCTCTGTTGAGACCAGATCTGGTGCGGGCACTGTTGCTGGTGGCGTCTACTCCCGTGTTTGTACAGCAGGATGGCTGGGATGCAGCGGTGTCTTTGGAGGAATTTGACAACTTTTATCGCCTGTATAAACGGGACCCCGAAAAATCGTTGCAACGATTTATTACCTTGCAGGCACAGGGTGATATCAACAGCCGACAGGTCATAAAATATCTGCAGTTCGCGTCGGCATCCTGTAGCAGTCCTCTGGGATGGGGACTGGACTGTCTGCGGGAAAGTAATCTGCTTTCAGGTTTAAGTGAATTGCGAATGCCGGTTCACATGTTATTTGGTGAGCAGGATAGGCTTATTCCCAGGCAGGTTGCTTCATGTTTGGCAGATCGGTTTGGTATTCGTGCCGATCTTTGGCGGGCTACTGCGCATGTACCATTTCTTTCAGATCCTGAAAAATTTACCGGCTGGGTCAGGTCTTGTTTGCATGAGGAGGTGGTTTGTGTCTGATGGCAGACGCTTACATTTGCTTGATAAAGTTGCTGTGCGTCGATCATTTGATGCGGCGGCGGATGCTTATGATGAGCACTCGGTGCTGCAGCATGAGGTGGCGAAGCGACTATTACAGCGCCTTGGCTGGCTGAAAATTCAGTCAGAAAACATTCTGGATATTGGTGCGGGCACAGGAAAATCCACCGATGCCTTGATGAAACGCTTTCCGAAAGCCCGGGTCTATGCGCTTGATTTGTCAGTCCAAATGCTCGGTCATGCCAAAAAACAGGGATGGCTGTGGCACCGCCCGCAATTGATATGCGGTGACAGTCAGCATTTGCCCGTTGCAGGTGCGAGCATGAACCTGATATTTTCCAGCTTGTCCTTGCAATGGTGTAATGAACCGGACAGGGTCTTTGGGGAGATTCGCCGGGTATTAAAGCAGGATGGGGCTGTTTTGTTCAGTAGTTTTGGCCCGGATACCCTGAAAGAGCTTCGTGCCAGCTGGCGAGCGGTTGATGAGCATCCTCATGTACATACCTTCATGGATATGCATGATATTGGGGATTTGATGGTTTATGCCGGTTTACAGGAGCCGGTAATGAGCCGCGAGGAAATCACCCTGACTTATACCGATGTACATGCCGTGATGCGTGACCTGAAATACATCGGCGCGTCGAATGCCTTGCAGACCCGGAGCCGCGGACTGATGGGGAAAGGTAAATTTCAGCGGCTGGTCAGTGCTTATGAAGAGTGGCGGTTATCCGATGGTCATTTGCCTGCGACGTATGAGGTCATATATGGGACAGCCTGGAGCGGACGGACCTGTCGGCCCGGTATGGCAACGGTGGCGATAGAGGAAATCGGTCGGAAGCAGGTACGTTAATGTCACCCTATCCAGGTTTGTTTATTGCCGGCACGGATACAGGGGTGGGTAAAACCCGGATTGCCTGCCAGATTTTACGTCAGTTACGTGAGAAGGGTATCAATGCCGCCGGCGCAAAACCGATTGCTTCCGGGATGCAAGAGATGCACGGTCAGTGGCTTAACGAAGATATTCAGGCTATCCAGGAGGCTACGGAAAGACAGTTCAGTCTGGAGCTGGTCAACCAGTATCGTTATGAACCATATATTGCACCACATATTGCCGCTATGTGCCGAGGCGAAGAGATTGATGTGCGGGTCATTCTGGATTGTTTTCGTCGTCTGGCAGCGCAATCTGATCTGGTGGTAGTTGAGGGGGCTGGTGGCTTGATGACACCGCTCAATGAGACACAGACCTTTTTGGATCTTGTTGAATTGCTGAAACTGCCCGTGGTTTTGGTTGTGGCAGTCCGATTGGGGTGCATTAACCATGCCCTTCTTTCACAGCGGGTACTGGAGTCCGCAGGTATTCCGCTGCTTGCCTGGGTGGCAAACTATCCTGCAGCCGATATGACGCGCGATATTGCCGTGGAAGAGAGCCTTGCCAGTCGCCTGCACGCGCCATTATTGGGTGTTGTTCCCTGGTTGTCTGAGTCGGTGAATACCGAAACGCTTGATCTGGAGCGGCTGTTTTAACGTATTAGATAGGGTGTTTTTAATCCGGCTCAGCAATTTAATGCCTTCCATTCGTTTCCTGTCCCGGATATAATCAGTGACCGACTCAGGACAGCGGGCGGTTTTGCAGTCCTTACTTTAAGGATCCTCATAGTGTGTGGGAAAACCAATGATCGTCGCGGAGCAATACGAGGGTGGTATGGTCAGATTTACATTACGACCGAATAGCTCTTTGAGCTGGAAGGGTAACTCAGAGTTTTTTGCGTGGATGTCAGCAGTCTCCCTGAGTATTGCTGCTTGGTTTGCATGGCAGGGGGCGTGGATAATATTGCCCTTTGCGTGGCTTGAGCTGGCGGCTTTGGCATTGGGCTTGTATATGGTTTCCTCACGAAGTCTGTATAAAGAGGTTGTTTCCATTGATGGAGGGACAGTTGAAATATGCAAGGGGCGGCGTCAGCTGGAATCCAGAATTTCGGTGCGGCGTCACTGGGCACAGATTCGACTGGAGGCTGCCGAGTATGGTTGGTATCCACGGCGCCTGTTCATAAGGTCCCATGGTCAGGCCACAGAGATTGGAAGTTTTTTGAATGAGGTTGAGCGCGAGGAATTGGCCGGAAAGCTCAAGAAGATTGTTTAACGGGTAATCGGGCAGAACTTGTGATTTCTTATATTGAAGCTACCCAGGAGTAACAATGACGATGGTGCGTAGAATCAATGGATTTATCGTGGTGGCCACGGTGACTATGATGGCTGGTATGCAGTCTGCTCTGGCGGGCTACATGGATACGCTGAATATGACACGAGGTGTCACGCCTGTCAGTGAAAGGGTCTATGATCTGCATATGCTGATCCTCTGGATCTGTATTATTATTGGTATCGTGGTCTTCGGTGCCATGTTCTATTCCATGGTTAAGCACCGTAAATCAAGGGGTGCAGTGCCTGCGACTTTCCATGAAAGCACCAGGATGGAGATTATATGGACAATCGTGCCATTTCTGATTCTGGTTGGTATGGCTGTCCCTGCAACAAAGACTCTTATATTTATGACGGATACAACTGAACCTGATATGACGGTCAAGATCACCGGTCATCAGTGGAAGTGGGAATACGAGTATCTGGATGGTGCTGCAGAAGGCGTGCGCTTCATAAGCTCTCTGTCCGCTGACAGCCGCAAGGCTGTTTATGCAGACCCGGAATCCGTCGATAATTATTTACTGGATGTTGATAACGAGGTTGTTCTACCGGTAGGTAAGAAGATTCATTTTGTGCTGACTGCATCGGATGTTATTCATGCCTGGTGGGTGCCTGAGCTTGGTCAGAAGCAGGATGCTATCCCCGGTTTTATAAATGAACTCTGGACTGAAATCAGGAAGCCCGGCGTATATCGTGGTCAATGCGCGGAGCTTTGTGGCCGGGACCACGGTTTTATGCCTATCGTTGTCCGTGCGGTAGCCGAGGAGGAGTTTACCGCTTGGGCCGCCGACAAGAAAGGCATCGGCAAAGAAACCGAAGTGACGGACAAGATCTGGACGATCGATGACCTGTATGCACGTGGTGAAGAGGTTTACAACACAGCCTGTATCGGTTGTCACCAGTTAAATGGTATGGGGCTGCCGCCTACATTTCCTGCAATCAATGGTAGTGTGATCGCTACCGGCCCTGTGGCCGGTCACATGGATATAATACTGAATGGTCGTCCGGGTACTGCCATGGTAGCGTATAAAGATCAGCTGGACGATGTGGATATAGCGGCCGTTATCACTTATCAGCGCAATGCTTGGGATAATAAAGTGGGTGACCATGTCCTGCCGGCTGATGTCAAGGCGATGCGCTGACGGTTCGGTCAGAATGCCGATACCACGGTTTTAATTCAGATTTACGGAGATTACTCATGAGTGAAGCAGTAGCACATGACATACATGACGACCACGGCCATGGCCCGGAAAAGGGCCTGATGCGTTGGGTTTATACAACCAACCATAAAGACATTGGTACGCTGTATCTGTTGTTTTCGCTGGCCATGTTTATATTCGGCGGCGCAATGGCCATGATTATTCGTGCCGAATTATTTCAGCCGGGCATGCAGCTGGTTGACCCTCACTTTTTTAACCAGATGACAACCATGCATGCTTTGATCATGGTTTTTGGTGCGGTCATGCCTGCCTTCGTAGGTCTTGCTAATTGGCTGATTCCAATGATGATCGGTGCACCTGATATGGCTCTGCCGCGCATGAACAACTGGTCATTCTGGATTCTGCCTTTTGCATTTGCCTTGATGAGCGCTACCCTGTTCATGGAAGGTGGTGCTCCTGCGGCGGGCTGGACAATGTATGCGCCGCTGGTGCTGCAAACCGGGGATGCGTTCCCATTTCTGATTTTTGCGATTCATCTGCTGGGTATTTCCTCGGTGATGGGCGCGATTAATATCATCGCAACGATCATGAATATGCGCGCACCCGGCATGACGTTAATGAAGATGCCTCTGTTTGTGTGGACATGGTTCATTACTGCGTATCTTTTGATCGCCGTTATGCCGGTATTCGCCGGCGCAGTAACCATGTTGTTGACTGACAAGTTTTTCGGTACCGCTTTCTTTAGTGCAGCGGGCGGCGGTGATCCGGTTTTATATCAACATATATTCTGGTTCTTTGGTCATCCCGAGGTTTACATCATGATTTTGCCGGCCTTCGGTATTATCTCGGCGATTATTCCGACGTTTGCCCGTAAACCGCTGTTTGGGTACAGCTCCATGGTATATGCGACTGCTTCTATCGCGTTCCTGTCATTTGTTGTATGGGCGCACCACATGTTTACAGTTGGTATGCCATTAGCCGGTGAGTTGTTTTTCATGTACGCCACCATGATGATCGCAGTGCCGACCGGCGTTAAAATATTTAACTGGGTGTCCACCATGTGGAAAGGTGCCATGACTTTTGAAACGCCCATGTTGTTCGCACTGGCCTTTGTTGTGCTGTTTACTATTGGTGGATTCTCCGGTCTGATGCTGGCAATTACACCGGTGGATTTTCAATATCACGATACATATTTTGTGGTTGCCCATTTCCATTATGTGCTGGTTACCGGCGCGGTGTATTCGATTATCGCGGCTGCTTATTACTGGATGCCCAAGTGGACGGGTCATATGTATAACGAAACCGCGGGTAAGATCCATTTCTGGTGGTCCACCATTTCGGTAAATGTGCTGTTCTTTCCCCAGCATTTTCTGGGGTTGGCGGGCATGCCTCGTCGTATTCCCGATTATTCAGTGCAATTTGCTGACTGGAACATGGTCTCCAGTATTGGCGGTTTTGCTTTCGGACTGGCGCAGATTTATTTCTGTTGGATTGTTTACAAGACCATCAAGGGCGGTGAGAAAGCAACTGACCAGGTTTGGGAGGGTGCAACTGGCCTGGAGTTTGAAAATCTGCCATCACCGGTGCCTTACCATAGTTTTACTACTGCACCCCAAATCAGGTAGTGGTGAATTATCGATAAATAATATCCCGGAAAAGTAAAAATGAGTCAGGATGACAAACTGAAAGCTAGGAACCGTAGAACGTTGATTATGCTAGTGTCGTTGGCGCTGGTCATATACGGGACCTATATTGTAATGACCATTCTGGAGGGGGGTTATGGAGCCTGAGAGTTCCAGGGCGGAAAGGAAGTCAAATAAAAGGCTCGTCACCATGCTGGTGGCTATGGTGTTTTTTATGTCAGGATTCTCTTTTGCACTGGTTCCACTATATGACATATTCTGCGAAATTACCGGCCTGAATGGCAAAACGGCTGATGGACCCGTCGCCGTCAAGCAAAATATTGATCCGGATCGCACGGTCAAAGTGCAGTTCATAGCCAATATGAATAGTGCCGAATCGTGGAAATTTAAGCCGGATGTATTCGAGATGGAAGTACATCCCGGAAAACTGGAAGAAACCCTGTTTTATGCCGAGAATATGGCAGATGTGAACAAGGTGGCACGGGCGGTGCCCAGCGTGGTTCCGGGGCAGGCGGCGCGTTACTTTCATAAAACAGAATGCTTTTGTTTTAGTGAGCAGGCTTTTGAACCGCGAGAAGGTAAGAATATGCCGCTAAGGTTTATGGTAGATCCGGAATTGCCGGAAAAAATTAAAACGATATCCTTGTCATACACATTTTTTGAGCTGGACAGGGTTGCAGTGAAGTAATTTATTTATTTTGATTCTTCAAGGAAAAAGTTATGGGAAAAATGGCACACGCACATTCGGATGACAGCTATTACGTACCGCATGGTACGAAATGGCCGATTATCGGTTCAATTGGCCTCACAACAGCCGCCGCAGGCTTTTCTAATTATTTAAATGGTCATAATGCCGGCTTTACCGTCATGTTTGGTGGTCTGCTGATTATTACCTACATGATGTATCGCTGGTTTGGTCAGGTAATACAGGAAAGTGAGGATGGCTACTATAACGATCAGGTCGATGTTTCTTTCCGTATGGGGATGGGGTGGTTCATCTTTTCGGAAGTGATGTTCTTCGCTGCATTCTTTGGTGCCCTTTTCTATGCGCGAGCACTGTCATTGCCGTGGCTACTGGGGGAGGGTGACGGTGTATTGACGAATATCTACTTATGGCCTTTGTTTGATGAGGGCTGGCCGAGTAATGGTCCTGCTGATCTTGGTGGTGACTTTCAAACCATTCCTGCATGGGGTTTGCCTGCAATCAATACCTTGGTCCTGCTGGCTTCCGGCGTGACAGTAACTTTTGCTCACTGGGCATTGAAAAAGGATAACCGCAAAGGTCTGATCGCATGGCTGACTGCAACGATTATTCTGGGTTATTTCTTCGTTTATTTGCAGGCAACCGAGTATTTACACGCCTACAATGATCTGAATCTGACTATGGAGTCTGGCATCTATGGTTCGACCTTTTTTATGCTGACCGGTTTTCACGGCTTTCATGTCACTATGGGCGCAACCATGTTGCTGGTGATCTTGGTGCGTGCCATAAAAGGCCACTTTACCAGTCAAAAACACTTTGCGTTTGAGGGAGTTGCCTGGTACTGGCACTTCGTGGATGTGGTCTGGTTGGGCTTGTTTATTTTTGTGTACTGGATTTAAAAGATGTAGAAAGTATGGGAATTTAGCTTGAACTACCTAGCAATATACCAGTGCAGATCACCAATCGTTGTGGAATTTCAGTTAACAGGTACTTGCATCGTGCCACAAAGCGCATTGGCTTTGGCCTGTTTGCCATACATCTCAACTTTTGAATGTGATAGCAGATAAAGTCTATGGGACCGACACATGGGATCTGGTGTGGGGCTATCACTTGGCCTACTAAATGCCCTAGTTGTAAAAAACCAGTTTTTTTCTTCAGATGTGATTGTGGGTCAAAAGTCTTTTTTGATGAACTGGGCGATCCATGGCCTATTCATGATTGTGAAACCGCATGGACTCAAAACCTCATCAGAGTAAAAGATAAATCTGGCGGAATTACTGTTCAATTATCTGAAGGGGTTTCGGCAAGGCGTCCCTCAGAATCCTTTCGTGTTGAAGAGAGAATTATTTCATATGGAAGAAAGAAAAAATCTCAAAGTAAGCCAGATCCAATTTCTGCTGTCAAACCTGATGATAGAAGTGTTCTGATTACTGTGGTCGGTATCCTAAGAGAGAAAAATAATGAAGTGAATGTTGCAAAGATTCTAAAACGTCAAGATCTCACGAGTATGGCTTCTGGTTTTTTGGGGCCCTTAAGTGAGGGTAAATGGGGCAGAGCTACAATTCATGAACCATCGTCAAGTAAAAATATACTTTGTAGCTATACAATCTGGGTGCCAACCAAACTACTTTTAACTCCAAAGAATTACAAAGGTGTGACAGTTTGTGTAGATATAAAGCCTTATTTCATTCCCGGGCATGATGCTGTGTGGTTTTGTACAGATTATCAAGTTTTAGGGTGATTTTGTAACCGATACCGAGCAATGTTAGGTTTTTGTTCATGCTTATTAGTGATAAAGATAAAGAAATAAAGTTTTCTGTCGATTTCAAAACAATTTATCGAAGTCTGGCTAAACCTTGGTTATGCAAGAATCATGGTCCAGTGACTATTGGATGAATTATAAGAAAATCACGGTATCAGATGGTAAAAAAGTAGCTAAAAAGATAACCACCCTTAGTGACTTTGTCAAATACCGAAAGGGTGATATTTCCCTGATAGTGCTAAAGCATAATAAAGTTCTGGCGAAAAACAGAAAATGAAAGTCAATATTCCGCCGATCAAGTCGCAGGGCATAAAGACAAAAATTGTACCCTGGATTAGCAGTATTGTGCCGCATGAATTTGGAGGTCGGTGGATTGAACCGTTTATGGGTACTGGCGTTGTGGCCTTCAATTTGGCTCCCAAACATGCCATTTTATGTGATACAAACCCTCATTTAATTTCTTTCTATCAGGATATTGCCAGTGGCAAAATCACTCCGGAGATTGTCAGAAACCAATTGGAATCAGAGGGCGCGAAGCTAATGGAAAAAGGCGATTCACATTACTATAAAGTTCGTGAAAGGTTTAACAAAGAACATAGATCCCTTGACTTCCTGTTTCTGAACCGGGCTGGTTTTAATGGAATGATCAGATTTAATCGCAAGGGAGAGTTCAATGTCCCATTCTGCCGAAAACCGCAGCGCTTTGCTAAAGGCTATGTTACCAAAATCACAAATCAGGTCTCTCATATTCGTTGCTTGTTAAATGCCAAAGACTTTATTTTTAAGTGTCAGTCTTTTGTGACAACCATTTCTGAAAGTAATGCAGGAGATATCATCTATTGTGACCCGCCTTACATTGACAGGCATACGGATTATTACAATGGCTGGGATGAAGAGCATGAACGGATACTTTTTTCTGCGCTTTCAAAAACACCGAGCAGATTTATTCTTTCGACATGGCATCACAATGATTACAGAAGTAATGTGTATATAGAGAA
Source organism: Gammaproteobacteria bacterium (assembly GCA_028289815.1). Classification (GTDB taxonomy): domain Bacteria; phylum Pseudomonadota; class Gammaproteobacteria; order JAJDYQ01; family JAJDYQ01; genus JAJDYQ01. The sequence goes on along the minus strand of JAPYNQ010000046.1, from coordinate 64 downwards.
GCTATGGAACAGATTCAATATTCTGACCAAGAAACATTTTTATCATGTTGGTGCCAGTGAGAAT
>JAPYNQ010000045.1 GCA_028289815.1 Gammaproteobacteria bacterium | reverse complement strand
GTATTATGAGTTTCTGAGACAAATCTGTGCGACTGGATCAAAGATTGAGGAAACAACAGCTATGTTGAAAAAATTGTCGCTGGCCTTAGTTGTGGGGGGGGTGCTCGCGGTCAGTAATGCCCTCGCATTAGGGATCGGGGCTATTACTGTTAAATCGTCACTGAACCAACGGTTGGATGCAGAAATAGAACTGCTGTCTTCTGTTGAGGGTGAACTAGATGATCTGACTGTTAAATTGGCCTCTCAGGAGGCATTTGACCGTGTGGGTCTCGAGCGGCCTTCTTTACTGAGCGATATCGTGTTTAAGATTACTACTCGCACAGATGGCACCCCCATTGTTAAATTATCGACTACTGATAATGTACGTGAGCCATTTCTTGATTTTCTGGTAGAAATCAGCTGGCCAAGAGGCCGTATGTTGCGTGAATACACGGTTCTGCTGGCACCCCCGACTGCCGTCACAGTTCGGTCACCTGACCTTGGCGATATACCAAAACCTCCAAATTCAACTACGCCATATATCAGCGATGCTGACCCTGTACCAGATGCTGACCCTGTACCACCTGAGAGTACCGCACCTGCAGTAGCACTCCCTCCTAGCGTGGAAACCTCAGTGCTGGAATCCTCATACGATGGTGACACTTATGGGCCAATAGCGGCCCAAGAGACTCTGTGGGGTATCGCCGCCCGAACCAGACCAGATAATGTAACAACGCAGCAGATGGTGTTGGCATTATTTGAGAACAATCCCGGGGCTTTTATTGACGGAGACATACATCTTGTTAAAAAAGGTGCCGTGCTAAGAATCCCAGATTACGGGACCATGGTCTTGCGTAGTCGTATCGATGCGGTGCTGGAAATGCGTCAGTACAATGTTCGATTGGGGATTATACCAGAAGTTGTCGAGGGTGCCGGCATATCTGAAGCTGCATCTGCAATCGTTTCCACTCCTTCCAATGAGGGTTCACAGCTCGACGAGCTTAGTTTATTGACTCCTGATAATGCCTCTTCCACTGGGACCGGTAGTGCTTCGGATGATGTTGCCGCATTAAAGCGCGAATTAGCACTCGCAACCGAAACAATGAGCAGCCAGCGTCTTGAAAACGATGAATTGAGATCACGTGTCCGTGAGTTGGAAGCGACTGTTGAGGAAATGGACAAGCTCAGACGGCTACTTGAAATACAAAACGAAGAAATGGCTAAATTACAGCGCCAGATAGTTGAAAGTAACGAGGCTGATTCGGCTGTGTCTGAACCTCAGGATCAGGAAGCTGAGGTTACTCCTGTTCAGGTGCCAGAGACTGTTGCTGTTGCGGAGGAAGTAACCGCTGCAACGGAAGCAACAACCGCAACGTCGGAACCTGTACAAACAGTCTCAGCAGACCCACCTCCGCCGGTCGAGAAAAAACCTGTTGATCTGTTTGTGGATTATGTTAACCAGATAATTGGTAGTCCAACCTTACTGGCTATTTTAGGGGGGATATTGTTGGTTCTGGTTTCTCTGGTCGGTTTGATTAGGCGCCGCAAAAAAGCAGGTATCGCTGATGAACCTGTTGTTGAGAAGATAACCGAGCAGACAGAGGTAGAAACAGCCAAACGGCCTCTATTCGCTGGTTTGGCCGCCTTACTCACTGGCTTTAAAGACAAGATTCAATCTTTAAGAAAACCGAAAAGTGAGAGTACGGACCTGGAGGATGGAAATGTTTCTCCAGAAAGTGAGGATATTACTGCAGGCCATGCCCTGCATAAAGGTGATGATATTACATCGATTGATGAGTTATCAGGTGGAGACCAGCCGAGCCTTAATGATATGGTGTTTGAGGAGGATGGTGCTGGCGTTTCTTCTGATAGTTTTAGTTCCGCAGCAATGACTAACGCTGATGAATCCGTATTGGAGTCGGTTTCTGATGAACCGGACTCACTTGAGGAAGTGGATATTTACGAAGCCTTTGGTGACTTTGATCAGGCTGCTGAAATTGTTAAACAGGCTATAGCGGATCAGCCGAGTAATAACCAGTTTAAATTACGTCTTTTCAAGGTATATCAGTCGGGCAGTATGTCGGAGGATTATTCCAAGGATGCAGTTGCCTACAAAGCTGAAATGCAGGGTTCGCCGGAATGGGAAGAAATAGAAACGATGGGTAAGGAATTTATCCCGAATTGCCCTGCTTGGGGAGGAAGTGGTTCGGAAGCTGTATCAACGGATAAGCCTGTTCCGCTGACGGAAGCACCTGTTGAAGCTGCCGCCATGGCAGAATCGCCGGTGATGGAGGTATCTGATGCTGATATAGATGTTGCCGGTTCAGATTTTGAGGAGGCAGCTGACGAAAAAACGCAGACTGATGCTTCTGTCGCGCAGAAACCGTCCGATAATAGTGAAGAGGGGCATACAATTGAGTTTGACTTGGCTGATCTGAGCCTTGATTCAACTGATAATCAGCTTGGGGATGCTGAGAGCGAGCCGGAGCTGGAGGCTGCCGGCAATGATGGTGAATTTGAATCCGGGAGTATAGAATCTGAAGCAGCTGAAAAGCCTGAGGAGTACTCTGCCGGTGTAGAATTTGAGTTGGATAAGACCCCCCCCCCGGAGCAGGTCCTTAGCGAATCATCTGAGTCAACAGTGGAATTAGGTGCTAGTGCTGCTGAACCGGAGGCATTAAGTGCCGAAAAATCTGTACCAGAAGATGGTGTGTCGACACCTACTGACAAGGATGGAGACCCAACTGAATCCGAATCTGATTTTAGTATAGGGGTTGATCTGTCTGATTTTAGCTTTGATCTAGAAGAAAGTGGCGCATCTGAAGCACTGCAGGCGCTGGGGGATGGTGAGTTTGACGGAGCAGATAGCGTTCCGGAGGGAATAGATAAAGCTGACGGGGATGAGGCAGCTACGAAACTAGACCTCGCTCGAGCGTATATTGATATGGGCGATGTTGATGGTGCCAAGGGTATTCTTGATGAAGTATTGTCAGAGGGTAGCGAGGTCCAGCAGCAAGAAGCACAAGAGCTAATGAAAAATATTTAAATACTGATTGTTAGCAGTTGATGTTACGATGGGGCGGGGCTTTATGTCCTGTTTTTCTTTTATGGTCCATAAGGTCGCCTTCGGAATTGAATACGATGGAAGTCACTACTATGGTTGGCAACGCCAGCAACATACTTCCGAGACGGTTCAGGAATATCTCGAGGACGCAATTAGTAGCGTGGCAAATGAAAATATAACTCTTTATTGTGCCGGGCGAACAGACTCAGGTGTACATGCGTTAGGGCAGGTGGCTCATATTGAAACCAGCGCGCTACGGTCACAGAAGTCATGGATTAGGGGCATTAATACAAAACTGCCTGACGACATTGCCGTACAGTGGGCGAAAAAAGTACCAGAAGATTTTCATGCCAGATATAGAGCCCACCGAAGAAGTTATAAATATATTATAGATAATACGCGAAATTACAGAGGCGCGGTAAATAGATTCAGGGCATCATGGGTAAATAAACCGCTTGATGAAAATAAAATGACTGAGGCATCCAAATGTTTATTGGGTACCCATGACTTTAGCTCTTTTCAGGCAGTAGCATGCCAAGCAAAGTCTCCTGTCAAAACAGTTGAGCGCTTGGATATCTACAGAAAGCAACAGTTAATTATTATTGAGATTGAAGCGGATGCCTTTTTGTATCATATGGTTAGAAATATTGTTGGAGTGCTGGTTGCTGTTGGTTCTGGAGAGCAAGATATTTCATGGTGTAAAGATATCCTTCAGGCTAGGGATAGAACCAAGGGTGGTGTTACGGCGAGACCTGAAGGGTTACTTCTGACAGGGATCAGATATCCGGATAAGTACAACATTCCCCTGAGTGAGAGCCGGCCTGTGATTATATGACACGCACCCGCGTAAAAATATGCGGCATTACCCGGGTTGAAGACGGGTTTGCCTGCGCAAGTTATGGTGTAGATGCGATTGGATTGGTATTTTACCCTCCCAGCCCTCGTCATTTGGGTTTGTCCAAGGCGCAGCACATTGCTGATCAATTGCCGCCTTTTATCTCAGTCGTTGGTTTGTTTATGGATCCGAATGAGAAGCAGGTTTATGACGTTATTAATAATGTGCGGATAGATATTCTTCAATTTCACGGCAATGAACCAGCAGGTTTTTGTGAGATGTTCAGTAAACCATATTATAAGGCGTTTGCCATGAATGGTAATCAGAAAATAAATTTTCGGCGAGCTGAGAGAGAATATATATCGAGTATGGCTTTCCTGCTGGATAGTTACTCGAAAGGAAAGTCGGGAGGGACCGGTGAGGTATTTGATTGGCTGAGAATTCCTGATAAGTTAGAGAAACCAATTATATTGGCGGGCGGCCTAACCCCAGAGAATGTGCGATCAGGAATTGAAAAATCATGTCCGTACGCTGTTGATTGCAGTAGCGGTGTCGAGTCAAGCCCGGGAATCAAGGATCACAGCAAGATTCGTGAGTTTGTGGAGAATGTGACATATGCTGTCTCAACCGAATGACTATACGTCGTACCCCGATAATAATGGCCATTTCGGCAAATTTGGCGGAATGTTTGTTGCTGAAACGCTCATTCAGCCGCTGAAAGAGTTGCGGCTTGTTTATGAAAAGCTCAGCAAAGATGAAAGTTTTCTTGCAGAGCTTGATTACGACCTCAAGCATTACGTTGGCAGGCCATCGCCAGTGTACCATGCACAGCGGCTAAGCAGCCGGATCGGTGGCGCACAGATACTTCTGAAGCGAGAGGACCTTAACCACACAGGGGCGCATAAAATCAATAACACAGTTGGTCAGGCACTGCTCGCAAAGCATATGGGTAAAACCCGTATTATTGCCGAAACAGGCGCAGGACAACACGGTGTTGCCAGCGCCACAGTAGCTGCCCGTCTTGGCCTGGAGTGTGTGGTCTACATGGGTGCTGTTGACTTGGCCCGACAAGCACTTAATGTTTATCGCATGAAGTTACTAGGAGCGGAAGTCGTTCCGGTGAAATCCGGTTCAAGGACCCTTAAAGATGCGTTAAATGAAGCCATGCGTGACTGGGTGACCAATATTGATAGCACCTTTTATATCATAGGTAGTGTTGCCGGTCCGCATCCTTACCCGGCATTGGTAAGAAATTTTCAATCCGTTATTGGTCGTGAAGCTCGAGAGCAATGCCTTGAAATGCAAGGTAAATTACCCGATGCACTAGTGGCCTGTGTTGGTGGTGGTTCTAATGCTATAGGACTTTTTTATCCTTTTCTGAATGATGAAGGCGTTAAAATTTATGGCATTGAAGCCGCGGGAAGAGGTTTGGATACGGGGTTTCATGCGGCACCACTTTGCGCAGGCACGCCAGGTGTACTGCATGGTAGCAGAACATATTTGATGGAAGATAAAGACGGCCAGATTACAGAAACCCACTCTATATCGGCAGGATTGGATTATCCGGGCGTGGGGCCAGAACATGCGTGGTTGAAAGATACCGGTCGTGTAAGCTATAAAGCTGTTACAGACGATGAGGCTTTAGTTGCCTTTCATAAATTGACGAGAGTAGAGGGAATTTTGCCTGCATTGGAAACTAGTCACGCTCTGGCTTATGCGATTAAGTTAGCTAAAAAAATGGATAAAAAACAAACTATCCTGATCAATTTATCCGGACGTGGCGACAAGGATATTGATACTGCTACATTAAATGGTGAAGTACAGATATGAGTAGGCTTGCTGAGTGCTTTGAAACCCTTAAGTCAGACAATCGTTGTGCTCTGATACCCTATATTACGGCAGGTGATCCGGAACCTTCGGCTACCGTTGATTTAATGCACACTATGGTGTCAGCAGGGGCGAACATTATTGAACTCGGTGTTCCTTTTTCTGACCCAATTGCGGATGGCCGGGTTATACAGGCGGCATGCGAGAGAGCACTTCAATATGGTACTTCGCTATCTGATGTGTTGGATATGGTTGCGGAATTCCGGACAACTGATGACTATACTCCTGTTATTCTTATGGGGTATTTAAACCCTATTGAGAGAATGGGTTACGAGGAATTTACTGGCAAGGCAATGAACGCTGGCGTAGATGGTGCCCTTACAGTGGACATGCCGCCAGAAGAATCTGATGAGTTTGTCGGATTACTTGGTAAGAATAAGCTCGATCCTGTATTCTTATTATCGCCGACTTCAACCAGTTCTCGTATCAGCAAGATTGCAGCTGTTGGTTCTGGTTTCCTCTACTATGTTTCATTAACCGGGGTAACAGGTGCGCCTTATTTGAATGTCGATGAGGTTGCCGTGAAGCTTGACCAGATACGTCAACAGAGCAATCTGCCTATAGGAGTAGGCTTTGGTATCAGTAATGCAGAATCTGCGGCTAGAATTTCCAAAATAGCCGATGCCGTGATTGTCGGTAGTGCGCTAGTACGTATCCTCGAGGCAAATCAGAATAATGTAAATGAAGCGAAACTAAAAATCTCATACCTCATGAAATCTATGCGTGAATCAATTGATATGGTTAGATTTACAAACTAGGCAGCCTTATGTGAGTCAGTGATATGAGCTGGTTGGAAAAGCTAATGCCTTCGCGCATCAGGATTGATGGAAAGCCTAAAAAGACTATCCCGGAAGGCTTGTGGTCTAAGTGTAATTCATGCAGTGCAATTCTCTATGGTGCGGAACTTGAAAAAAATCAGGAAGTTTGCCCTAAATGTAACCACCATATGCGAATTTCGGCCCGAAAAAGGCTGATATATTTTCTTGACGACATTGATGTTGAAGAATTGAATTTCACACTTGAGCCCTCTGACCCGCTAAAATTTAAAGATAGTATCAAATATCGTGACCGCATTAGTCAGGCACAAAAAAAAACCAAAGAAAAAGACACCCTTATAGTAATGAAAGGTAATCTTAAGGGGAAACCGATTGTGTCATGTGCATTTGAATTCCAATACATGGGTGGGTCAATGGGGTCCGTCGCAGGAGAAAAATTCGTGCGTGCCATTGAAGCCTGCATCAATGAAAATCGCCCCCTCGTATGCTTTACTGCCAGCGGTGGCGCAAGAATGCAGGAGGCACTGTTCTCATTGTTACAGATGGCGAAGACCAGTGCAGCACTCAACAAACTTTCCAAGCATACCATTCCGTTTATTTCAGTTTTAACCGACCCCACCATGGGTGGTGTTTCTGCCAGCTTGGCTATGCTGGGCGATATACATATTGCGGAGCCAAGAGCACTTATTGGTTTCGCAGGGCCAAGAGTTATCCAGCAAACTGTACGGGAGACATTGCCTGAAGGGTTTCAGCGCAGTGAGTTTTTACTTGAACATGGCGCAGTCGATATGGTGGTAGAACGCTTGGATATGCGGGATACCATTGCCAATTTACTCTTCACACTCCATGAGGATATGTAAGCTCACCGCGTCGCTTAGTGAAATACCCAAAGCAGGCGTGCTGGCCGGAGTGGTAGCAGATCGATGACAAACCCATTCATGTAATAGTGTTTGGGCGAAATCGTTCGTCGGTCTTGTTACCGGTATGCAGGGCGTAGGACGAATTTTCATTGTGGCACGACTTCAACAATGTCGGCATAATCGCCAGAGGCGTTTAAGAATTCTTACAGTAGTTATTATATTATATGAGGATAAAATCACACGGGATAACTGCATGTGTAAATATCCTGTGTGAATTGTTACAACATTATTTATTATCAGTATTACCACCCCGTAACATACCAACAATCTCAGCGTCACTCATACCGTCGGCATCCCATTGCCTGGCTTTTTCCTGCATGATTTCGTTAAATGTTCTCCGGCTGCGTTCCATCTCCATATCTGGCGTCCAATCACTCGGCAATTTTCCCACACGCCGAAGGATAGCTTGAGCTTTTCGCGTGGCACTTTCAACGGCACACCTGTATATCGTATCTGGTGACCACTCAATCCCTGTCAACATATTGCATACATCTTCTGCGGATTTGATTTCATCGGATTGAGCCTCGCTGTAACAGACGGCAAAAGAACCAGATACCTCGGTTTCTTTGCCCTCATCGGTTTTGTGGATAACAGTAATCGTTTTGATTAGATTATTGCCAACCCATTTGACAGATGATTTATTTTTCATGGTTTTATCTCCATAATAATAAGGTAACGATATTGTTACCTGATTGCCCACATATAATATAATATATGGGCAACCATGCTAACAATAAAATAGCCATATGATTAAGCAATAGGCTTTTTGCTCCGTGTGAGTTCGGCAACCCAACCCGGATAGCGGCGATAAAGCATATATTCCGGTATCCAACCATCTTTAACACGGCGCCCTGCGGGTCGGCAATAACCGTATTCCCCGCTTTCTATTTTATTGCGGGCTTCCGCTTTGGGCGGTAACAGGAGATGCTGTCGTTCATAACGCGGGCGGAGAAATGGTGCCGATGGCTTGGGGGCAGCACAGGGTAGCGTACAACACACATGGCAAAACACTGCGTACGGCTTTTTTGGAGCGTTGGGCGAGCTCGCCTAACGATTACCGATGATGCGGTGCTCCGGTTGCCTGGTATAGTGTCGTCATGAGATAGGGAGATATGGTATTATTCCTTGGACTACTACTGACTGGAGAGGCCCAATGACACATTCCTACCATCACTAGGACACTTCCGGTGATGTCTGAACCTTACTAAAACCTCAACTGCCGAGCAGAAAAGGAAGCTGGGGCGGTATCGCACACGATAATTGGTGCTTTATCAATGCGGTATAGTGGGTTTTGTGCACAGGTGCATCGTGGCGAAACTTGCCGCCCGACTATGGAGATTGAGAAAATACCCATTGGTGCTTTTGCTGTTGGCGCGATAACGGAATCTGGGAAGGGTTGCTTGAGCAGCTCACTGAGAAACCGGATTACGAATGGCGGATGATAGATGCCAGCCATATCAAAGTGCATCCTCATGTGGTAGGAACCAAAGGTGGTAATCCGGCGATGAATTGCATAAAAATCAACCTGAGACCATACCAGTGCGTTATGCCAAATCAGAACAGCTCAATACAATAGCATTCGGCCACGTAAAGGGTTGGGGTTACAGATCCCGGTCCAGTACATTATTAACCACGGTGCAAAGCGCAGTTTATTGCAGACTCAAGTAGTGCTTAGGCTTCATGGAGACTGATGCTAAAATAATAGTATGAACACACCTGCTCTACTGTCCTCCATAATCAAGGTGTTCACAACTCCGGTCCTATGTATCCTGTGCCTTGCGTTGACAGGTGCTGTCAATTTGGTGCATGGCTATGAGCTGTATGACATGCATCTGCACTACAACCGGAATGTCTGGAAGCGTTTGCTGCCTGAACAGGTTATCAAGCTGCTACGGGAGAATAATATCCAGCGAGCTGTGTTCTCCAGTACACCTGAAAAGGGTACTGAAATGCTCTATGCAATTGCTCCTGATCTCGTGATTCCCTTTATCCGCCCTTATCGATCATATTATGACGTATTGACTTGGCACCATAATCCGGAAATTCTGGACTATATCCGCGAACAGGCTGCCAAGGGCATTTATCGTGGCTTTGGTGAGTTTCACATGTGGTTCAAGCATCTGGACGGCAAGTCAATCGTGCCCGAGCTGATGCGGATATCCGCCGAGCAGAGATGGGTTATCAGTGCGCATACCGATATTGAAACCATTGAAGCCCTGATTCAGATGCAGCCCACGTTACCTATTGTCTGGGCTCACTGCGGCTTTACCTACGAGGCACACGAAGTTAGGGCCTTGGTCGAAAAATATCCCAGCGTACACTGTGATATGTCACTATATGAAAAACTTGTGGATGAAAACGATAATCTAACGCCGCAATGGAAAGCCTTAATGGAAGATTATCCTGACCGGTTTATGGTAGCGATAGACACCTATAAGGAAGCACGCTGGGGCCGAGTCCGTGAACATGCCCGGTATATCCAGGAGTGGTTGGCACAGCTAAGCCCTAGGGCAGCCAGCATGATCGCTAGCGGTAACGTAGCTAGGCTGCTGCCAGCTAAGCATTAACTCCGCTGAGCAAACATCGAAAAACTATAAATTATGGTGAGCGATGCCAGAACAAGGTGCAGCAATCGTAAAATATGATTAATGCTCGTAGTATCCTGGGCATTGAGCAATGCCATAGTAGTATCTTCCAGCAGATCTTTAGAAAACGCCTTGAATTTTTTACTTCTATCAAAATTACTGATTTTGGTACTAGCCCGCATATCTCACCAACAAATTGAATAAGGCAGTGCTCCATTTGTGTTATAAAATGGTTTGTTATCAACAAGTTACAACACAAATGGAGCACTGCCTTATGATGACACAGTGTACTTCCAATCCATTAACACTTTAAGCCTTTGGTCGGCGCCGAGTCAGTGGTCGTTTTGATGATGGGCGGCTGACCTCGGACGGGGCTGGCATACTGCTGCGTGAGGTCGCACAGCACTTGGCGCTATCCCCCCGATTGGCCGAGTGTTTTGAAGATTATAGCGAGGCGGGCATGGTGGAGCACTCGGTTGAGGCGCTGCTCGCGCAACGCATCCTCGGACTGGCACTCGGCTATGAAGGCATCAATGACCACGATACCTTACGCCGTGATAGTCTGCTGGCACTGCTGGTCGGCAAAACCAATCTGACGGGACAGTCCCGTGTCGGATGCAGGATCAGGGGTACCCACTGACGGGGTTGAGCACCTTGAACCGGCTGGAGTTGGGCATGCCTGAGCAGGCGCCGTTGCATCGTTACCAGAAGGTGGTAGCCGACCCGGCGGCATTAAACCGGTTACTCATGGACATATTTGTCGAGTCACACCGGCAGTCACCATCGGAGTTATGGCTGGATCTAGATGCCACCGACGATACCCTGCATGGTTTGCAGGAAGGCCGTTTCTCTTTCATGGTTATTATCATTCTTATTGCTATATGCCGTTGTATATCTTCTGTGGGGAGCACCTGTTATGCGCTCGGCAGCGTCCAGCCAATCAGGATGCGCAAGCCGGTAGCGTGCAGGAGCTGGATCGGATAGTGAAACAGATACGACCATACTGGCCGGAAGTTAAGTTGAACGTGCGCGGGGATTCGGGGCTTTGTCGGGAGGATCTCATGTCCTGGTGTGAGGCCAACTAGGTCGGGTACCCGTTTCGGTCTGGCTAGGAACGCCCGCCTAGAGCAGCGGATTGCCAAGCCAATGAAAAAGTCACGGCGGCGTGACCTGCAGACAAAACAGGCGTCAAGGCGCTTTCGGGGGTTCTGCTACCGTACTCTCACAAGTTGGTCGCGCTCGCGCCGGGTGGTCACCAAGGTCGAGTACCTGCCCAAGGGTGCCCACCCGCATTTCGTGGTCACCAACTTAAGCCCACAGATCGTGGGAGATCAAGCACTCTACGAAGACCGGTACTGCGCCCGAGGGGACATGGAAAACCGCATCAAGGAGCAGCAACTGCACCTGTTCGCCGACCGCACCAGCACCGCGACCTTTCGCGCCAATCAATGGCGCTTGTACCTGTCCTCGTTTGCCTACCTGCTCATGCACGCTCTACATCGCCTAGGGTTGGCCGGCACTCAAGTCCTCAGACTGGCCGCGTCCGTGCGTATCACCACCCGACGGGTGTGGTTGGCATTCGCTTCAGGCTATGCCTAGCAGGCCAGCTTTGCTGCCGTGCTTGAGCAACTGCAAAGCGGCGTTGTGCGCGACCCATCCAACTGACCCGCTGACCCTGCACACCGTCCCGGTACCACGGCGACCCCGCCGTGCACAGTACCCCGGGCCTTGGCAAAATCTCACTCGTGCCGAAGTGAGAGAAAGACACGCTATGACCAGATTTTAACGACAAACACACCCCGCACTTGACCGGTTTGCCTGATGACCGGTGTTGCCGACCTCATACAACGGCTGAATTAATGACATACCGCCCATTTATCGCTCTATGCCAGGATTGTTGAGATAGGCGGGCTAGAAGCCTGTTCAGGGCCCCTGATAAGTCTATTCATGTCGATTGGTCCATTGGTGTCCCTAGGGCGGAATTATTCAGGTCTTATCTCAAACAATTTTAAGATAGGTTCTGGTTTTTTGTTCGGGCTAGAGTAGGAGACACTATGCATCCCATTTTTATATCCGTGCTGATCTATATCCCTTGTTGTTATCAAACATCGGTGTAGTAGTTCTTTCAGTTAAATTAAATAGGCATCAGATCGGTAGGGGGCATTTTTATTCAGAATTTCAACTCTCTGGCTTGGTCAATAGCGTTTCCTAGGTAGGCAGATGGAGTCAGCTGTTTGAGTTCGGTCTTCACGTTATCCGGAAGATCCAAGCCGTCAATAAATACCGCTAGTTTTTCAGCATTAATGGATTGTCCGCGTGTCAGGCTCTTTAATTTTTCATAAGGCTTTTCGATGCCGTACTTCCTCATTATGATCTGAACAGGCTCTGCCAGTACTTCCCAACCAGCATTAAGATCCTCGCTAAGACGCTCGTAGTTTGCCTCCACTTTCTCCAACCCTTGCAGTGCCGAATGCCAAGCTATCAGGCCGTATGCGATGCCTGTGCCAAGATTTCTTAGTACGGTGGAATCGCTCAGGTCGCGTTGCCATCGAGATATCGGCAGTTTCGCCGCAAGATGGGCATTGATAGCATTGGCCAAGCCTATATTGCCTTCAGCATTTTCAAAGTCAATCGGATTAATTTTATGCGGCATAGTGGAAGATCCGATCTCTCCGGAGATGGTCTTCTGTCTGAAATAACCTATGGAAATATAGGACCACATATCGCGGCATAGATCCAGCAAAATGGTGTTAAAGCGTGACATACAGTCCATGTGTTCCGCAATGTAGTCATGTGGTTCAATCTGGGTAGTATATGGGTTGATGTCAATACCCAGTGATTCCACAACTCTGCGTGAAAGCGCCGGCCAATCCAGATCAGGATATGCTGTTAAGTGAGCATTCCAATTGCCGACAGCACCATTCATTTTGCCTAAAATATCAAGCCCATGGAACTGCTCTCTCTGGCGAATCATACGATAAGCTACATTTGCCATTTCTTTCCCCAAAGTAGATGGCGTTGCGGTTTGGCCATGTGTTTTGCATATCATGGGGGTGGATGCATGCTGCCGTGATATTGCAACAAGTTTTCCGATGACTTTGTCAAAAATGGGCAGTATAACCTCTTCCTTTGCCTGCTTAAGCATCAGCGCATGGGCCAGATTATTGATATCTTCTGATGTACAGGCAAAGTGTAAAAACTCTCTTTTGCTATCAAGCTCGCTGTGTTTCGCAATTTTTTCTTTGAGTAGATATTCGACTGCTTTAACATCGTGATTGGTGGTTTGCTCAATTTCCTTTGCGCGCTGGGCATCTTCAATCGAAAAATTCTCGGCAATATTATTGAGAAAGCGGTTTGCGTTATCGCTGAGTCGGGGTAATTCAGTGATAATAGGCTCTTCAGATAGTGCTTGGAACCAGCGTATTTCGACTATGGTCCGTTTGTGGATTAGCCCATATTCACTGAAAATAGTGCGCAGTTCCTTTGTTTTTGAACTATAACGACCGTCAATTGGTGAAATTGTGGTTAGGGAGAACAAATTCATAGAAGTTCTTTGCAGAAAGATTCCAGTAAGTCGAAGAACAAGACGAATGGCATGATACCAGAAATCGGTAAACCTGAGGAGTGCAGATAATGTTATTAGATTATATCGAATTTGGGCATGGGATTACCTGTGTTGATACAGGCTATATCAGGCCAAGGCTGGCAGCATGTTACCTGCTGAGACAGGATGGACATATTGCTGTTATAGAAACCGGAGTGAATGCCAATGTGGACGGATTGCTTCAGCTAATTGATGACAAGGGTGTCAGACGCGAGCATATCGACTATGTTATTCCGACTCATGTGCACCTTGATCATGCCGGAGGTGCGGGGCGCCTGATGCAGGAACTACCCAATGCTCGGTTGGTTATCCATCCCAAGGGGGCTCGGCATATGATTGATCCGTCCAAGTTGATTGCCGGAGCGAGTGCTGTGTATGGAGAACAGAACTTCAAGCGTATTTATGGCAACATATTACCTGTGGCTGCTGATCGCATAATAGAGGCAGATGATGGCTTTACAATCAACTTCCACGGTAGAGAATTGTTGTTTCTTGATACTCCCGGACATGCCCGCCATCATTTTTGTATCTGGGATCAAGAAAGCCGAGGTATGTTTACCGGTGATACATTTGGTATTTCGTATCAGGAACTGGGAAATAAAGACCGGATATTTGCGATGGCAACGACAACGCCAGTGCAGTTTGACCCTGATGCGCTGCATTCATCTATCGATAGGCTGTTAAGTTTTAAGCCCAGATACATGTACCTGACTCATTTTGGACGTATTGATGCTATTCGTAATATGGCTACTCAGGTGCATGAAACGATCAATCAATATGTGGATCTGGCAAAAAAATTCAAAGGTGAGTGTGCGAATGATTTTGTAGCTCATCTTGAGGATGCAATACTGGAATATCTGGTTATACATGTAATGGATATAAAACCTGACATAAACCGTCAATATGCTCAAAAGATGCTGGAGATGGATTGCAGACTAAATGCGCAAGGTGTGGCGTTTTGGCTTGATTCCAATTAGTTTCATTTGATATGTTACAATATTGTGTGTAGTATATGATAATGTGGTTGACTACAGATCAGGGAAATCCCGGTTAATTTTGGATTTTCTGTGATGCGGGGATGCACTACTAAAACATACTAACCATAAAT
>JAPYNQ010000044.1 GCA_028289815.1 Gammaproteobacteria bacterium | reverse complement strand
GGTATTGGTCGTAATAGCTGATTTTTTAGTGATCGGTCTTAGCATAAGATGAGTTCCATATTACATAAAATTATTACTAAACTTAATAGTAAGTCAGCAGTGATAGGTGTTGCTGGATTAGGTTATACTGGTCTTCCTCTGGCTATTCGTTTTTCAGAGTCAGGATATAAAGTTATTGGGCTGGATATCGATTCAGTCAAATTAAATCATATTCAAGAAGGGAGATCGTATATTAGTCATATTTCTAATTCTTTGATCTGTAGTGCTATAGATAATGGATTTGAGGCCACAGATGATATGGAAATAGTAAAGACACTTGATGCGATAATACTATGCCTTCCGACTCCGCTGGATGACTATCGATCTCCTGACTTAAGATATGTAATAAATACTGTTGATTCACTATTACCTTGCTTGCGTGAAGGTCAGATTATTTCTCTGGAGAGTACAACCTATCCAGGAACTACAGACGAAGAATTACTTCCTCGTATAGAGAGTAAAGGATTGACTGTAGGACGGGATTTTTTTCTGATTTACTCTCCTGAGCGTGAAGATCCCGGTAATCCGGATTTTACCACACAGACTATTCCTAAAGTTTGTGGCGGCGCTACCGAAGCATGCCTGAGGGTTGGACTGGCACTATATGGACAAGTTATTGATCGACTTGTCCCGGTTAGTTCCATGCAGGTCGCAGAAATGGCCAAATTGTTGGAGAATATACATCGTGCGGTAAATATAGGTTTGGTTAATGAACTTAAAGTGGTTGCTGATGTTATGGATATTGATATTCATGAAGTAATAGAGGCGGCATCAACAAAACCTTTTGGATTTGTCCCTTACTGGCCAGGCCCTGGTTGGGGTGGTCACTGTATTCCAGTTGATCCTTTTTATTTTACCTGGAGAGCAAAGAAATATGGTGTAAGTAGTCAATTTATTGAGTTGGCTGGTCAGATTAACAGATCGATGCCTAACTGGATTGTGAATAAAGTGACTTTGGCACTGAGTCGGCATAAAAAATCTGTAAATGGTAGTAATATTCTCGTGTTGGGTATTGCCTATAAAAAAAATGTTAATGACATGCGAGAGTCACCTGCGATTCAAATTATGTCGCTTTTGGACAGGCTTGGAGCAAATGTGGCATATAGTGATCCATATATACCGACCTTTCCAAGAAATCGCAGTCACTATTTTAATTTATCCAGTATAAAGATAACTTCGAAGAATTTGGAAATTTATGATTGCGTGGTGATAGCCACGGATCATGATGAATTTGACTATTGCATGGTCGAAAGATACTCAAGTCTTATTGTTGATACCAGAGGACGCTATCGGATGCTATCAGAAAAGGTTGTTAAGGCCTAGCTCATCAGACTTGTTCGATGCTTCCCTGATTTTGTTAATGAGCATGATTAATGATAATTCAGGATAGTAATTTCCTCGCTTTGATTCAAAGTGAAAAATTGACAGATGAACAATGTCATACTCTGATTAATCAGCATCAAATATGGAAAAGAGTGCTTTATGTCAGTCCGTTTCTGAATACCAGTATCCGACAAGATTATGAATTGTTAGATTTACTATTTCTTGCTCTACAGCCAGAATATGATTATAAGCCGCTACTATTGAGGGCCAGTAAAACAATAATGGCATCCGATGATAATGACTCTTTGGATCAGGCTTTAAGGTATTTTCGAGGTCGGCATATGTTATGTATTGCACTGAGAGATTTATCATTTTCTTGTTCGCTTTCTGAGCTTTTGGAATATCTGAGTGCACTAGCCGATCAGCTCATTCAATGCGCTATACAATGGCACTATCATTCACTTGCAGAACTACATGGCTATCCAATGGATGATCATGGTAACCGAGTACCGATAGTGATATTGGCTATGGGAAAGCTGGGGGCGCGGGAACTGAATTATTCGTCTGATATAGATTTGATTTTCTCATATGAGCACGATGGTGAGACAGTAGGTAGAAGGCCATTAACGCATCATGAGTTTTTTCTAAAACTGGCAAAGCAATTTTATAAAAGCCTCAATAAAGTGACGGTGGATGGCTTTGTTTTCCGTGTCGATCTGCGTTTGCGACCATATGGCAATAGCGGGCCGTTGGTGATGAGTTTTTCGGCCATGGAGGATTACTATCAAAACCAGGGACGGGAATGGGAGCGTTATGCCATGATTAAGGCACGCCCTGTCGGTATGAGTATAGATGCTGGAGAAAAATTGCTATCTCTCCTGAAGCCATTTGTCTATCGACGTTATCTGGATTTTGGAGCCATTCAATCTTTAAGAGATCTGAAGATTATGATTGATCGTGAGGTTGCTCGGCGGGATCTTCAGGATAATCTAAAACTGGGACCGGGTGGAATCCGTGAAATAGAATTCATCGCCCAGGTTTTTCAGTTGATGAGAGGAGGTCGGGATACCTCACTGCAAGATAGAAGTACACCGCTGACATTGCAAAAACTGGCAGAAAAGCGATATATGGAAGAATCCGATACTAATAATCTGATCCGGGCATGGCGGTTCTTGAGAACAGCTGAAAATCATATTCAGGAAATGAGTGATCGACAAGATCATACTTTGCCGAAAAATAAAGAAGAACAAAATCGGCTTGCTGTCTCGATGGATTTTCATACATGGCAAGAATTTCTCGAACGATTGTCTTACCATCGAGAGCATGTTCAACGTTGTTTTGATGGAATTTTCGCTGAACCTGAAGAAAATGATTCTGATTCTATCAAAATTTACTGGCTTTCTATAAGTGAACTGAGTCCTGATACAAATTCCAAAGAAGATATTAATCTACTCGCAAAGCTGGGTTACAGGGGAGCGAAACAACTGCATGAGCAGCTGGTAAATTTGAAAATACAAGGTGTATATACCCGGCTTAGTGCACAGGGAAAATCATTATGTGATGGATTGATCCCTGCGTTGTTGCGTGAGTCCTCGGAGCTGGAAGAACCGGATGAGACTATCAGGCGTTTGCTCTCTGTGATTATTGCAATTGCCCGTCGAGAATCTTATTTATCTCTATTGCTGGAAGAGCCCGCAGCTAGGGCGCAGCTAGGGAAGCTCTGTATTGCCAGCATATGGGTAACTGAAACCATTTCAAGTATTCCGATGTTGCTTGATGAATTGATTGATCCTCGTACTCTGTATTCGCCACCGAATAAGCAAGGATTGAACACTGAGCTCAGCCGGCTGTTGGGTGATCTCGATCAGGGTGATATTGAGATGCAGATGGAACGTTTACGATACTTCAGGCAGGCGCAGCAGCTACGTATCGCTGCTGCCGATATTACCAATGCAATACCGTTAATGAAGGTGAGTGATCATCTGACATGGGTTGCTGAAAGCCTATTGCATGTAACTTTGGAGCTTGCTTGGAGTGATATGAGCTCTCGCTATGGTTACCCGACTTATGTTGAGCAGGGAGAAACTCGTGAAGCCGGATTTGCGGTGATTGGTTTCGGTAAACTGGGCGGCATAGAGCTTGGCTATGGTTCAGATCTGGATTTGGTCTTTCTGCATGACAGTCTTGGCTCAAAACAGGTGACTAATGGTACAAAATCGGTGGATAACAGTGTATTTTTCACACGACTGGCTCAGCGTCTGGTTCACTTATTGGCAACTCTTACACCTGCCGGTAAACTCTATGAAATTGATATGCGGCTTCGCCCTAATGGACAATCAGGCATGTTGGTCAGTTCGCTTTCGGCATTTGAAGATTATCAGCGAAATGAGGCCTGGATTTGGGAGCATCAGGCCTTGGTGAAGGGCAGAGCGATATGCGGGGCGACAGCTGTTTGCGAGGAGTTTGAAAGGGTCCGAGGCGTTATCCTCGGTAAGAAAAGAGAAAAAGATCTGGTTCGGCGGGAGATATTTGATATGCGTCGCCGTATGAGAGAAGAGCTCGATCTCTCCAAAGCAGGAAGTTTCGACCTGAAACAAGGGGCGGGAGGTATCGTCGACATTGAATTTATAGTTCAATACGCAGTTCTGAGTAGGGCACATGACAGGTTGGAATTGGTCGTTTATTCGGATACTATCCGTATCTTGGAAAGTGTTATTCGGATTGGTTGGCTGGATAAGGATACTGGGCGTGGCCTGATCGAAGCCTATCGGCAGTACAGGGGCCTGATTCATCGTCGTGTGCTCCAAGGACAGGGCCGGTGCGTCAGCATGAATGAGTTTGAACTGTGTCGGCAGAAGGTAAACAAGGCTTGGCTGGAGATATTCGGCGAAAGAGCATAGGGATCCTGCATGAATTTTGATGATCGTGATGGCTTCATATGGCTGGATGGGGAAATGGTTCCCTGGCGCGAGGCCAGAATACATGTCCTGACGCATACACTGCATTACGGGATGGGTGTATTTGAAGGCGTACGTGCCTATCAGGCCGATCAGGGAACGGCTGTTTTCCGTTTGCAGGAGCACACGCACCGCCTGTTTAATTCAGCACATATTCTCGGAATAGATATCCCTTTTTCCCGAGAGGAGATCAATCAGGCACAGTTAGCGGCTGTTCGGGAAAATAATCTGGAATCTGCCTACATACGCCCGATGTGTTTCTTGGGCTCAGAAGGTATGGGTCTGCGTGCAGATAATCTTTGTGTACACTGCATGGTAGCGGCTTGGAACTGGGGTTCTTATCTGGGCGATGAAAACATGCAGAAGGGTATTCGCATACGGGTGTCTTCATTTACCCGGCATCATGTCAATGCCACGATGTGCCGTGCCAAGGCGAATGGTAACTACATGAATTCCATGATGGCACTACAGGAAGCAATCCGTGACGGTTATGACGAGGCGCTGCTGCTGGATGCCGCCGGTTTTGTTATGGAGGGCAGCGGCGAGAATATCTTTCTGGTCAATAATGGTGTTCTTTATACTCCGGATCTGACTTCAGCACTGGATGGTATAACCCGTAAGACAGTTATGGAGTTGGCACAGAGCGAAGGCCTCAAGGTGGCTGAAAAACAGATTACCCGGGACGAAGTTTATATTGCTGACGAAGCCTTCTTTACCGGGACGGCAGCTGAAGTTACTCCCATTCGGGAGGTTGATAACCGAAAGATTGGCGATGGCGGACGAGGAGCGATTACGGAAAAACTGCAATCACTATATTTTGATGCTGTCCATGGTCGGATCAAGGATCATCTGGATTGGTTAAGTTTTACCTGATAGAGAAAATTTATGACGCAGAACACAGAGAATGATTCTGTCACCGCTTTACGTAGTCAGCGTATCCCTTCAAATACTGAAAACTACTATAGCGTGAAAAGGTCCGAACTGCCTTTGAGTTGCCCTATGCCACAGATGGAGCTATGGAATTCCCATCCACGGATTTATCTGCCGATAGAAGAAGCGAGTAAAGCAAAATGCCCTTATTGCGGCGCAGTATATGAACTTGTGGACGATGCAACACCCACAAGAAACGACTAACAGGCTGCCAGTTTATTTTAGATTGATTTTCAGTCTCCCGCTCGTTTGTCTTCCCGCACCCTTGTAATCGCACCCTCATGGGCAGGTGATATGGTGATGGCGCAGCCTTTGCTTGCGCTGCTCAACCGCCAGGGGCATGAGATTGATATACTCGCCCTGCCCGTGATCAAGCAGGTTATTGCTCGTATGCCTTATATCCATGATGTTATTGATATGCCGATTGGACATGGCAGGCTGGAGTTTTTCCGGCGCCGGCAACTTGGTCGTTCATTGCGAAATCGTCAATATTTGCGGGCCATAGTTCTACCTAATACCCTGAAGTCTGCTCTGATTCCCTATTTTGCAATGATCGGTCAGCGAATCGGATTTCATGGTGAAATGCGTTATGGGCTATTGAATGATCGGCGCCTGCTTGATGAAAAGGGCATGCCCAAGCTTGTACAGCGCTATTACTCGTTAGGTCTGGGAAGTAAAATGCCCTTGCCTGACCGCATCCCTTATCCTGAATTGCGGGTTACAGCGCAGCAGCAGCAGACGACGTTGACTTCTCTGGATATGCAATCTGACGATAGTCAAATCCTGGGATTATGCCCGGGTGCAGAATACGGACCTGCCAAGCGATGGCCAGAGAGTCACTATGCCCGGCTTGCCAATGATATGCTTGAACATGGTTGGAAGATCTGGTTACTGGGGTCACAGAAAGATCGGTCAGTCTGCAATAATATCAACGCATCGACAGATGGGCGGTGTCTCAATCTGGCGGGAAAAACCCGCTTAGACCAAGCTATCGATCTGATGAGCCTCGTTAGTGTAGCTGTTACTAATGATTCCGGATTGATGCACATTGCCTGTGCGCTGGGCGTAAAAACTATCGCCCTGTTCGGCTCAACCAGTGCGGCATATACTCCGCCCTTATCCAGTGATGCCGAAGTGGTTTCATTAGAATTGGAATGTAGCCCTTGTTTTCAACGCGAATGCCCGCTTGGGCATCTGGACTGCTTAAAGCAAATTTCTGCGCAGCAGGTCATGCAGCATATCCTGTCTTGAATGCGATTAAAATTTACTCATGCGCGTTCTGATTGTAAAGACATCATCCCTAGGTGATTTGATTCATACTTTTCCGGCGATTTCTGATGCAGCACGGGCCATACCGGATATTTCTTTTGACTGGGTAGCCGAAGAATCATTTAGTGAAATACCATTATTACATCCGGCTGTGGATAGAGTCATACCGAGCGCTGTCAGGCGCTGGCGAAAGTCCTGGTTCAATACCTGGATTCAGGGAGACTGGAGGCGTTTTAGACAGTTGCTGCGAGGGCGCCACTATGATGCCGTTATTGATGCGCAAGGCTTAGTGAAGAGTGCCTTGATTACCAGCAGAGCCAGAGGCACAAAATTTGGTCTGGATAAAAAATCTGCTCGCGAGGCGCAGGCCAGTTGGTTTTATGAAAAAACTTATGCGATCAGTAGGGAGCAGCATGCGGTTTCCCGTATTCGAGAGCTATTTTCCAAAGTGCTGGATTACGAATATAGTGATATGTCATCCGACTATGGATTGTCCGTAATTCCTGATGATTCGATTGACGCAAAGACCATTATTTTTCTGTGTGCCACAACCTGGCCAAGCAAACGCTGGCCACTGATGTTCTGGAGAAAACTGGCAGTAAAGTTGACAAGACAAGGAAAAAGAATCGTGATACCAGCCGGCAACCAGCTCGAACGTCAGTTTGCCGAACACATAGCCAGGGGTGTTGATGAGGTAGAGGTTTTACCTCCGATGACTCTCACTGAAATGGCATCGGCGATTATGGCCTGTCAAGCGATTGTTGCTGTGGATACAGGACTGGCACATCTTGCGACTGCACTAAACAGGCCAGGAGTATCGTTATATGGTGCTACCTCATCAGCATATACCGGAACTCTGAGTCCATATATGTGGTCCGTGCAGAGTCCATATGCGTGTTCTCCATGTCTGTTGCGTCACTGCGATAAATTATCTGGGAACCAAGTACCACCATGTACGGAAACGATTTTGCCAGACCATGTTATTGACATGGTGAATAAACAAGTAGAGTCGGCTATATGAAATTGGCTTTTTGTTTATTCAAGTATTTTCCCTATGGGGGATTGCAGAGAAACTTTCTGGATATCGCACTGCAAAGAGTCGCGGCAGGCGACGAAGTTTTTGTTTACACATTGAGCTGGCAGGGAGATATACCGCAAGGCCTGATGGTAAGAATCATAAAAATCCGGGCATTCACTAATCATATTAAGTACAAAAAATACTCTGAGCGGGTATCAAAATACATCCGGCAGGACAACGTTGATTGTGTAGTGGGATTTAACAAGATGCCTGGCTTGGATATCTATTTTGCATCAGACCCCAGTTGCAAGGCCCGTCGTCATGGTTGCATACAACGAATGAACCCACGCTACAGGTATTTTATAGAATTTGAACAGGCTGTTTTTGGTACTGATAGCCATACTCATATCTTGGTTCTAGCCGACAGGCAACAAGCTGAATATCAGCATTCGTGGCATACGCCAGATGAACGATTTACACTTATGCCGCCCGGCATTCATCGCGCTGCCTGTGCAATCTCAGATGCTGCGCAACAAAGACAGCAAATACGGGATGAATTCGGTATTGACGATGAGCAGATACTTCTGCTAATGATTGGTTCGGGATTTAAAACCAAGGGGCTTGACCGTGCTCTGACAGCAATCCATGCCTTGTCGAAGCCTCTGCGTGAAAAAGTTCAGATGCGAGTTATCGGGCAGGATAAAGCCGCACCGTTTATAAGAATGATTAAACGCCTGTCTCTTCAGGCACAGGTTAAAATTCTCCCGGGGCGCAATGATATCCATGCCGTCATGCAGGCGGGCGACCTGCTTATGCATCCCGCCTACCGAGAGGTTGCAGGCATGATTATTCTGGAAGCGATTGTTGCTGGCTTGCCGGTGATCGTTACCGATGTATGCGGTTATGCGCATCATGTGAACAAAGCTCGCACGGGTATTGTGCTGGAATCACCATTTGACCAAAGCCAGTTTAATAATCAGCTCGCTTTGATGCTTGAGACAGACAGGCTGCAATGGCATCAAAATGGTATTCATTATGGTCGGACGCAAGACTTATACAGTATGGCTGAAGCCGCATCTGCTGCTATTTGCCAATTTTGCTGCAGCAAGGCAAACAGATGATCCGGGTTGATACCGATTATCAGTCATTTTTCCCGCCGACCGAGGTATTCAAGCAGGTAGCAAATCTTGATGGCGAGATATATCGTGTTGGTCAAGGGCGTGTGACCCTGCGTTTTGAATATGGCGGCCAGGTATTTTTTCTAAAACGACATACTGGAATAGGCTGGCGTGAAATTTTCAAAGAACTTTTTCAGGGGCGCCTGCCGGTAGTGAGTGCCATAAACGAATGGCGGGCACTAAAGCGACTACAGATGATAAGTGTACCATCTCTACGACCTGTTGCCTGCGGGGAACAGGGATGGAATCCGGCAACAAGGAAGTCTTTTCTGATTACTCTGGAGCTGACCGATACAATCAGCCTTGAAGCTCTGGCGCTGAACTGGCGGCACCTCGATAATTTTGTGCAGATAAAGCGTAAAATTATCCGTCGAGTTGCCGCACTGGTCCGACATGCCCATGATAATGGAATCAATCACCGGGATATGTACATTTGCCATTTGCATATTAAAAGATCATGGATTGAAAATCCTGTAGGCGATCCGGAAATTTTTGTCATTGATCTGCATCGGGCACAGATTCGACTGAAGGTGCCTGTTCGCTGGCTGATTAAAGATATTGCAAGCCTGTATTTTTCGAGCATAGATGTCGGGCTGACATACCGTGACTATCTGAGATTTATAAGAGAGTATTGTCGACAATCATTATATGATTCTCTCAATAGTAAAAAGCGATTCTGGTTAGATGTGCAGCATCGAGCTGAATATCTTTATGCTAATCGACCAGGTCTTGATAGATCGAAAAATACAGAAAATGAGGATATGTGATGTCAGTTCTTGATATTATACAACAGGGAGTTTTCTCGGAATGTACAATTACCTTGCAAATCTCCGATAAGAATCAGCGGAATTATATCTGTGTCCGGTCTTTGCGCTTGCTGCCAGGAAAGCGTCTGACTGCATTAGCTATCAGCGATAATAAGGAGTATGTCATCAAAATATTTGCACCATATCGGCGCGCACAAAAAGAGTTTTTATCTGAAGTAAAGGGATACGAATTATTACACAGTAATGCTTATGATATACCTCTACGTGTTTATTATGGTACAGCCAATGATAACGTCAATGTCATTATTTATCAGTATTTAGCATATACAC
>JAPYNQ010000043.1 GCA_028289815.1 Gammaproteobacteria bacterium | reverse complement strand
CTCATATTAAGTGTACAACCTCCATGTCCGTATCCCAATGATTACTTAGATAGTTTACTACAAGACTTCTATGGCAATAATGCGGTTTATGCTCACTACATAGCAGGCAACCATTATCTAACATTGCTTTATCCACAGTATGCTCAATATTCCTTTTTTCCATTAGATCCAAAAACTTATCCTTGTAAGCCTCCCATGTAATTATTTTCTTTTTATAATCACTTAGAATATCTTTTGTTGGAGACAAATCTTCAAGATGAATATAATCTGCATCATATAATTCCGACAAAAAATACTTCAAATCATCTTGTTTGGCAAAACCGGCAAGCTGAGATATATTGTTTAACCTCACATCGATAATTCTGGATACATGATTATCTTTAATGAGTAAGAAAAACTTGTTTGCATCCTTCCGGGTAAAGCCAATAGTAAATATTTTCATGGCCTGCTCCAGCTATACGACTGTTGCAACAATTTTATAGCACGAATAATTATTGCCTCCTGAAGGATCGTACTTTTCGCCAAGACTAATGCAGAGTATCTGTTGATGGTCAGGATCAGTATCTTGTCTATCAAAATTTGGATCTGTTACAGGAAGATCATAATTTATACCAGCATAACAGAAGATGGCACGCTTTCTGTTATCTACCCTCCTGAGTTCTAAGTCACTAGTTTGTATAAGATAAAGAGATTGTTCTATATTGATTATTTTACTCTCAATTTGCGCATAGCTCACTTTGTTTCCAGTTCCCCATAAACTATCAGGGATATCTAAATAACCTGAGATTTAGCTCTTTTCAATTCGATATCTCTGCCGCCATACATCATCGGATATAAGATAATTTGGCGGTTAGTTGACCAGTGGCACATGCCGAGAGAGATTCATCTCAATTTTTTTGAAGTGGTTTAACCTTGAATCGCCCATGAGGATTTTCACAAAAACACTGCTGATCTGATAATTCCGCACCTTCAGTATCCGAGACTGGCCTGATCCATGAGTGAGAATCTACATCTTTGCCTGCAACGCAATGCTTTTCATGTTTTACCGAATTAGCAAATATGACGACAGTAGTATTCATGACTCTCCGTTTTTTTGATCAGGCGGCCCAACATATCACCAAACCGGAATAGGCGCAAAAATCTTCACCAAGATTCCTCCACTTGTCTTCGGCATAAAAAATGTCCTGTGCTATGGACTTTACCACCCTTGCATTTATAAAAATACTTTCAGACCGTACCGCATGAGCGGGTTCATGCCCACACCTGCCATCACTCCGATCCATGCACCCGACACTTCACAATCTGGTCGCGCCACTACAAACAATATTGACTACATGCCAGTCTGCAATACCAAACTCCCTTTTACACACGACACCCGGAACCATCAAATACCCACCGGCTTGCGCCGGGCACCCCAGTCACCCGGAGATGGTAGAAAAACTCCGGCACACGATGTACCACAGTTGCGGCAGCAGCCTTTTTCATCCAGGTTCCACTCTCCCAGAACATACCAGTCCCGCTCCACGAGCAGCTCGCCGCACTCATGACACCAGGTACTGGCATAGTGTCTGTTGTGGACATTGCCGACATAGGCGTAATGTATGCCGTTCATGCGGGCGATACCTGCGGCTTTAATGAGGGTAGCAGCCGGCGTAGGTGGTAGGTCACGCATTTTCCAGTCTGGATGGAACGCCGTAAAATGTATAGGTACATCGGGACCAAGATTTTCCACAATCCATTGTGTCATTTCTTCAAACTCTTTTTCAGAGTCGTTTTGTCCCGGAATCACCAACGTTGTCAACTCAAACCAAACACTGGTTTCCCGCTTGAGGTAGATCAATGTATCAAGAACCGGTTGCAGATGCCCTCCGGTCAGGCGGTAATAAAAATCTTCCGTGAAGGCCTTCAAGTCTATGTTAGCGGCATCCATATACCTGAAAAAAAGCTCCCTAGGCTTTTCATCAATATATCCGGCAGTAACGGCGACAGAACAGATATTTTGCTCCTTGCAGGCCTGGGCAATGTCGATGGCATACTCCATAAATATGACCGGATCGTTGTAGGTGTAGGCTACGCTATGACAACCATTCCGCCTTGCCGCCGTTGCAATGGCTTCGGGCGTGGCAGCTGCGGCAAGCGTATCCGTTTCGCGTGATTTACTGATATCCCAGTTCTGGCAAAACTTACAGGCCAGATTGCAGCCGGCGGTACCAAAAGAAAGAATAGGGGTTCCGGACAAGAAATGATTGAGTGGTTTTTTTTCTACAGGGTCAATACAAAAACCGCTGGATCGCCCGTAGGTAGTTAAAACAATTTGATCGTCCTTACGCGCCCGCACAAAGCACAGTCCCCGCTTACCCTCATGCAGACGGCAATGGCGCGGACAGAGATCACACTGCACCCGACCATCATCCAGCCGATGCCAGTACCGAGTCGGCGTCACCGGCACACCTGATTCAATTGGAGTATCACTCATATTGGCTCAAAACCCGGAATATAGTGCACCCATATTACAGACAATACGATTTTTCCGCGCTATAATTCAATATGAGACATGTCAGTGGATTGAAATATGAAAACCTATCAGGGCAAGTGTCATTGTGGAGATGTTTCATTCAGCTTCCGATCCGAAGAGATTACAGACGGCCTTCGCTGTAACTGTTCCGTCTGCAAACGAAAAGGTGCCCTGATGTCCTCCTTCGTCATACCGGCCGGGGACGCCAATATCAACATCCTGCATGATGCACTGTCCGTTTACCGATTTGATACCGGCATAGCCAAGCACTATTTCTGTAAAAGCTGCGGGATATACCCTTTCCATGAGACCCTGCGCGCCCCCGGCAATTACCGTTTCAACTTGGGGTGTATCGACGAAATTGATACCTTTTCATTACCTGCTAAGATTTTTGACGGAGCGTCTTTATGATGACATCGCGTCCGGCAGCCGTAGCGGGCTCGTTCTATCCCGCACAGGCATTCGAGTTAAAAGCATTATTGCACCGGTATCTGGATGGTGTGCAAGAAACATCCGAGGCGCCGAAGGCTATGATCGTCCCTCATGCCGGCTATATCTATTCGGGACCCGTGGCCGCAACCGCCTACGCCAGACTCAAACCGGTGCGCAAGCAAATAAAGCGGGTCATACTACTCGGCCCCGTGCACCGCATAGCCGTTAATGGCTTGGCCACAGTCAGCGTGGGCAAATTCACCACTCCTCTGGGTAATATCCCGATAGATATCGATGCAATACAAAAAGTCAGCAGCCTGCCGCAGGTCATTACCAGCGACGAAGCCCATGCACAGGAGCATAGCTTGGAAGTTCATCTGCCTTTTCTGCAAACCTGTCTGCAAGACTTTCAGCTTGTGCCTTTTGTGGTTGGCGACACAACTGCGCATGAAGTCGCCGAATTGCTGGAAACACTATGGGGAGGTAAAGAAACGCTGATCGTCATCAGCTCAGACCTGAGCCATTTCCTTGATTATGAGGCGGCCCAGCAAAGAGACCGCATCACATCGGAACATATTAACCGTCTTGAGTATGAAAGGCTTTCTCACCAGGACGCTTGCGGTCGCAATCCGATAAGCGGCCTCCTGCACCTAGCCAGAAAACGTGGCTATGGCATCGAAACAATTGACCTGCGCAACTCGGGAGATACTGCCGGTAATAAACACCGCGTCGTCGGATATGGATCGTATATTCTGACCCCGCCCATCATCAGCAGCAGATATACCTGGGGGGAAGGACAGCAACTCATTGAGATTGCACATCAATCCATCCTGCATGGCTTAAAACATGGCCAACCTTTGCCTATAGAGGCGAATAAATACCCCAAGCATCTGCGCCATAAACGTGCTACTTTCATAACCCTGAATAAGCAGGGACAGCTACGAGGCTGTATCGGCTCACTTGAGGCAAGGCGCTCACTTGCAGATGATATCAATGAAAACGCCTATGCCGCCGCATTTCAGGATACTCGCTTCCCGGCCTTATCCGGGAAAGAACTGGATGAACTGGATATAAACATCTCCATACTGACTTCGACCAGACCCATATACTTTTCTTCCGAAACAGATCTGCTCCGGCAGCTGCGCCCCGGAGTGGATGGCCTGATACTTGAAGATGCCGGCCAACACAGTACCTTTCTACCCTCCGTATGGAAAAGCCTGCCGAAAAAAGAAGCATTCTGGCGTGAACTGAAGCGCAAGGCAGCACTGCCGTATGGTCACTGGAGCAAAACGATCAAGGTATATCGCTACGAAACCCAATCTTTTCCCTGATCAGATAATTGGTAGCTGATAGCCTGCCAAGAGTTAATACAAGCCACCTAAATCCTCGACCGGAAAACCCAGTGGGGTCTTAATTTCCTGCGCCACAGAGCAGTATCATCACCATTGATTACAGCCAATCATCAATTTTGAAAACAGCACCGGCGACCTCTGGCCCTGTACTCAAGTGTCGGCAGTATCTCTCTGCCAGATCACACTGAATCCTGCCTTTGAGCCATCCACACCAGCTGCATCACAGATAGCTACACCTGCCACCGCTACCAGTTTACCGCCAATAAAAAGCAGAGGGGTCCTCACCCGCTCCCACGGAGGAATCCCGTAGTATTGATAAATCGCCTTAAGCCCGCGGGCGTATCTGCCTCTCCGGGACCCGCATACTTCACCACCCCGACGCGGCCTGACCCGAATTCCCTGACTTACAAGATCAGGTCGCAGGCCCCTGCCCACGGTTTTAACCAGCCTGAGAATACCTCCCAGCTCCGGTATCTCGCAGATACCATTACCACTCCAATCATATTGCCATTCTGATGTCTTTATCTCCGCCAACGGATGGATAACGTAGAGATCATCACGATAACGACGAAATTCACCTCCAGGCCAGCAAATACGGATTTGTCGATCCACGTCAGCATAGATCTGTTTTTCCAGCAGCTCCGCGATGTGCACCGTTGCCGGGGGAGCAATCCGCCGTTTTCGACACAGCGCCCTGATGAGCAGTGAAGCACGTGATACCGGCTGTTTGAGCAGAGCGACTATCGAAAGTGTGCCGGTGCGTTTTCCTTCGTTGTGTTGCAGCTCATCTTCCAGCAGCTCATCACTAAAAGCAACCAATGCGGAGGTGTGCGAAGCAGTACGTGCGAGGGTTCGTGATGCTGCCGGCCAGCGTTGCCTGATTAGCGGCATCACTTGGTTTCTTAAAAAATTTCTGTCAAATCGGATGTCCTCGTTTGATTCATCCTCCATCCATTGCAGGGCATGCCATTCGGCATATTCGAGTATCCGTTGTCTGCTGATCCCCAATAGCGGTCTGAGCAAATAACCACGACCTAGTAAAGAGATTGCCGGCATGGCTGCCATTCCGCGCGGCCCGCCTCCACGTATGGCCTGGAGCAACAGAGTTTCCGCCTGATCGTCTGCATGCTGAGCGGTTAGTATCGCATCGCCCGGTTGCATGATTCCCATAAAAGCCGCGTAACGGGCCCTGCGTGCCTTATCTTCCGGGCCCTCACCTTCCTGCGGGACCACTTTCTCTGAAACAAAGTGAATACCGAGGTCGGCACAGACTTCCCGGCAGTGACTTTGCCAAACATCGGCATAACGGCTTAAACCGTGGTGAATATGTATCGCCCCGGCAATACTAGGCAACCCGGAACGAAGTGCATCAGCTCGATGCAGTAAAACATGAGAATCCATGCCGCCGCTATAGGCTATCCACAATCGCCGGACATCATTGGATTGACCACACAAGGACAGCAACTTTTCTGCGGAAAAAGGCATGAACGGCCGATACCGACGAATCAATGAGTCATTCTTTGTATTGTCCGTAGCTCATCAGACGATGATAGCGCTGCTGCAACATTTCGCCGGTCGGCAATTGCCGCAGTTCACTAAGGGCACCCGAAAGCGTGCTCTTGAGCGTTTCAGCCATCTTGGTCGGGTCGCGATGTGCGCCACCAAGCGGCTCTTCTATAACCTCATCCACCAGACCGAGTTCTTGAAGCCGGTCCGCCGTAATACCCATAGCGGCAGCAGCCTCTTCGGCCTTTTCAGCACTTTTCCAGAGAATAGAGGCACAGCCTTCAGGGGAGATAACCGAGTAAGTGCTGAAACCCAGCATAAACAATCGATCACCGACACCAATCGCCAGCGCGCCACCGGACCCGCCCTCACCTATAACCGTACATACGACAGGCACTTTCAGAACCGACATAACATGTAGATTACGGGCAATCGCCTCGCTCTGCCCGCGTTCTTCGGCACCAATACCCGGATAAGCACCGGGCGTATCGATGAATGTCAGCACTGGCATGTTGAATTTCTCCGCCATTTTCATAAGCCGCAAGGCCTTACGATAGCCCTCAGGCCTCGACATACCGAAGTTACGGCGGATTTTCTCACTGGTATCCCGCCCCTTCTGATGTCCGATCACCATGACCGGACGACCATCGAATCGCGCCAAACCACCGACAATAGCCGGATCATCCGCGAAGACGCGATCACCGTGGAGCTCCTGAAAGTCCGTAAATATCCGGTTGATATAGTCAATGGTATAAGGTCGCTGAGGATGGCGTGACATTTGTGAAGTTTGCCAAGGTGTCAGATCGGCAAAAATACGTTCGATCATTTTCCTGCGTTCTTCGCGCAGGCTCTTGAGCGCCTCTTCAACATTAAAATCCCCACTTTTACTGGCATTTTCCAGTTCGGAAATTTTCTCATCCAACTCGACGATCGGCTGCTCAAATTCAAGATAGTTCAGGTCCATGGCACAGTAAAGGAGGACTATATACTTGCGCTCCCTGTGAACACCTATTCATAAATTTAAAGTGACGCAAAGCATTTTAATCGAAATCAGTATATGAAAGACAATGTTGCTACGGATCGTAGCCGATCATAATCACCACACAGGCGACATAAGAGACTCGAACTGCGACAGCTACGACACAAGGTCTGGACCGATTCAGGAACGGCAGGGATTACCTGAAAGATGCCCTCGTCTGCATTGCAGGGAAAAGAACCAAGCATATAACTCCCCAGCAAAAAAATTACTTACTTTCCTTCAAAATCAATAGCTTAACTTCATGTTGATAAATGCCGGTATGGTCTTTGGCTATTGTTATTCCCTTGCGGCTTTCCGTAGCTGAAAAATATCGAACCGGGACCGGATGTTTTCCTAATGCTGATTCATTTTATCGACCCAAGACATACCAATGGCGGACAAAACAAATGTCATATGTAAAATCACGTACCACATTAATTTATCGTTATCCACCTGCTCCACATTCATAAACTTCTGTAAAAGGTGAATCGAAGATATGGCCACAATGGAAGCCGCCACTTTCTGCTTCAGAGAGCCGGCATCCAACTTACCCAGCCATGACAGCTTTTCAACACCCTCGGCGATATCGATCCGGGAGATAAAGTTTTCATAACCACTAAACATCACCATAACGACCAAACCACCCACCAGCACCATATCGACCATAGAGAGAATTACCAGCACAAGTGCGGCTTCGGACATGGATAAAATCAATGGGAAATAGTGGATGACTTCCTGAAAGAATTTAACGCCCAGCAGTATTAAGGCAAAACTCAAACCAACATAAACAAGGGCCAACAACCAGCGGCTGGCATACAGGATACGTTCTGTTAAGGTTTCCACAAGCTCTCCCTCTGAAGTCAACGGCGAACGTTTATAAAGATAAATAACATAGTACTCAGGTCAGCATAAAGCCAAACCTTTCCAGAGCAGATAAAACAGACTCAGACAGATTTAGACCGGCGACCCGGTATGCTCCACATTCACGGCGCACCGGATAACACCTGCGCAGCAGATCAAAACCGGACCCGGTATCTTTGTCCGGGTCATCACATAAATTACGTAAAGTGCGATCATCCTGCAACACATCATAAACTCCGGGTAGCGCGACTGAGATTGCCTGCAGCGGACTTCCGATATTATGCAGATTGATACATGGTATCTGCGGTTCGGGCAATCTCCCCTGATAATCCCATTCCGGGGTGACATGACTGAATTGGCACCAGGCCTCGTATAACCGGTTGGTGGCGCGCAACTTACCATCAATACTGTATCCGGCAATATGGGGCGTTGCGACCGCAGCTTTTGCAACCAGCTCGGCATCAATGCCAGGTTCGTTCCTCCAAACATCCAGAATGGCATGGATATCATCTTGTCTGACAAGCCGTTCTTTGAGCGCACTTTCATCATGAACATTACCGCGCGAGGTATTGATCAAGATGGTCCCGGGCTCCAGGTTCTCAATAAACTCTCTGTTTATAAGCCCGAGTGTCGGATGTTTACCGTCTCTTTCCAGTGGCACATGTACCGTTACAATATCGGCCCCGGATATGGTTTCCATATCGACAAAACCTGCAGTGCCTTCACGCTCTGCCCTCGGAGGGTCACAGGCAAGGCACTCAAACCCCATAGCCTCAAAACGCGCCTGCACACGGGAACCGACATTACCACAACCAACAATCCCGACGGTACTGCCCACAAGATCAAGGTGGTTCCGACGAGCGCATAACAAGACAGAGGCAATCACGTATTCGGCTGCGGAAACGGCGTTACAGCCGGGAGCATTGACGAACTCCATACCCTGAGACTTCAACCAGGGCAGGTCAACATGATCAGTACCAATAGTCGCGCTGCCGACAAACTCAACCTGGCTGCCGTCGAGTAACTCTCGATTGACTCTGGTAACAGAACGCACCAACAATACCCCGGCACCCCGGATGTCAGAAGCCCGCATTTCCCGTCCGGGCAGAAGGCGCACGTTTCCAAATGCAGAGAAGGCTTCGGCTACAGCGGGAATATTCTCATCGGCGACAATCAGCATGATGGCTCATGCCGGGGTCAAAAAAGTGATTTCTGCAAAGCCCGTTTCATTATCCGGCTTCTGAAACACTAATCGGCGGCTACGGCCTTCATACTCAAGCGTATGCGCCCTTGACGGTCCACCTCAAGAACTTTCACCTTGACCACATCACCTTCAGACAGTTTGTCACTTACCCTCTCCACTCGCTCTTCTGAAATCTGGGAAATATGCACCAGACCGTCCTTGCCTGGCAGGATGTTGACGAAAGCACCAAAATCCATCAGACGAACAACCTTGCCTTCATAAGTCTGGCCGGATTCAATATCAGCGGTAATTTGCTCAATGGCATGACGCGCCGCATTTGCCGCGTCCCTGTCCGGAGAGGCAATCTTGATATTGCCATCATCGTCAATATCAATAGAAGCGCCGGTTTTTTCAGTAATAGCGCGTATGGTAGTACCTCCCTTGCCAATCACTTCACGAATCTTGCTGGGATCAATTTTTATGCTCAGCATCTGCGGCGCAAAATCAGACATTTCAGCACGAGGCTCACTGATGACCTTATTCATTTCCCCCAAAATGAACATGCGGCCCTCATGCGCCTGCTCCAGTGCCTGCCGCATGATTTCTCTGGTAATGCCATCAATCTTAATATCCATTTGTAGAGCCGTGATGCCATCTTTGGATCCAGCCACCTTGAAATCCATATCGCCAAGATGATCTTCGTCACCCAAAATATCAGTCAGTACCGCAAATTTATCACCCTCCTTGATCAACCCCATAGCTACACCCGCTACAGGTGCCTTGATCGGAACACCGGCATCCATCAGTGACAGCGATGTACCACAAACGCTCGCCATAGAGCTTGAACCGTTCGATTCTGTAATTTCAGATACCACGCGCAACACATATGGAAACTTTTCCTGCGACGGAATCACCGCGCTGACACCACGACGTGCCAGCCGACCATGTCCGATTTCACGACGTTTCGTTGAACCAATACGACCCGTCTCACCCACGCAGAATGGCGGAAAATTGTAATGCAACATAAAGTTATCCTTTCTGGCCCCTTCCAGCGCATCAACAATTTGCGCATCCCGGCCGGAACCCAGAGTAGTTACCACCAATGCCTGAGTTTCACCACGGGTAAATAACGCTGAACCGTGGGTGCGCGGCAACACTCCCGTGCGCACAGTAATAGGACGCACAGTGCGGTTATCACGACCATCAATACGTTTTTCGCCCGACAGAATGCGGCCACGGACAACCTTCTTTTTCAGGGCATCAATGGCGCTATCAATATCAGCCTCGCTCCAGCAAGGCACCTCACCCTCTTTAACCTGCATCAGACTCTCAACAACCGCCGCGGAAATTTCATTCAGCTTGCCATAGCGCGCCATCTTGTCGGCTATCTGATAGGCCGCCACAATACCGGCCTCGGCGGCCTGAGCAACACGCTTGTGCAATTTGTCGTCTGATGGCGGCGGCGTCCAGTCAACAGCAGGCGTATTCACTTCAGCAGCCAACTCCTTAATCACCTTAATGACCATCTGGAACTGTTCGTGGCCAAATGTGACAGCACCCAACATCACCTCCTCAGGCAGCAGATTCGCTTCCGACTCAACCATCAGCACTGCCTTTTCCGTGCCGGCAACGATCAGATCCAAATCAGACTTCTCGACCTGACTCATGGCCGGATTCAGCAGATATCGACCGTCCTTATAGCCAACACGCGCCGCTGCCACAGGACCGTTGAACGGCAAGCCGGAAATCGCCAAGGCAGCAGACGCGCCAATCAGGGATGGCACATCCGGGTCAATCTCAGGATTCAGAGACATCACCGTAGCAATAATCTGTACTTCATCGGAAAAACCTTCAGGAAATAACGGACGAATCGGACGGTCAATCAAACGGCTGGTCAGGGTTTCTTTTTCTGAAGGACGGCCTTCACGACGGAAAAACCCACCCGGGATACGACCTGCGGCGTAAACCTTCTCCTGATAATCAACTGTTAATGGAAAGAAATCACGCTGCTCCGCAGACTGCTCACAAACCACGGTCACCATAACAACAGTGTCGTCCATATTGACAAAGACGGCTCCGGTCGCCTGACGTGCGATTTCACCGGTTTCTATTGTGACTGTATTGTCACCAAACTGAAAAGATTTTTTAATAGGGTTCACTTATCTGCTCTTATCTGTTATTTAACGGGTTCCGGTCCTGACAACCGGAAATGAGGGAACTCACCAAAAGGCGGGCTCGGGAATACTCGGTTCAACGGCGTAATCCAAGACGTTCTATCAAATCCTGGTAGCGCTTACTATCCTTTTTCTTCAAGTAGTCAAGCAGCTTACGACGCTGATTTACCTTTCGTAACAAACCCTGGCGTGAATGATGATCCTTTTTGTTACTGTCAAAATGATCGCCTAGGGACTTAATGTCGTGCGTCAACAAAGCAACCTGCACTTCAGTTGAACCGGTATCACCTTCACTACGTTGGTATTCAGCGACAATTTCGCTCTTGCGCTGCGCACTCAGTGCCATTTCCTTCTCCTGATAAGGTCAAACAGCAGACATATCCGCCGGATAACTAACAATAAACATAGCTTGCGAGACGGCGATCACGTTATCGCCTGAAGCACGGTCACGTATTGTATAGACACAGCTATTCGCTAACAAGCTGAAACCCGTATAAATCACGGATAATTCCTGACCCGGCGAGATATATCAGGAGAAAAGGCGTTTCGGCACGACTTTCCCGTCATCTTGGATAGCACCCATGCCAATAAACCGGGCATCTCCATCATACAGCCTGACCCAACCGCTGGTCGGTGCACGTGGAACCTGTACCGCCTGTCCGCGTTTAAGATAAAAAACAGAATTTGCACCAAGGTGTATATCAGGATAATTCACCAGTGCGGCCTCTGCAGGTAACAACAGCTTATCCAGCTCTTTGACATCGCCTGCCTTTAATTGCTCAAGTTCTTCCAAAGAATACATCTGTGGCTTATCAAAAGGCAGCACAGCAGTACGACGCAGCTCTCTGACATGGGCACCTACCCCCAGTGCCTTGCCTATATCCTCGACCAAGGTACGCACATAAGTTCCCTTGCTGCAATGGATTATGATTTTCATCCTAGCATTATCAATATCCAACAGCTCCAGTTTACGGATGATAACCTCTCTGGGTTCCCGCTTGACCTCAATACCTTGGCGGGCCAGGTTATATAACCGCTGACCGTTATGCTTCAGCGCAGAATACATCGGAGGGATCTGGGAAATCCGGCCCGTGAAGTGCGCCTGCAATAATGGCCCAACCTGGGCTGCACTCAGCTCGGGAACATCACTGGTAGTAACAACATCACCTTCTCTATCGCCTGTTGTGGTCGTCATACCCAGCTGACAAATCAGCTCATAATGCTTATCTGCATCAAGCAAAAAACTGGAAATCCGCGTGGCATGACCAAAGCAAATCGGCAATAAACCGGTTGCCAGCGGATCAAGGCTACCTGTATGGCCGGCCTTTCGCGCAAAAAACAAACGCTTCACCTCCTGAAGCGCAGCATTTGAGGACATACCGGCAGATTTATCAAATAACAAAATGCCCTGTATATCACGACCGCATGGGCGACGACGCTTACCCATTTACCTGCTCTTATCGTTCACTATCTTCGGTACCAGTACCATATTGAGCGGCTTTAAGATGGTCCTGCCGTACAGCATTGTCAATAGTCGCGCCAAGTCCGGCGCCCCTTTCAATCAGGTCATCGTAAATAAACTCGAACCGGGGGACAGTTCGAATACGCATACGCCTTCCCAGATGACTCCTCAACCTGCCACCGTAGACATGCAGCACACTCATAGTATAGCGAATAACCTGCGGGTCATCCTGCAAAATGCTGACATAAACTCTGGCTTGAGACAGGTCCGCGCTGACGCGCACATCCAATATACTCAACACACCCAGGTTCGGTTCCTTGACTTTAATGCGGATCAAGTCGGCCAGCTCACGGCGTATCTGCTCTCCAACACGGCGGGTCCGGCTAAAGTCATGTGACATGAATAAAGGCCTCTATGGCAGTTTCAAGGAGACCCCGGTCTAACCCGGATTTTCTTAAATTCGATCAATTTCTGTCCGCTCAAAAACCTCAACCTGATCGCCGACCTGAATATCCGTATAGTCATGTACGCCGACACCGCATTCCGTACCGGACTGAACCTCGTTGACATCATCCTTTACACGACGCAGGGAATCCAGCTTGCCTTCATAGATGACGACATTATCACGTAAAACCCGAACCGGGTTAGTTTTGCGAATCACGCCTTCACTGACAATACAACCAGCCACTGTACCAAATCTTGAAGAGCGGAACACATCCCTGACCAGTGCCATACCAATAACCTCTTCACGAATTTCCGGACCCAGCAGGCCACCAATAGCGAGTTTCACATCATCAATCGCCTCATAAATGATACTGTAATAGCGGATATCCACGCCTTCTTCTGACGAAACACGCCGTGCCGAGGCATCAGCACGAACATTAAAACCGATAACAAAAGCACTTGAAGCAACGGCCAGATGAGCGTCCGACTCGTTGATACCACCGACACTCGCCGCAATCACGCTGACTTTAACCTCATCTGTCGAGAGTTTCTGCAAAGCATCTTTCAGTGCCTCCGCGCTACCATGCACATCGGCCTTAATCAGGACATTGAGTGCCACGGTTTCGCTGTCCTGCATCCGGGCAAAGACATTTTCCAGCTTAGCCGCCTTGTGCGCGGCGAGTTCCTGCTCGCGCTGCTTGTTGCGACGGTAATCAGCCACTTCACGCGCCTTACGTTCATCGGGCACAACCAGTATACTATCGCCGGCATCCGGCGTCCCGGATAAACCGAGCACCACGACCGGAATGGAAGGCCCCGCCCGGGTTATTTCCCGGCCACTTTCATCAAGCATGGCCCGAACACGACCATACTCCTTACCACTTAACAGGATATCACCCTGATTGAGCATGCCCTGTTGTACCAGCACGGTTGCAATTGAACCACGGCCTCTGTCAAGACTGGCCTCAACGACGATACCACTGGCCGGACCCTTCGCAACGGCCCGGAGTTCCGATATCTCTGCCTGCAACAGAATAGAATCCAGCAACTCATCAACACCCTTACCGGTCTTGGCCGACACATGAACAAAGATATTATCACCGCCCAAGTCCTCAGGAATAACCTCCTCCTGCACCAGTTCATTTTTTACACGGTCCGGGTCCGCATTTTCCTTATCAATCTTGTTAATAGCGACAATCAGAGGCACTCCGGCGGCGCGCGCATGAGTGATCGCCTCTTTCGTCTGCGGCATAACACCGTCGTCGGCGGCAACGATCAAAACCACAATATCGGTAATCTGAGCACCACGTGCGCGCATCGCAGTAAAAGCCGCATGGCCCGGCGTATCCAGAAAGGTCACCATGCCCCTACCCAGCTCGACATGGTAAGCACCTATGTGCTGCGTAATACCACCGGCCTCACCGTCGGCCACCCTGGTCGTGCGAATATAGTCCAGCAGCGAGGTCTTACCATGATCAACATGCCCCATAACGGTCACAACGGGCGGACGCGGCAGCATTTCAGCATCATTGCTATACGTAGTCTCCAGCAATTCCTGCTCAATATCCGTGTCTTTGACCATCTTCGCCCTATGGCCCATTTCCTCAACAATAATTACAGCGGTATCACGATCAATCGCCTGATTAATTGTAGCCATCGTACCTAGGCTCATCATGACCTTGATAACCTCACCGGCCTTCACCGCCATCTTTTGAGCCAGCTCACCTACAGTAATCGTGCCGGGAATCGTCACCTCATGGATAACCGGCGCAGTCGGTTTTTCAAATTTCTGCGTGGCTTGGGCCGTGATAGTCGCCGGGCGAGGCCGCTTCTTTTTCTTACGCCTCGTGCTACCGTCACCCGTAACATGCAGCTTTTCCCGACCATAGCGCCCCTCACTCGCCTTTTTCTTGCCTTTTCTGGACTTTTCCTTCTTACCCTTGGCTTCTTCCGTCTGCCGGCGCTCCTGCTCGGCCTTTTGTCGCACCTCGGCGGCCTTGATATCAGCCTGCCCGAGTGCCACAGCCTCTTTTTCAATCTGCTCCATGACCTTACGAAGCGCCTCCTCCTTTTTAGCGTCGCCTGTAGCAGATTGAGACTCAGCAGTTTTCTCTACGGAAGAGACCGGTTCCGGTATCGGTGCTTGGGCCGGAACTGCTGGAGTGTTTTCGGCAGATACGGGGGTCTCCTTTTCCTGAGTCGATGTCCGTTTTAAATATGTGCGTTTCTTGCGAACCTCGACGCTGATGGTCTTATTGCGCATGCCACCCTGTTTTAATTCGCTTGTGGATTTACGTTTAAGGGTAATCTTCTCGCCTCTTGAGGCACCTGAGCGGGATGCGCCACCACGTCCGGCACTAAGATGACTGAGCAACTGCACCTTCTGGTCCTCGGTTATCGTGTCATCAGAGGACTTTATCGGCAATCCGGCATCGGTCATTTGCTCAAGCAATTTTTCAACCGGGGTGCCAAATGATTCGGCAAACTGTTTTATAGTCACTCTCGACATTCAGCTTCCCCCGCATCAGCGCCTTCTTCCTGAAACCAGGGTTTTCTGGCCTCAAGAATCAGTGTCGCCGCCTTATCGGCGTCAATACCTATTGTTTCCACGAGTTCATCAACCGACTGCTCGGCAAGACCTTCCATGGTAACAATGCCATTCGCCGCCATTTTGACCGCCATCTCATCATCCATGCCTTCCATCGACAACAGATCATCAGCAAGTTTCGCGCTACTCAAAACCTCCTGATTTGCAATAGCCCGGGCTAACAGATAATCACGCGCACGCTGGCGAAGCTCTTCAACAATATCCTCTCCAAACTCTTCAATGGATAGCAGCTCCTGAGAAGGGACATAAGCAATTTCATCAACGGTGGAAAAGCCTTCCTGCACCAAAATAAGCGCCACATCTTCGTCAACATCCAGCTGCTCCATAAACTGGCTCTGCAACTTCTGAGACTCCACTTCACTTTTTTCAAGTGCCTCCGATTCACTCATAACATTAAGTTCCCAACCCGTCAGCTGACAGGCCAGCCGAATATTCTGGCCGCCTCGTCCGATGGCTTCGGCCAACTTGTCTTCGGCAACGGCAATGTCCATAGCGTGCAGATCTTCATCAACGATAATGGAAACAACCTCGGCGGGGGCCATCGCATTAATAACAAACTGTGCCGGATTATCATCCCAGAGAATAATATCAACACGCTCGCTGCTCAGCTCATTGGACACGGCCTGTACACGAGAACCACGCATACCCACACATGCCCCGACAGGATCAATTCGGGCATCCTTGGACTGCACGGCAATCTTGGCCCTTGCTCCCGAATCACGTGCCGCACCTTTAACTTCAATCATACCCTGCCCTATTTCAGGCACTTCGAGTTTAAAGAGCTCAATCAGAAATTCCGGACAAGTACGGGAAATAAACAACTGGGGTCCACGCGGCTCGGAACGCACATCCATCAAATACCCCCGTACACGATCACCATTACGAACCGCTTCACGCGGTATCATTTCGTCCTTGGTTATAAAACCTTCCGCATTATGCCCCAGATCAAGAATAACATTGCCACGTTCCACGCGCTTTACGATGCCCATGACCAGTTCACCTATGCGTCCCTGATACTGGCTGACGATCATGGCACGCTCGGCTTCACGCACCTTCTGCACCATGACCTGCTTGGCAGTCTGCGCAGCAATTCGGCCAAACTCGACGGACTCCATAGGTTCTTCAATATAGCCACCGACCTCGATTCCCTGCATCTGCTCCACCGCATCACGCAAAAACAGCTGGCGCGCCGGAAACTCCAGCTCCGTCAGGTACTCACCGTCTTCGCCCTTATCATCGACAACTTCCCATCGACGAAAAGTCTCATAGTCTCCGCTGGCGCGGTCAATCAATACGCGAACCTCAATATCCTCACGATTTTTCTTTTTGGTAGCAGAAGCTAATGCCGCTTCCATCGCCTGAAAAATAATTTCCTTATCCACGCCCTTTTCATTGGACACGGCATCAATAACCAACAGGATATCCTTATTCATCCTCAATCAACTCCTAAACAGGCCAGCGGCTCGCCCAACTCACTTGAATTCCGGCACCAGCCTTGCGCTCGCCACATCAGCAAACGGTAATTCGAATACTTCATCATCCATCTCAATAATAATCTGCTCGCCATTAAAGTCCCGTAAAACACCGGTGAAACGACGACGTCCTGATTGAGGCACCGCCATAACAATTTTAACTTGCCGCGATATAAACCGCCGATAATGCTCTGCCCTGAATAACGGGCGGTCCAGCCCTGGCGAAGAAACCTCCAGATCATAGTGTCGCGCTATAACATCCTCAACATCAAGGAGTGCGCCGACACGCCGGCTAGTCGCTTCACAGTCCGATATCTGAATACCGGCCTTACTATCAATGTAAATCCGCAGCAACATTCCTCTTCCCTGGTCACCATATTCCAGCCCGACAAACTCATAGCCAAGGTCCTCTATGGCAGGCTTCAACAAATTTTCAATCCTCACCAGGAGCGGATTCATTTTCGGTAAACCCGGTTATCCGCACAAATAAATTCGCATAAACAAAAAATGGGCCAACAGGCCCATCCCCCGAAAACCACCGACATCGCTTACTCACGGAAAAATCGCGCACGGATTATAACCGGCTTACATCTAATGTCACCTACTGTTATGCGCCCACCCCACGCTGAATGTTACTAATGTGGCTGAACAATATACTGTAAACGTCCCTGCAATCCCAGCCCCTCGTGCCAATCTTCTGTGGAATCGCAGCCGACGGTATTGAAGCAGATCCGCCTGGTGGCTTGGCCCGGAAACTGGCAGGCAACCGGCCCCGGTACCACTCCATCCCGCATATCACCGAAATATTACTTTCCTCCTCAGGCAGTAATCCGTATGCCAGCCGGAATCCCGGCAGCAACCCTTGCCTGCGAAGGCGACAGCAACAATACTGTCAATACCGTCGCAACAGGCACGGCCGCAAAACAAACAGGAGATCAAACATGATCAGGATTTATGGCGTGTCAGCCTCTCGCTCATTGCGCCCACTCTGGCTGCTTGAAGAAACAGGTATCGAATACGAACACATATCGATTGACTTCCATGGTCACGAAGTACATTCGGCCCAATACCTGGCCATCAATCCGAACGGAAAGGTACCGGCTATGAAAGATGGTGAACTGATCCTGTTTGAATCCATGGCCATTAACATGTACATCGCAAAAAAATATGGAGGTCCATTATTTCCGGATAGTGACACCGATGCTGCGCGGGCAAATATGTGGAGCTTCTGGGTGATGTCAGAAGTAGAACACAGCCTGCTGACGGTCCTCCTGCATAAACGGGTACTGCCACAAGAAGCGCGCGACAACAGCAAGGTAGAGCACAACCTGCACCTGTTACGCCAGCCATTCGGGGTTCTGAACCAAGCCTTGCAGGACAACCCATATCTGCTGGGCAATCAGTTTACGGTAGCAGACCTTAATGTGGCTTCAGTATTTTCATGGTGCCGACCGGCACGTATCAACCTGCATGACTGGCCAAATCTGAGAGACTGGCTGGAAAAATGCGTAAAGCGGCCTGCATGTCGGCGAGCCATACAAAAATAAGCCTCTGCCCCTTCAACTAAAAAACGGTTCCGGTGGGTTCCGGAACCGAACGGGTAACGGCCGGATGGGGGTCATCCGACCGGGGAAATACGAACCACTACCAGCGCAGCTTGAATTCGGCGCCCAGGCTGTG